>CAUDAE010000106.1 GCA_958447445.1 uncultured Collinsella sp.
GCGTTTGGCGGTCAGCCGTCGGCGCGCTTACACCAACATTTCCGACGCGATCTTCGAAGGCGTTCGAACATACCATTATGTGAAGGAAACTGTCGACGGGGAAACGATTTCGAAGCGTTATGAGCATAAAGAGTGGCTCGAATTGAGGGATTACCTCAGGAAGCATCCCAAGGTTCGCGAGGCGAGGCATATCAGCACATATGAGAGCGAGCACCTTCCTTACGGATATTCGGGCCTATCGAGCCACACCGCTACTGCCGCTACTGCCCGCTACTGCCCGCCAGCTTCCGAACCAGCGGGCGGTAGCAGCACCCCGAACATCTCGTCGACAGCGCAGAGAGTCGTCGACCTGGCGGCCAAGGCCGACATCGAGGACGTGATGCTGTGCGACCTGCCCGGCGTCCTGTCCTTCCTAGGGCTGCCACCTGAGACGGAGATGCCGCCGGGCAACAAGGGGAAGACGAAGCTCAAGAAGCTCTACAGGAAGGTGGCGCCGAACAAGGCATACCACTCCGGCGAGCGCGCCAAGGATTTGATCTCGCACCTCGACATGGCAGAGATCAGGGCATCGGCGCCCGTCCAAGAATTGGGATGCAGTTCAATACGAGCTCGGGGCTCTTTTCGTCGAGATTGGGGACGCACGGCCGGACGAAAACAATGTGCGTCTGGTAATAAGCGTACGAAAGCGCAATTTACGTCTTAATTCCGTACGCAAATCAAGACGAAAATCGTTTACGTCTGCTTTAAATCCGTACGAAAACGGTTTTCGTCTTGCAGGGCAGTTGCCGTTTCTACAGTTCAACTTCCAGTTCGGCTTTGTGCTCGTAGAGGTAGTCGCGCATGTAGGGGATGGCAAATGAGACCTTGCCGTACGAGGGAGCCTCGATAATCGATTCTCTTAACAGGCGGCTGCGGACGGAACTCACCTGTTGAGGCGTTTTGTTTAGGGCATCGGCAACCATGCTGGTCGAGCTCGTCTGCCCCAAAGATGCCATGCTCAGCAGATAAGCGATGCACGTGGGCGGAATGCGCTGTAGCGCGGGCTCAATCACCATGGCACAGAAGCGTTCGCGTGCCGTTGCAATGCCGCGCTCGGCTTCTTCTTCTCCAATAATCGGTGTATGTGCGCGTCTTGCCAACTGCCATGCGTAGTATCCAACGAGTTGGATCATGAAAGGATAACCTTGCGTTGCCTCGGCAAGTTGGCCGGCAATACCTGGCTGCAACTCCATGCCAGACGCTTCAATGGTTTCCTCGAGGGAGTACGACACTTCGGTTACTGCCACAGCCTTCAGGTCAAAGGGGAGGGCACGGCGCAAAAACGTAAGTGTCTTTCCGTTGATGATGCTTTCAATCATCGAAGGCAGCCCCGCAAAAACAAAGGCTATATCAAGGTCTTCGCCGATAACCTGCTGAATCGCAATGGAGAGCGTTCGAACCTCATCGAGCTCTGCGTCTTGAACCTCGTCGAGAGTGATGAGCAGGCCATTTTCATTCTTGGATATTGTCTGTCTCATGGCGTCGCGTAGCGATGGACCGATTCGCTCAATGTCTATGCTGCCGATGGATATGCCAGCTACGGTGGGCTCAAATCTGGCGTGTTTGGCCTGGAATTTGGGCTGCAGCTGTTCGAGAATGCGTTGGCAAAGTCCCTCGGTTGCGACCTCTTTTATGACCGTCCAGCCACGGCTTTGCGCCAAACGTGAGCACTCGTCAAGGAGGACCGTCTTGCCCGTTCCACGGACGCCGGCTATGCGCATTAGGCGCCCCGGGGCACCAGGCCCGTTGACGAGGCCCTCATTGAATTCTTCGAGCACATCTTCGCGGCCGATAATCGTGGGAGGTGTTTTACCTGCTGTGGGCTTAAAAGGGTTTGTTTGCATGTGAGCCACCTTTGCTCAAGATATAGCAAGATATAGCAAAGTATAGCAAGATATAGCAAAGTATAGTGAGATATAGTAAAGTAAGCGCTACTCGCGGGTTTTGCGGTGGTGCTATTTTCCAAATGCCGCGCGGATAAAGCGCTGGGCGAACAGCTTGTTGGCGACGTTGATGGCATGGCCCAGGAACAGTGCCGAGATGGCGGTCGTGACGCCAAAGCCGCCCAGGTTGTACATAAAGATCAGCGACAACGCGAGCGAGGCGGCGACATGTGAGCAGTCAAACACGACTTTTACGTCACCAAAGCGGCGTTTAAGCTTTTCGGCAATGACTTGCACCAAGCCGTCGGGCGCGTTGGGGACAACGCCCATGTTGACGACGAGACTTACGCCAAATGCGGTGACAGCGAGGGAGAGCAGCATGGTTGCAATCTGTGTGGGGAGTGCCGTGGGATGCAGTGGGTTGACCGCCATGAAGAGGTCGGTCAAGCCGCCAATCAACGTTGAGAAGAACAACTCGAGCAGGATGCGCGGCTGGAACTCGCTTCGCAAGATGGCTAATTGCGCCACGATGTAGGCGACGTAGGTTGCGGTGATCCAAAAGCCGAGCGTCTTGCCAGTGAGCATGGATAGGGTTGTGGCAAAGCACGTGAGCGCGGCGACGCCCAGGCCGGATGCCGTCTGGAGACTCATACCGAGTGCCAGTACTGCAACGCCCACAAGATACATCAGCATTCTGATGACGGTATGGCACCAGTCGATGTTCTCGCCATGCATGATGATGAGCGGTCGCATGTTGCTACCCGTCCTTTCGGTTGTGTGAAAAAGCTGACCCGGGCCGGCAAAAGAGGGTTATCGGAGGCACTGCTGCAAAAGCAGAAAAGCCGGCCCCACGGTCAGTCGTCTAGGAAGTGTCTCGCTGTGCCGGAATGGGACTAAAGGTCCAACGAGACGGGAAGAAAGCAAATGGTATTGCGTGGGCGATAAGATGCCAAGATGGTAGGGGGCGTCTTAGCATCCTATTGCCCACGCTCAACGAAATCGGTTTCGTTTGAGCCTAAGTATACGCACGGGATTTTATTTGCGAAGAGAAAAACAATAAAAAGGTGAACGTTCACCTAATCGCAACAACTCGTTGGCTGTAGTTGCGGTGGAATAGTTCCTGTTTTTGCTGCTGAAGGCCTTGAACAGGAACTATTCCACCGCAACTTATGAGGGGGCGGGGGATGCGATAGTATTGCATGGTGGTATTCGACTAACCGAGGGTTTATCCGAGGGCTTTATGGAACAGCACCAGCATTATCAGAGCCTGCAAGATCAGGCATACAACGCATTACGCTCCAAGATTATCTATGCCGAGCTCAAGCCCGGCACGCGCCTTTCGGCGATTGGTCTGGAAAAGGAGACGGGAATCGGGCGCACGCCCATTCGCGAGTCCTTTGTGCGCCTGCGCGAGCAGGAGCTGGTGGAAACGCGTCCCAAAAGCGGCACCTACGTTTCTAAGATCAGCATGGAACGCGCCGAGAATGCTTGTTTCTTGCGCGAGAAGCTCGAGAGAAGCGTGCTTATTAAATGCTGTTCGGCCGCCTCGCCCGAGCAAAAGCAGCGGCTCGAGCAGATTCTTACCGAGTCCGAGTCGCTCGACCATGGCGAAACTCGCCGTTTCTTTGACCTGGATAACCTGTTCCATGAGACATGTTTTGAGATTGCCGGTCGTCACATGTTGTGGGATTGGATGAAGAGCATCAACACGCATTTTGAGCGATATAACTGGTTGCGTATGGTGTCGCAGGATTTGGATTGGGAGCCGATTCGTCGGCAGCATCGCCGGATTCTCGAGGCCATTAAGAGGGGCGATACCGACGCGGCGAGCTATCTGGCAGAGACACACCTGCACCTGATGCCCGAAGAGCAAGGTCCGGTTATCGCCTTGCATCCCGACTATTTTGAGCTGTCCAAAGACTCGTTCATCTAATCAATCCCCATATAAGTTGCGGTGAAATAGGGACTGTTTTGCGGCCTAGGTGGCGCAAACAGTCCCTATTTCACCGCAACTGCGTTGGGGCGTAACCGGGGCACAAAGCTGCGGCGCCGCTTGGAGGAAAAGACCGGAAGCAAGGGTCCATTCCTCCAGACGGCGCCGCAGCTGTTTTGATGGCTCGCTTTTTGTCGATGTGGCTCAACTGGGCGCGGTTGCCAGCCGAGTAGGCAAAGCGGCTCGGGGGCGTGTCGCTTCCGTCACGTTCTATCAGCATACAAGACGGTTTTGGTTCTTGTTCGTGACGGAAACGGCGCGCTTCCGAGCCGCTTTAAAAGAAAGGGGGCGAGGTTTAGGGCACGCCCCCTTTCACGATAGAGAGCTAAACCTAGCCGCGGACCTTCTTGACGACGTCCATGGCCTCGTGGGCGATCTGCTCGACCTTGGAGAAGTCGCCGTCGGCAAACAGGGCCGGCTTGACCATCCAGGTGCCACCGCAGGCGATGATGGCGGAGGAGCTCAGGTACTCCTCGACGTTGGCGGTGCTCACGCCGCCGGTAGGCATAAAGCGGTGACCGACAAACGGAGCGGCGAGGGCCTTGATGGTGTTCAGGCCGCCATACTGGGACGCGGGGAAGAACTTGGTGACCTTGAGGCCCAGGTTCTCGGCTGCGGTGACCTCGGAGGGGGTCACGGTGCCGGGAAGGACGGGCAGGTCGATGTCGATGCAGTGCTTCACGACGTCCTCGTTGTAACCCGGGGAGACGATGAACTTGGCACCGGCTGCGCGGGCCTGCTCAACCTGCTCGACGGTCAGGACAGTGCCGGCGCCAACGCACATCTCGGGCTCGGCCTCGGCCATAGCGGCGATGCACTCGGCGGCGCAGGCGGTGCGGAAGGTGACCTCGGCGGACTTCATGCCAGCTGCCATAAGGGCGTGGGCGAGCGGAGCGGCGTTCTCGACCTTGTCGAGCACAACGACCGGCACGATGCCCAGGGACTCAAGCGTGGTGTAGAACTGATCGAACATGATGTTCCTTTCGATGTGTGGCGCGCATGGGCGCGTGATTACCAAATGTGCTGGTCAGGAGCCGATTTTGGATCGGTTATCGGAGGCACTGCTTGGGGTTCAAGCAATTCCAAAACCGGCTGCTCGACCAGTCATGTAGGGAATGCCAGGCAAAACCGGAATGGGACTGGTGGTTTTGCCCGGCCGGAGGAATCAGGGAGCGGGCCGCAGGGGTATGGGATTGGAAAGCTGCGGCCCGCGGAATGGAGACGGACTAGCGCGCGACGCGGGTGCCACCGTCGGCGGCGGATGCCACGGCTGCGATCTCGTCTGCGGTCACCAAGTTGGAGTCGCCCTTGATGGTGAGCTTGAGGATCGAAGCCGCAATCGCGTAGTTGACGGCAGCCTGCGGATCGAAGTCGTTGATGAGGGCGTGGACCAGGCCGGCGTTGAAAGCGTCGCCGGCGGCAACACCCTCGAGCACGTGCACATCGTGAGCAGGGGAGAACCAGTACTCGCCGCTCTCGGCGTCAAAGAGCATGCCCATCCAGATGGAGCGCTCGACGCAAGAGATGTTGCGGACGACCGAGGCGACCTTTTTGCAGCCGTACTCGGCGCAGATCTGACGGGCCATCTCGACATAGGTGTCGCGCTCCTCGATGCCGTGGGCAAGGGAGCCAGAGACGCAGGTCATACCGAGGCCAGCAGGCGCATCCTCGTCGTTGGCGATGCAGATGTCGACGAGCGGCAGGAGTTCCCTCATGGTGGCCTGCGACTTCTCGGGCGACCACATCTTGCCGCGATAGTTCACGTCACACACGGTGGTGATGCCCTTGGCGCGGCAGGCGGCGAGCGCATCCTTGCAGGCGGCGGCCATCTCATCGGAGACGGCGGGGGTCACGCCGGAGAAATAGAAGACATCGATGCCCTTGAGGATCTCGTCCCAGTCAAAGACGTCGCGCTTGGCCATGTTGATGGCAGAGTACTTGCGGTCGTAGACGCAACCGTTGCCGCGCTGCGAGGCACCGACCTCAAACACATAGGAGCCAAGGCGGTCGCCCTGACGCACGACGCGCGTGGTGTCGACGTCGTAGGCCTTCAGCGAACGCAGGGCGCACTCGCCCAGACGGTTGGCCGGGACAACGGAGACGTAAGCGGCCTTGTCGCCCTGGTAGGCCAGGGAAAGCGCAGTGTTGGCCTCGGCGCCGCCGTAGCGGACGTCAAACTCGGTTGCCTGCTCAATACGCAGGTGGTCTTTGGGTGAGAGTCTCATCATGATCTCGCCGAAGGTAAGAACCGTTTTACCCATGGTCGCGCAGCTCCTTTTACTCGTGCGTACCCCTTTCAAATGCCGTTGGCCCGGCGGTGCC
>CAUDAE010000107.1 GCA_958447445.1 uncultured Collinsella sp.
GGGGAACACGACGGTGCCGATGTCGCGACCCTCGGCCACGATATCGCGGTCCTCGGCGGCGCGGCGCTGATGGATGAGCATGGCGGCGCGCACGCCCGGGTAGGCCGAGACCTTGGAGACGTTGGCGTCCACCTGCGGGGTGCGGATGGCAGCCGATGCGTCCTGGCCGTCGATGGTCAGGCGCGTGTCCTCGCCGGTGCTGTTGGTAAAGCGAATCTCGATCTGCTCGGCGAGGGCGTCGATGGCCGGCTCGTCGTCCAGGTCGATGCCGCGGTCGAGCGCGGCGAAGGTGACGGCGCGATACATGGCGCCCGTGTCGAGCTTGTTAAAGCCCAGCTGGCGGGCGATCTCCTTGGCAATGGTGGACTTGCCGGAACCGGCGGGGCCGTCGATGGCGACGATCATGCAATGCTTCCTTTCGGTGGTTGACGTGCTGGTATGGGACGCGGACGTTGAGGCGCGGCGGGTTGTCTAGCCTGTGTAGCGCTCGCGGTAGGTGTTGCGCTTGGGCGCGGAGCCGTGGCTGCCGTGGTGGCGCGTGCAGCTCGCGGTGTTGGACGCGGGCGCGGCGGCGCGCTTGGAGGCGGCCTGCTTGGGCGGGATACCGCCGGCCTTGAGGATCTGCACCTCGCGGTCGGTGAGCTCGCGCCACGAGCCCTTGGCCACGTCCTTGAGCTCCAGGCCGGCAAAGTTACAGCGATGCAGGCGGATCACCGGGTGGTGAATCTTGCTCAGCATGCGTTTGACCTGGTTCTTGCGGCCCTCGCGGATGATAACCTCCACGGCGGTGGTGCCGGGTTTTACGCCTTGCGGAGCCACGGCCTCGGCCTTGCGCGCGTTAATGACGCGGCAGATTGCCGGCTGGCACAGGCCGTCGTCGAGCTCGATGCCGCGACGGAGTGGTTCCAAGTCACGATCGGTCAGGTGGCCGTCCACCAGCGCCTGATAGGTCTTGTAGACGTGCTTGCTGGGATGCAGCAGATCCTGCGACAGGTCGCCGTCGGTGGTAAAGAGCAAAAGGCCCGTAGTGTCGCGGTCTAGGCGGCCCACCGGAAAGAGGCCCGGAAATCGGTCGCGCGGAACCAGGTCCGCCACACAGGGGCGCTCCTGCGGGTCGCTCATGGTGGTGAGGTAGCCGGTCGGCTTATAGAGCATCAGGTACACGGCGCCCTGGTTGAGCTTGACGGTCATGCCGTCGACCTCGATATGGTCGCGGTCCACATCAACCTTGGTGCCCAGCTCGGTTGCGACCTCGCCGTTAACCGTCACGCGGCCGGCGGTCATCAGGTCCTCCGAGCCGCGGCGGCTCGCCACGCCCGCGCGCGCCAAAAAGCGCTGCAGGCGCATCGTGTGCGGGTAGACGGGCTGGGCGTCGCCTGCGGGCGTTGTGGCGCCTGCGGCGCGCGTCACCTCTGCTTCGTTAGTCCTCGTCATGCATGTCCTCCGAGGTATCGTCGACAACCAGGGTATCCTCGTCCTCGACTGCCTCAACATCTTCAACATCGATATCGATCAGTTCGCGCTCTTCGTCCAGGTCCTCGGCCTGCTCTTCGAGCGTGGACTGGATGCTGCGGCCGCTTAGGCGCTCGCGGATAAACTGACGCGACTGCTCGTCGGGGGCAAACTGTTCCAGGTCGGGCAGATCGCGGGTGGAGCGCAGACCGAACTTCTCCAAAAAGGCGTTGGTCGTGCCGTAGATGATGGCCTGACCGCGCTGGGGGTCGCGGCCGAGCTCGCGCACCAGACCCTTGTCAACGAGCGACGCGATGACGCCGTCGGAGTTGACGCCGCGGATGCCCTTGACCACCTCGCGCGTGACGGGCTGGTGGTAGGCGATGACGGCCAGGGTCTCGAGCGCCGCCTGCGACAGTTTTTGCGTGTCCCAGCTCAGTACATAGGCCTCGACCACATCGTGGTAGGCGGGGTGTGTAAACAGACGCCAGCCACCGGCGACTTCGCGCAGCTGAAAGCCGCGATTGGCCTCCTCGTACTCAACCTTGAGCTCGGCCAACAGCGACGCGCACTCTCCCGGGGCGATATCCAGCGCACCTGCCAGCGCGGGTGCGCTCACGGGGTCGCTCGACACCAGCAGCAGCGCCTCGAGGGCGCCTTTGAGGCTGTTTGCCTCTAGCGTGGAAAGGGTTGACATGGTTGCGGCTCCTATTCGGTGAGCTCGGGGCCCTCGCCGGGCACGTATGCCTCGGCGCCCTCGACGCGGTTGATTTGAATGGTTCCAAAGATCTCGTCCTGGCTCAACGTGAGCGAGCCGCGCTTGGCGAGCTCGAGCATGGCCAGGAAGGTAACGACGAGCTGCTCGGTGGTGGCGTCGCCGTCCAGCAGCTCGCGGAAGGTGCAGGTTTGGTGCGCCATGGTAAAGCGGTCGACCGATGCCACCGTCAGGTCGAGCGGCACGCGATGCGGTGCCACGTGCTCGGCCTCCAGCAGGAAGGTCTGGCGCTTGCCGTCCAGGTCGGCGCAGATGACGGCGAGGCCGCGCAGGGTAATGCCGGCCAGGTAGTCGGGCATAAGGCCCAAGAACTCAGGGTCGGGGCCGGCAACGCGCGGATGCATGCGGCTCTCGGACTGCATGCGCGCGCCAAGGGCCGCCGCTGCGCCCTTAAACTGCTTGTACGCGATCAGGCGCTGGATCAGTACCTCACGCAGGGCGTCGCCGTCGAGCGCGCTGAGTTCCTCGAGGTCTTCGTCGTCCTCGTCATCGTCGACGGATTTGCTGGGGGCCTCCTGCGGCACCAGCGAGGCGGCCTTAATGTCCAAAAGGGTTGCCGCGACCAGCAAAAAGTCGCTCGCTACGTCTAGGTCCAGTGCCTCGATGCGCTCGACCTCGGCAAGGTACTGCTCGGCCACCTCGCTGATCGAGATGGCACCGATATCAACTTTTTGGCGGGTTACCAGCTGCAGCAGCAGGTCGAACGGTCCGCTGTAGACCTGCGTCGACACGCGATACGACATCTTCGACCTCCTTTGACGGCGCCTTCGCGGCGCGGTTTGGGTGCATGTTACGACCGTTTTGCACGGTCGACCTGTAAGTTTACCCTAGATGCCGGCGATTGCGAAGTTGAGCAGCTGCTCCGCTAGCGGATACACGGTAACGTCGAAATAACGGCCGATCACGTCGATGCCGGTCCACATGGGCAGCAGGTACAGCACGATGATAAGGATCGGCATGGCGTATTGCTGCAGACGGTAGTAGTTGGCGAGCGCCTTGCCTTTGAGGAACGGAACGATGATCGACGAGCCGTCGAGCGGCGGGATCGGGATGAGGTTAAAGAACGCGAGCGACAGGTTGACCACGATAAAGGTGGCACCGAAGTTCATGATTTGGGACGCCACGGCAAAGGACATGCTGGTGTAGAGGTTGCCGTATGTCGCGCGCATGAGGGCGGCTGCGAGACACGCGAGCGCGATGTTCGATGCAGGGCCGGCCGCGCTCACCAGGACCTCGTCGCGCTTGGGGTGCTTGAGGTTATTGAGGTAGACGGGCACGGGCTTGGCAAAGGCGAACACCGGGCCGCCGGCGGCAAGCATGAGCAGCGGCAGGAGGATGGTGCCAAACGGGTCGATATGGTTGAGCGGGTTGAGCGAGACACGACCACGCGAGCGGGCCGTCTTGTCGCCGAGCGCCCAGGCCGCGGCGGCGTGTGCGCTCTCGTGGATGACGATGCCCGCGATGACGGCGACGGCGCTCGCGAGCAGGTTCATGAGGTAGCTGCTGGACATGGCGCTCCCCTAGCGGACGCGGCGCGAGGCGCGCGTGAGCAGGTAATCGGCCACAAACAAAATGACGGCTACGATGGCGTAATCCAGGCGGAACACACCGCCGAAGGGCGATGTGATGACGCCGTACCCGGCGATGGCGCTCGGCAGCGCGCGCGAAAGCTCTACGACAAAGCCCACGATCTGCAGCTTGGCGGTGAGGCCGCTAAAGCACAGCAACACGGTCATCGCGCTCATAAAGATGCCGCAGATGCGACAGGCGATGGCGATGATGCTCATCGCCACGGCAGCGGCCTTACGAGAGTTCACGCGCGGTCTCCTCTTCAATCTGGGTGGAAAGCTCGAGCCATTCGTCCTCGAGCTTGGGCAGCTCTTGCTTAAGGCCGTTATATTCCCCCAGCGCGGCGTTGAACTTATCCTGATCGGCATAAAGTTCTTCGCTCGCCATCAATTCCATAAGCTCGTCATAGCGGGCGCGCTTCTTGTCCAGCTCTGTCTCGATCTTCTTGAGCTGGTTGCGCACGCCCTTGAGCTTTTTGTTGAGCGCAGCGCGGGCCTGGGCCTCGGCGCGCTTTTGCTCCTTGGTCTTTTTGCCCTCGGCTGGCTTAGGCGCCGCGGCGGGGGTGTCGGCCTGAGCGGCACTGGCCTTAGTGGACTTGGCCGCGGCGGGCGTGCTCTCCGTGGACGCCTCGGCGGCGGCGCGGGCTGCGAGGTCCTCGCGCTTGTAGAGGTAGTAGTCGTAGTCGCCGTCGTAGACCGTGACCTTGCCGTCGCGGATGTCGATGACGCGGTTGGCAACGGCGCGCACCAGGTGCTCGTCGTGGCTGATCAGCACGATGGTGCCGGGGAAGTTTTGCAGGGCGTTCTCGAGCATGTCCACTGAGTCGATGTCCAGGTGGTTGGTGGGCTCGTCCAGGCACAGGAGCGCCTCGGGCGCCACGAGCATCTTGGCCAGGGCCAGACGGGCCTTTTCGCCACCGGAGAGGACGCGTACCTGCTTTTCGATGGAATCGTTGTCGCTAAACAGGAAGGCGCCCAGCAGACTGCGCTGCTGAGGCACGGTCCACTTGGGCGTGACGGTGTCGATTTCTTGCAGGACGGTGTTGGACTCGGTCATGCCTTCGAGCGCGTGCTGGGCGTAATAGGCCACGCCCACGTTCGTGCCCAGGTCGCGCGTGCCGGTAGCGGGCGGCTCCAGACCGGCGATGATCTTCATAAGCGTGGACTTGCCGGCGCCGTTGGGGCCGACGAGCGCCACATGCTCGCCGCGGTAGAGCTTGAGATCGATATCGCTGTAGATGTGCTTGTTGCCGTAGGACTTGGACACGCCCTCCAGGCCGACGACCATGTCGCCGGAGCGCGGCGGATCGGGGAACTTAAAGTCGATGTGCTTGTGGCCCTCGGGCAGGATGACGAGCTCCTTTTTGATCTGCTCGATCTTGCGGATGCGCTCCTGGGCCTGGGCTGCCTTGGTGGGCTTGTAGCGGAACTTGTCGACGAAGACCTGCATGTGAGCGATATCGCGCTCCTGGGCAGCACGCTTGGCGCGCATCTGCTCCAGGTTGTCCTCGCGCTGCTTAAGGTAGCTGCTGTAGTTGCCGGTGTAGGTGGTCACGCGGCGGTTTTCGAGGGCGGCGACGTGGTCGACGCAGGCGTCCATGAAGGCGCGGTCGTGGCTGACGATGAGGACGGCGCCGTCGTAGTTGGCGATAAAGCCGCGCAGCCACTGGACACTTTCGAGGTCCAGGTGGTTGGTGGGCTCGTCCAGAAGCAGCAAGTCGGGATGGCGCAGGAAGAGCTTGGCGAGCGCGATGCGCATCTGCCAGCCGCCCGAGAACTCGGAACACGGGCGCTCAAAGTCGTTGACCTTAAAGCCCAGGCCGGACAGGATCTTGCGAGCGTTGCTCTCGAGCTCGTAGCCGCCCAGGTGCTCAAAGCGGTCCTGGACCATGCCGTACTCGTTGAGGAGTGCGTCGACGTCCTTGCCCTGCTCGGAGAGCTCGGTGATCTGGGCCTGCAGCTCGTTGGCGCGCTCGCCCATGCGGCGGATTTCCTTGGCGGCGGCCATGACCTCGGCGAGGATGGTAGTGTCCTTGTGCTCCAGGTTGGTTTCCTGCTCTAGGTAGCCCACCTGGCAGTCCTTGGCGTACTGGACCTGGCCGGAGTCGGGGCTGTCGATGCCCATGATGATCTTGAGCATGGTGGTTTTGCCGGCGCCGTTGGGTCCCACGAGCGCGAAGCGCTCGCCGGGGTTGATCTGGAAGGACGCGCCGCTAAAGAGGACGCGTGCGCCGAAGCTTTTTTCGATCTTGTCGACCAGGAGGATCATGGTGCCGCCTTTGACCTTGTGTGCCTATAT
>CAUDAE010000108.1 GCA_958447445.1 uncultured Collinsella sp.
TTTGATTGATGGGTACTCCAAGGTGCCGCCGCGCGAGGGCCTCCTGGCATTTTTGGAGCAGGCGTAGGGGGCCGGTATTGCCATGTGCGTTGCCACGTCCACGCCAGCCGAGCTGGTTAAGTCTGCGCTTGCGGGTGCCGGGCTCGATGCCTACATGGAGTTTGTGACCACCACGGGCGAGGCAGGTCGCTCTAAGCAGTTCCCCGATGTGTATGAGCTGGCGCTGCGCCGCCTGGAGGAGCGCCATGGGTGCAAGTTTGAGCGCGCGTGGGTGTTTGAGGACGCCGTCTTTGGCCTTAAGAGCTCTGGGGTCGCCGGCTTTAAGCGCGTGGGCATCTATGACCCGCACGGCCGCATGAAGCGCGACGATGTGCGTGCCAACTGCGATATCTTTATCGATAGCTATGAGGACCTGGACTTGACCTGCGTGCTTTCGTTTGAGGGATAGGCGAGGGCTGTGGCTTGCAAGGTATTAGTGGTCTGCGGCTCGCCCGTGGTGGCGAGCCCCGAGTTGCTGTGCCACCTGGCAGGGGAGTGCGATCACGTTGTCGCCGTGGACCGCGGGCTCGACGCGCTGCTGGGCGCCGGTCTGGGCTGCGACGTTTATGTGGGGGATGCCGACACGGTGAGCGATGCTGGCCGAGCGTTGGTCGATGCCACCGAAGCCTTTGAGGTGGAGCGCCACGACCCCTACAAGGACTATACCGATCTGGCGCTGGCGCTCGATTCCGTCCGCCGTCGCTGGCCGGGTGCCGAAGTAGTTGCGACCTCCGCCACCGGTGGCCGCCCGGATATGGCGCTTTCCGTACTGGGGCTGCTTGCAGGCTATGAGGATGCCCCTGTCTGGATTGCCGAGGACAAGGTGGTCGCTCGCATCCTCCACGCGGGCGAATCGTGGACTATCGAAGGCGCTAAAGGCAAGACGTTCTCCATCATCGCCATTGCCCCAAACACCGAGGTAAGCGAACACGGCCTAGAATGGGAACTAAATCATTCCCCCCTAGGACTCTTGGCTGACACTGGCATCTCTAATGTCGTCCGGAAAACGGCCAAGATCCAAGTCCACCAAGGAACCGCAATCGCTTACCTCTACAAGTAAGGTGCCGCCGCGTGAGGGTTTTATCGGGACGGTGGGTTAATTGACTGATTTTGCCGAAGTCATAATCAGTCAATTCAGCCCCGTCCCAGGAAAACCCGTAAGTGCGAGAATCAACCCAAAAAAACTTCTTGCACAACTAAGAATCTTCCCCTATAGTATCTCCTCGTCACGGGGGCGTAGCTCAGCTGGGAGAGCGCTTGACTGGCAGTCAAGAGGTCAGGGGTTCGATCCCCCTCGTCTCCACCATCGTGAATGCAAAGGCCTTCGGAATTCCGAAGGCTTTTTTTGATGCCAAAACACCACGCGCTGCAAACCCCACCTACGCCAACAAAAAGTTGCACAATTTATTTCCCATGTCTGTACATAGTTTGTTATACAAAAGCAATTACCAGTGCAGCTCGCCGTTCCATTTGTGCTTAAGGAACGCCCCTAATCACCGCCAATACCTCAATAACCTGCATCAATGTGAACAACATTCCAAAACAACACCCTTGAACACGCTAAATGAACGATATGTTGTCCACCACAAGCCAAATCAGTTTCGTTACCAACTTGTGCTAGGATACTTAGCGTTACATGAGTTCAACTGTGCTCACGGCTTTAGCAAGCCACAAAGCGCAGGGTCGATCAGCATCCGGCCGTAACGGCGGTGCCAGAAACACCACGAGCTCCAATAAAGAAGTCATGCGACGTTATTTATTTGTAGTGAGTATTATGTCAAATGCAAATAATTAATTGTTGTATGCCAAAACGTAGCAGTCCTACAGCTGTTTGCGTGCGGTCCAGTTTTGTTCCCGCTTGACTGGGCCGCACGCAGCCAGCTGGGGACGCGGTCTTTTTTGCGATACACGTCCGCGTCTCTAGCCACTGCACTCATACATACCGTTCACGGTGGGGCAGAGCCACGTGCTTGTCTAACTGGGCTCAGGGTTTGAATATGGAGCGCCTTCGCGCACAAGCGCCCTGGCGAAGCCATACCCAGACCCCGTGAGCCACACGTAAGACAGCAAGGGGGTGGTGCTCGTGTGGTATGTGATTCAGGTCATTAACGGTCGCGAAGACGTAATGCGCGAGCGCATTGAGCGCGTGGTGCCGGTTGGCGCCATGCAGGAGCTCTTTTATCCTCAATTTCAAACTGAGATCAAGGTACACGGCGAATGGGTCAATACGACCAAGCCGCTCTTTCCCGGTTATCTTATCTGCGACACGGCAGATCCCCGTACCGTGCAACAGTATCTGCTGCGCATGGACGACTTTGCCCGGGTGTTATCCCAGGACGGTCAGTTTGTGCCGCTGGCAAAAGAAGAGGCCCAGCTCATCGGCAGTTTTACGCATAGGGGGGACCGCGTAGTGCCCATGAGCGAGGCCCTAAAAGACGGTGACCGGGTCATAGTGACGGCAGGTCCGCTGCTGGGCCACGAAGGCCTTATCAAAACCATTAACAGACGCAAGAGCACAGCTTTTTTGGAGCTCAACCTGTGCGGCCGACGCGTACCACCCGCGTTGGCCTCGCCGTGCTTTCGGCCGAGCAGCGCGTCATGCGCAACCTTAAAAAGGCGATCGCCTAGTTGCAGGCGATCGCTACACAGAACAGAGAGGATTCCCGACCCGGGGACGAAGTCTTGGAAGAAAACATGTCGGATAAAACTCAATTTGCAACGGATGCGCCTGCGGGGGCAGCGCTCATTGCTCAGGCCATGGACCGACGCGAGGGCGCCGGCCGCTACAAGGCCAAGCAGTCCATCATGGACTGGGATCGTTCGCGCTTGGTCTACCGCGCCGTTAAGCGCGCCTTTGACGTCGTGTTCAGCGGCTGCGTGCTGGCCGTCATCGCCGTTCCCAGCCTTGTGCTTGCCGCGGCCATCCGCCTTGAGAGCGAGGGCAACCCCTTCTACAGCCAGATCCGCGTGGGCCAGACCCACCGCGATGGCAGCCTGTCCACCTTCCGCATGTGGAAGTTCCGCTCCATGTACAAGGACGCCGACGAGCGCCTGGCAGATCTCAAGGAGCAGAACGAGATCGCCGGTGCCATGTTCAAGATGAAGGAGGACCCGCGCGTTACCAGGATCGGCAAGTTCATCCGCAAGCACTCCATTGACGAGTTCCCACAGTTCCTGAACGTGTTTCTGGGCCAGATGTCCGTCGTCGGCCCGCGCCCGCCGCTGCCGAACGAGGTGTCGGAGTACACGGAATACGACCTGCAGCGTCTTGCCGTGAAGCCTGGCATCACCGGCTGGTGGCAAGTCACTGAGCGTAACGCGACTGGATTCGACGGGATGGTCCGTCGCGACCTGGAATATATCGCCAAACGGGGCGTTTTCTTCGATTTCAAAATAATCCTACTCACAGTGATTGAGGTTGTTAGCGGAAATGGCGCTTGCTAAAGAGACTATAGGGAATTACGAAGGCACCGGTTCAGCGGTTGATCTTCCCGGGCGAGTCGAAGTCCTGGGCGCCCCCGTCGACCCCTGGACGATGGGGCAGACCGTCGAGGCGACCGATGCCCTCATCAAGGAGGGGCGCTTCGCCCACCTGATCGGCGTGAACGCCGACAAGTTGCTGCAGATGCGTGACGATCCCGAGATGGATGCGTGCGTGCGCCGCTGCGAGATCGTGAACGCCGATGGCGCCTCCATGGTCATGGCCGCCAAGAAGCTGGGCGTGGACTTGCCCGAGCGCGTGGCCGGCATCGACCTCATGTGGGAGCTGTGTGGGCTGGCCGAGCGTGAGGGGCACAGCGTCTACCTGCTAGGCGCCAAAGCCGAAGTGGTCGCAAAGACCGCCGAGGTACTGTCCGAGAGGTATCCCAATATGGTCCTTGCGGGTTACCGTGACGGCTACTTCGGCGAAGACGAGTTCGATGCCGTGGTCGCCGAGGTTGAGCAGGCCGAGCCCGACATCGTGTTCGTTGGCATCACCTCGCCCAAGAAGGAACGCCTGATCGAGCGTTTCCGCGAGCTGGGCGCCAAGGGCGCTTTCGTGGGCGTGGGGGGTTCGTTCGACGTGGTCTCCGGCAACATCCCGCGCGCCCCGATGTGGATGCAGCGAGCGAACCTGGAGTGGCTCTTCCGCATGATGCAGGAGCCCAAGCGTCTGGTGAAGCGCTACGTGGTCGGCAACACCCGTTTCTACATGCTTCTCCGCAAGGAGTCAAAGAGGAGCAAGGCCAATGACTAAGAAGAAAGTAATGCTCGTCTTCGGCACCCGCCCGGAGGCAATCAAGATGTGCCCGCTCGTCAACGAGCTGAGGGCGCGCGCGGATGAGTTCGAGACCGTCGTGACCGTGACCGGCCAGCACCGCGAGATGCTCGACCAGGTGCTGCGCGTCTTCGACGTGACGCCCGACCACGACTTGGCGATCATGAAGCCGGGCCAGACGCTGTTCGACGTTACGTGCGACGTGCTGCTCAAGCTCAAGGCCGTCCTCGAGGACGATAGGCCCGACGTCGTTCTTGTGCACGGCGATACCACGACCAGCTTCGCCGCGGCGCTTGCATGCTTCTACCTTCAGATCCCCGTGGGCCACGTCGAGGCGGGCCTGCGCACGCACGACATCTACAGCCCCTGGCCCGAGGAGTTCAACCGCCAGGCCGTCGACATCGTGAGCGAGTACTATTTCGCCCCCACGGAGGCGAGCAAGCAGAACCTGCTCGACGAGGGCAAGCCGGAGTCAAAGATCTGGGTCACCGGCAACACCGGCATCGACGCCCTGCGCACCACCGTGCGCGAGGGGTACTCCCATCCCGAACTCGAGTGGGCGGAGGGCTCCCGCCTCATCCTCATCACGGCCCACCGCCGCGAGAACCTTGGCGAGCCCATGCACCGCATGTTCCGCGCCATCCGCCGCGTTATGGAGGAGCATCCCGACACCAAGGCGATCTACCCCATCCACATGAACCCGCTCGTCCGCAAGGCGGCGCACGAGGAGTTGGACGGCTTCGACCGACTTCACATCATCGACCCACTCGAGGTTCTTGACTTCCACAACTTCATGGCCGCCAGCCACCTCATCCTGACCGACTCGGGCGGCATCCAGGAGGAGGCACCTAGTCTGGGCAAGCCTGTGCTCGTGATGCGCGACACCACCGAACGTCCCGAGGGCGTGGCGGCAGGCACGTTGAAACTCGTGGGCACCGAGGAGGACGTCATCTACCGTGAGTTCAGCCGCCTGCTCTCTGACGAGTCTGAGTACGAGGCCATGAGCCACGCCTCCAACCCCTACGGAGACGGGCATGCGAGCGAGCGGATTGCGGACGTGCTGGCAGGCCGGTCGAGATGATTCGGGTCCTGCACATCATTCAACAGCTAGGGCCCGGAAGGGGCGGGGTGAGGACCTTCGTCTCCACGATGCTCGATTGCCCGGCTCCCGATATCGAGCAGAGTGTGCTGTCGGTGGGAAGAGTCGAAGGGGATAGGTTCGGAGAGCGATTCTTCGGTCCTTTAATCGATAGCTACAGCCCGCTACTGGTTGGCACTCTGGGGGCGAAGCGCCTTGGCGCTTTTCTATCGAAGCACCGTTTCGATATCGTTCAGATTCACACGAACAATGCGCTCGGCTTCGTCTTCGCCTCTGAGGCCAAAAAGGCAGGAGTTCCCTCGCGCATCGTACACTGCCATAACAGCGCGCTTGGCAGCACCTCGCGTCTGAAGAATATGGTCAACGTGGCCATGATAGAGAGGTTTCTCCCGTCGGCGAGTGAGCGCGGGGCATGCAGCGAGGTCGCAGGTGAATATCTCTTTCAGGGCGCTGGCTATGCCTTGGTGCACAACGGGGTCGATTCCGATAAATTCCGATTCTCGTCCTCTGACCGGGCTGCCGTTAGACATCGGCTTGGGATCCCGGGCAATGCCACCGTCATAGGGTTTGTCGGGGCAGGCATTCCTGCGAAAAACACCCTGCGCGCC
>CAUDAE010000109.1 GCA_958447445.1 uncultured Collinsella sp.
CCGCGATTCGGTCGCACGGAGAGCATTTCCCAGTTGACAAAACTATAGGAACACCTCCCGGTCGGAGCGTATGCAGGGTTTGTGTAGGAATCCTCGCGCCCGTTGACCGACGCCGGGGTCCCCGCCATAATGCTTTCGGTTCACGCACGAATCCGCTGCCAGAGACAGCCGGCGCAAACGGGTCTTACCCGCGAGCTTAATGGGACTTCCCGCCAGCCGAGGTGGTCGAGTAGATATGTCTTCTCGCCCCCGTCGCTCATGCAGCGCGGGGGCTTTCTTTTTGGACATGCCCCCGTCACGTCCTTGTGGCGGACCGTGCCCGGAAAGAATTCGAGGAGGTGTAATTCATGCCCCAGCAGTACAAAATCGACAAGGTTGCAGAGATCGAGTCCCGTATCGCCGAGAACGCCGGTCTGTTCGTCGTCAACTACAACGGTCTGACGGTTAAGCAGGCTCAGGAGCTGCGTCATCAGCTTCGCGAGTGCGGCGCCGAGATGAAGGTCTACAAGAACAACCTGGTCAAGATCGCCCTCAAGAACCAGGAGCAGCCCGAGATCGACGAGATTCTCGCCGGCCCCGTCGCTTATGTGTTCTACGAGACCGAGCCGGTCGAGGCCGCTAAGGCCCTTAAGGACTTCTCCGCTAAGTCCAAGGGCGTCCTTGAGATCAAGGGCGGTATCTCCGACGGCAAGGCCGTTTCCGCTGATGATGTTAAGGCTATCGCCGAGCTGCCCACCAAGGATCAGCTTCTCGGCCAGATCGCCGGTCTCATCTCCGGTTTCGCTCGCGACATCGCTGTCTGCGTCAACGGCGTTTCCTCTGGTCTCGCTCGTTCGATCCAGCAGGTCTCCGAGCAGAAGGCAGCCTAGTTGCTGTTTTCACCCGCGGCGGCAACGCCGCACCCCTGGCGCATTCGCGTCGTGTTTTAACTGATCTCCGTGCATCCGCACGGAAACCGAAAGGACTTAGAAATGGCTAAGCTTACCACCGATGAGATCATCGATGCTCTTAAGGAAATGACCCTTCTCGAGGCTTCCGAGCTCGTCAAGGCTATCGAGGACACCTTCGGCGTTTCCGCCGCTGCTCCTGCCGCTGTTGTCGCCGCTCCCGCTGCTGGCGCTGCTGAGGCCGAGGAGAAGACCGAGTTTGACGTCGTGCTCGAGGGCTTCGGCGACAACAAGATCCAGGTCATCAAGGCCGTCCGTGAGCTCACTAACCTTGGCCTGAAGGAGGCCAAGGAGGTCGTCGAGGGCGCTCCCAAGGCTGTTCTCGAGGGTGCCAAGAAGGAGGACGCCGAGGCTGCCAAGGAGAAGCTCGAGGCTGCAGGCGCTGCTGTCACCCTCAAGTAATCAGGCTTTCTCGCCAGATTTCTTTGCAGACGGGGTTCGCATTGCGAGCCCCGTCTTTTTTGTTTTTCGGTCCCTCGACATCGGTAGCTCAAACTGCCATGTTCTGTGATTTGCGTCGTATCGGGCACCCTGCCGTTGGGCAATAAAATTGCACCATTCGAGCAATAATTTGCGTTGACCTGCTGAAGAATTGTCTCTGCCTTGTAGCGACATATAGTTCCAGCGGTAAGATGCTTAGGTATCGCAATTTGGTCTGCGGCTGTGTGCCGCACGCATGGGGCGCTTTTGCGCCTGCGAAAGGATCTTTGAATAACATGAAGGCAATCATTCCCGCCGCCGGTCTTGGCACGCGTTTTCTGCCTGGCACCAAGTGCACGCCCAAAGAGATGCTGCCGGTGCTCGACAAGCCCGTCATTCAGTACGTCGTCGAGGAGGCGCTCGACCCCGAGGAAGTCGACGACGCCATCATCGTTACTTCTCCCGGTAAGCCCGAGCTACTGAACTACTTCCAGCCCGATCGCTCGCTCGAGAACCTGCTGCGCGAGCGCGGCAAGAACGCCTATGCCGATGCCGTCGCCCACGCTGGCGGTATGCCGGTCGACTTCCGTTATCAGTACGAGCCCAAGGGCCTCGGCCATGCTATTCGCTCTGCTGCCGACGCCGTGGCAGGGGAGAACTTCCTGGTTCTTCTGGGCGACTACGTTGTGCCTAACCGCGACATCTGCGACAAGATGCTCGCCGTTTCCAAGGAGCACGGTGGCGCTTCGGTTATCGCCGTCACTGCTTGCTCGCCCGAGGAAGTCAGCCGCTACGGCGTTATCGCCGGCGAGCGCGTCGGTTCGCTCGAGGGCGCCGAGGGCGTTGCCGATGCCGAGCCGGGCGCTGTCTGGCGCATCGGCGGTCTGGTCGAGAAGCCCGCTCCCGAGGCTGCTCCGTCCAACCTGTACATCGTCGGCCGCTATCTGCTGAGCCCGCTGGTCATGGACCTGCTGGCAGATCAGCAGGCCGGCAAGGGCGGCGAGATCCAGCTCACCGACGCAATGGCCCGTTCGCTCGATCGCGAGGCCATGTACGCGGTCGTCATCGACCCGCTGTCGGGCTACGACACCGGCACTCCCTCTGGCTGGATGGCCACCAACGCTCTCATGGCTGCAAGCGATCCTCGCTTTGCAAGCGCCTTCTGGGACGCCATCGACGAGCGCGGCGGCTTGATGCGCAAGTAAGCCTTCGGACATCGACATTTACGGGCGCGGACCTCGGTTCGCGCCCTTTTTTTATAAGAGCTGCGATTGCCGGCTCTCTGTTCACAGAAAATATATGAACAGATGTTCGATACATATACATTTACCTGCGTGTTTTCTGCCGAAAAACTTTGCTACTCCAAAAACTCAATCGCGTCAAGGCTTTTCTTGCCCAACGGTCGGTACCTGATAAACTATTAGGTTGCGATAACTGGCGAAGCTATGCCTCGCCAACCCACCGAGCATTTCCGTGAAGGAGGAAAAACCTGGTGACCTACGCATACACTGCCACTGAGCGCAAGCGCGTCAGCTTCGGGAAAATCCCGGAGGCCATGGAGCTCCCCAACCTTATCTCTGTTCAAAGGGAATCCTTTGAGCGTTTTAAGGACGAGGGCCTTCGTGAGGCGTTCAAGGAATCCAGCCCCATCCAGAGCCAGAACCATGTTCTCGAGGTTACCTTCGGCGAGCATCAGTTCGGCGACCCCGCGCACACCGTCGAGGAGTGCCGCGAGAAGGACATGACCTATCAGGCCCCGCTTCTGACTGACGTCCGTCTCACCAACAAGGAGACCGGCGAGATCAAGGAGCAGCTCGTCTTTATGGGCGACTTCCCCATGATGACCGATCAGGGCACCTTCATCATCAACGGTACCGAGCGTATCGTCGTCTCGCAGCTCGTCCGTTCCCCGGGCGTGTACTACAGCTCCGAGATGGATTCGGGCAAGCAGATCTACAAGGCCCAGATCATCCCGTCCCGCGGTGCCTGGCTTGAGTTTGAGGTCGACAAGCGCGACCAGCTCATGGTCTCCATCGACCGTAAGCGCAAGCAGAGTGCCACGATGTTCCTGCGCGCCCTTGGCATTGCCGTCACCAACGACGACATCATCGAGTTGCTCGGCAACTCCGATGTGATCAAGCGCACCCTGGAGCGCGACACCGCCCTCACCCGCGAGGATGCCCTCATCGAGATCTACCGTCGCCTGCGCCCGGGCGAGCCTCCCACCGTGGACGCTTCCCGCAGCCTGCTCGAGGGCCTGCTCTTTAACCCGCAGCGCTACGATCTGGCCCGCGTCGGTCGTTACAAGGTCAACAAGAAGCTCAACCTCACCACCGAGGAAGAGGTCACGGTGCTCACCGACGAGGATATCGTCGCGACGCTGCGCTACCTGCTGTCCCTCGCTGCCGGCGAGCAGGGCTTCAAGGTCGACGACATCGACCACTTTGGCAACCGCCGCATCCGCACCGTCGGCGAGCTCGTCGCCAACCAGTTCCGTATCGGCATGAGCCGTATGGAGCGCGTCGTCCGTGAGCGCATGAGCTCCCAGGACATCGACGAGATCACCCCGCAGTCGCTCATCAACATCCGCCCGATCGTTGCCTCCATCAAGGAGTTCTTCGGTTCCTCGCAGCTCTCGCAGTTCATGGACCAGGCGAACCCCCTGACCGGTCTGACCCACAAGCGCCGTCTGTCCGCACTCGGCCCTGGCGGTCTTGCCGGCCACAAGTCGGGCTCCAGCCGCCGCACCAACGTGCCGACGGCCGTCCGCGACGTCCACAACTCGCACTACAGTCGCATGTGCCCGATCGAGACCCCCGAAGGCCCCAACATCGGCCTGATCGGCTCGCTCGCCCTCTACGCCCGCGTCAACGAGTACGGCTTCATCGAGGCTCCGTTCCGCCGCGTCGAGAACGGCGTTGCCACCGACCAGATCGACTGGATGACCGCTGACGAGGAAGAGAAGCACGTCATTGCGCCGGCCAACACGCCGCTCGATCCCAAGACCAACGAGTTCATCACGACCGATGCCGAGGGCAAGCTTGTCCGCCCGCACACCGTGATCGCTCGTACCCGAGACTTCGACGGCTCCTTCGGCGCTCCCGCCGACGTGCCTGTCGAGGACGTCGACTACATGGACGTCTCGCCGCGTCAGATGCTCTCCGTCGCAGCCACGCTGATTCCGTTCCTCGAGCACGACGACGCCAAGCGTACGCTGATGGGCGCTAACATGCAGCGTCAGGCCGTGCCGCTGGTTCACCCTGCCGCTCCCTATGTCGGTACCGGCATGGAGCGTCGCGCCGCCCTGGACTCCGGCGAGGTCACCCTGGCCAAGAATGCCGGCGAGGTCATCTTTGCCGACGCCGCCAAGATCATTGTCAAGCATGCCGGCGGCATGGACGAGTATCACCTGGCCAAGTACCAGCGCTCCAACCAGTCCACCTGCATCAACCACCGTCCGCTCGTGCGCGTCGGTGACACCGTTGAGCAGGGCGAGCCCCTGGCTGACGGTCCTTCGACCGATCATGGCGAGCTCGCACTGGGTCAGAACCTCACCGTGGCATACATGCCGTGGGAAGGCTTCAACTACGAGGACGGTATCGTCGTGTCCGAGCGCCTGGTGGCCGAGGATCTGCTGACGACCATCAACATCACCCGTCACGAGATCGATGCCCGTGACACCAAGCTCGGCCCCGAGGAGATCACCCGCGAGATCCCGAACCTCTCCGAGGATATGCTTGCCAACCTCGACGAGGACGGCATTATCCGCATCGGCGCCGAGGTCGGCCCTGGCGACATCCTGGTCGGCAAGGTCACGCCTAAGGGCGAGAGCGCTCTGACCGCCGAGGAGCGCCTGCTGCGCGCCATCTTCGGTGCCAAGGCCCACGACGTCCGCGACACCTCCCTTAAGATGCCTCACGGCGCTTACGGCCGCGTCATCGACGTCGTCCGCTTTAGCCGCGAGAACGGCGACGACCTGGCCCCCGGCGTCAACGAGCAGGTGCGCGTCTACGTTGCCCAGCGTCGTAAGATCCAGCAGGGCGATAAGATCGCCGGCCGCCACGGCAACAAGGGTGTTATCTGCAACGTTCTGCCGGTCGAGGACATGCCCTACATGGCTGACGGTACCCCGATCGACGTTATCCTCAACCCGCTGGGCGTTCCTTCGCGTATGAACGTCGGCCAGCTGCTCGAGTGCCACCTTGGCTGGGCTGCTGCCTGCGGTTGGGATACCGAGCAGGCCGACTCCGACAAGTACGTCCCCGGTCCGTTCTTCACCGCCACGCCCGTCTTCGACGGTGCCAAGGAGGACGAGATCGCCGAGGTCATTCGTCGTGCCAACAAGAACATGCTCAACAAGGCTACCGCTGCCTTTGGCGATCACATGCGTCCCGAGTTCGTCACCCAGCTTGACGAGCGCGGCAAGACCCGTCTGTTCGACGGCCGCACCGGCGAGGAGTTCCGCGAGCCCATTACCGTGGGTACGTCCTACATCCTCAAGCTCGGCCACATGGTCGACGACAAGATCCACGCCCGTTCGACCGGCCCTTACAGCTTGGTTACCCAGCAGCCTCTGGGCGGCAAGGCCCAGTTCGGCGGCCAGCGCTTCGG
>CAUDAE010000110.1 GCA_958447445.1 uncultured Collinsella sp.
CCATAGCGCTTCCTCTCATAGTGCATGAATACCAAAAGAATGGTACCGCCCGGGCGGTACCAAGACACGGTTCTGATTCTACCCCACGACGTGCGCCGCGAAGCACATAACAGCGCCCTAACTCGCTCTTATAAAACGATACCGTCCATAGAGTTGGCGACATTCTCAACCAGCCCGGCGCGCACGGCTTCGGCCGCCGCGAGCGTACCGTTTTTGACAGCCTCGACTGAGGTGGCGCCATGGCCAATCAGGACCACGCCGCGCAGGCCCAGAAGAATCGCGCCGCCCTTGGCGTCGCCAGAGAGCTTGGCCTTAATCTCGCGCATCTGCTTTTTAATGAGCAGCGCGGCGATCTTGGTGCCGAGCGAGGCCATAAAGGCGCCCTTGAGCTCCTGCAGCAAAAACTTGGCAGCGCCCTCGGTAGCTTTGAGAGCGATATTACCCGACATGCCATCGGCAACGACGACATCGAAGTTACCTGAGGTGAGGTCGGTGCCCTCGCAGTTACCAACAAAGCCGGGAACGGCGGCCTTCATAGCAGGGAAACTGGCCTTGGTAAAGTTGGAGCCCTTCTCATCCTCGGTGCCGTTGGCAAGCAGGCCCACGCGAGGATGCTCGATGCCCAGGACGACGCGGGCATAGGCGCTACCCATCTGGGCAAAACGCACCATGTCATCGACCTCCACATCGGGGTTGGCACCCATGTCGCACAGCACCGTCAGACCGCCGGCGCGATTGGGCAGCGCATTGGTCAGACAGGGGCGCACCGGCTGCTTCTTGCCTTCGGCCTGATACCTAAACGGCGTCACATAGGCGGTGGCGGCAGCGGTCATGGCACCGGTGGAGCCGGCGGAGAAGAACGCATCCGCGTTGCCCTTCTTAATGGCGCGGCAAGAAAGCACGATCGACGACTTACGCTTGGTCATCACGGCGCGAATGGGATCGTCATCCATGGCGATAACGTCAGGCGCCTCAAGGGCCTCAACACGTGCATGGGAAGCTGCAAAGGGATTGACGATTTCGGCGGGACCAGCTGCCAAGACCTCGATATCGGGATCGGCGGCAAGCGCAGCCTCGATACCATCGAGAACAACCTGAGGTTTCTCATCTCCGCCCACAACGTCTACACAAACGCGAACGTTACTCATATACATGCTCCTTATACAAAAATGGCCGACTCATTGAGCCGGCCATTGTGGTTCCATTTGGAACGGCATCGCATCCAGAGTATACCGTTACTCGGTAACGATAACCTCGCGGTCCTTGTAGAAACCGCAGCTGGGGCACACGTGATGCGGGAGCTTGACAGCACCGCAACGGGGGCACGTGGACTGAGCCGCAGCCGAGATCTTCATGTTGGCGGAACGACGGGTGTGAGTGCGGATACGACCCTGCTTTTGTTTAGGTACGGGCATAGTGACCTTCCTTATGAACTATCCAGTGTGGCGATTACGCGCAAGTAGCGATACTACCACAGTTTTACTCATCGAGCTTGAGATTCTTCAATGCTGCAAATGGATTTTCCGTGGCAGCGGCCCATTCCGCCTCTGCCTGGGCGGCGCAATCGCATTGCTCGACGTTGAGATTGCAACCGCATGTGGGGCACAGACCACGGCAATCGGGCTTGCAGAGCACCACAAACGGCGTGTCCATAACGACCGCGTCATTGATGGGCTCGCCCAGATCGACGATGCGGTCCTCACCCAGGAGCTCGTAGCCGTCCTCGTAGGCCTCGGGATCCTCGGGCTCCTCAAAGAGGTAGAACTCCTCAATCTCGCCGGCGATATCAAACGAGGCGGGCTCCAGGCAACGGTCGCACTCGCCGGTGGCGTGCGCGCGGACCATGCCCGTGAGCAAGACACCGGTACCGGCATTGGTAAAGACAACGTCGTAGTCGATGCCGTCCTGAAGCTGGTACTCCTTCTCGCCCACCGTGTAGGTGGCGACATCGACCTTACCGGTCAGCGGATACGAATCTCCAGGAAACTCGAGCTGCTCGGAAAGATCGACGGTAACGCTCGGGAACTCAGCCATTACCACTGACCATTCTGTTGGGCGGCACCCTCGTTGAGCTGCTGACGGCAACGGGTAACGGTGCCAGTCAGGCTCTTGAGGTTCTCCTCCAGGTGCGTAAAGACCTGCTCTGCGTAGTCCTCGGCAGCATAACGCGTCTCGCGCTCGTACTGCTGGGCACGATCGCGGATGTCGTCGGCCTGCTGCTGCGCAAGTCGGACGATCTCCTGCTCACCGGCAATGGTGAGGGCCTGCTGCTGAGCGTCGGCGATGATGGAATCGGCTTGAGCGGCGGCGGAAGCCATAAGCTCCTCGCGCTCCTTAAGGATACGGCGGGACTTCTGCCACTCCTCGGGATAGCTCATGCGGATCTCGTCGAGGATGTTGAAGAACACGTCGGCGTCGATGACCTTGAACTGAGCGTTCTTGCCGAAAGGCGGCTTGGCTTCCTCGATCAGCCCTTCGAGCTCATCGACCAAGCTGACGATCCTATCGCCAGGAAAATTCTCGCCCGGCATCCGGTCTCCTTTCATAGGTAACATATCATCGTGCTAGTTTACCACATGCCACCAGGCAATAAGAAACGTCACGAAAAGCGATGTTTGAGCGCTTCGACCACGTTGGACGGGACAAACGTCGATACGTCACTGCCGAGCGAGGCGATCTGGCGAACGACCGAGCTCGAGATATAGCCGTACTGCGGCGCACTCATGACAAAGATGGACTCCAGCTCGCTATCCAGGCGATAGTTAAGGTCGGCCTGCTGCAGCTCATACTCAAAGTCGGTCATGGCGCGCAGGCCCTTGACCACGGCCCCCGCCCCCTGCTCACGAGCGAAGTCGACCAAGAGGCCGGTAAAGGGCAGGACCTCGACGCCGTCGATATCACCGAGCGCCTCGCGGGCCAGCGCCACGCGCTCATCGAGCATAAACGTGGTGCCCACACCGTTTTTACCCTGCGACTCGGCAACAGCGACGATCACGCTGGGAAAGATGCGGCGGGCGCGGCGGATCACATCGATATGGCCAAACGTAATGGGATCGAAGGTACCCGGGACGATCACGCGATTAATAGTGTCACTCATGGGCGTCCTCCTGAAGCGTCGTGGCATCGTTGTTCTCGGCATTTGCGCCGGCGCTGTCGCCTTCACCATCGTTATCGTCGACCCAACGAAGCAGGTCGACCGAGGTAATGCCGTAGCGCCTCTCACGTACAGTCTCAAAGCCTGCCGGATGCGCGCCCGCATCGGCGGCGGCATGCTCAAACAGGGCATAAGCGCCAGCCGCAAGCAGACCATGCTGAGCTAGGTTCTGCAGCAGTTCCTCGACCGGCTCGGCGCCAAAAGCATAGGGCGGGTCGAGCAGGACCAGATCAAAGGGGCCGCCCGGTACACGACCGCGCGAGGCACTCGCCAGCATGTCGCCCGTGACCACGCGCCAACGCGCACGGTCACGGCAGAGCGACTCGATATTCTTGGTAATGAGCCGCGCGGCGTTGCGATCGATCTCAAACGTCGTGAGCGAGCGGGCCCCACGAGAGAGCATCTCTAACCCTAAGGCACCGGAGCCGCCAAAGGCGTCCAGCACACGAACCTCGTCCAAATCGAAATCGAATGCCGACATGACCATAGATGCGCACGCCTCGCGCACGCGATCAGTCGTGGGGCGGGTGACATCGCGACCACGGGGCTCCTCGATCTTACGACCGCGCCATTCGCCGCCGATGATTCTCATCCTCCGCTGACCTCCTTAAAGATATGTCGATAACGCATGGCGACCGCGCCGCGCAAGGGACGCGTCGCCACAGAGTCAAGGTTGCAAGCATACCGCAAGAGCTCGACCGCGTCCAAATGGGCCCACTCGATCAGCTCCTCGTCGGCGTCCAGGTCGACAAAGCGCAGGGTCACACCACCATGCTGGCGATAACCCAGGATCTCGCCTTCATGGCGCAGGCGCAGGTCCATCTGGGCGAGCGTAAAGCCGTCCGAAGTCTTTTCGAGCGACTGGAGACGGTCTTGTGCCGCCGATGCGCCGCCGTTGCCCTTGGAGTGCGTCATGACCAGGCACGTGCCCGACACGCTGCCACGGCCCACGCGACCGCGCAGCTGATGCAGGGCAGCCAAACCAAAGCGCTCGCCGTTCTCGATGACCATGACGGTGGCGTTGGGCACGTCGACGCCCACCTCGACCACCGTAGTCGAGACGAGCACGTCAATCTCGCCACGCTTGAAGGCATCGATAACCTGGTCCTTCTCCCCCGCTGGCATGCGGCCGTGGAGGCGCTCGATAGTGAGACCCGGCAACGCCAGACGCAGGCGGTCGAGCTCGGTTGCCGTATCGTGCAGTGGCACGGGAACGGTTACGCGGCCCTCGTCGTCGCGGGCAATACCGGGCACGTCTTCCAGCTCATCGGCCGAGTCACTCGGCTCCACGAGCGGGCAAATCACGTAGGCCTGCTGACCTTTTTCATGCGCTTCGCGGATGGCGCCATAGGCGAGGTCGCGGCTCGACTCGGTGAGCACGCGTGTCGACACGCCAGCGCCAGGGACGGGCCGATGGCGGATGATGCTCGTATCCAGATCGCCGTAGACCGAAAGCGCCAGCGTACGCGGGATGGGCGTTGCCGTCATAACGAGCAGATCGGCACCGGGGCCCTTCGCGCGTAGGGCGTTGCGCTGGCCAACGCCAAAGCGGTGCTGCTCGTCGATGACAACAAGCGACAGATGCTTGAACGCAACGTTATCCGAAAGCACCGCATGGGTGCCAAAGAGCACGTCAAGCTCGCCCGATTCCAGCTGGGCATGGATGCGCTCGCGCTCTGCGGCCGGCGTGGCGCCCGTCAGAAGCGCCCAGGACATGCCGGCCTGCGAGAGCAGAGGGCCGGCCTTATCGGCATATTGGCGCGCCAGCACGCCCGTGGGCGCCATAACGCAGGCCTGCGTGCCGCTATCGGCAGCCACAGCCAGCGCGCAGGCGGCAACGGCGGTCTTACCGGTACCGACATCGCCCAGCAGCAGACGGTTCATCACGCGCCCGCCATCGCACATGTCATGCAGGATGTCTTGGAATGCGGCCTCCTGCTCGTCGCTCAGCGAAAACGGAAGGGCCTGTTTAAGCGCGCCCAGATGCTCGCCCGCAGTGTGGGCATAGGGCACCACATCGACCAGGCCGCCGTCGTTGCGCAGACGCAGCGCCAGCTGCAGGTAGAGGCACTCCTCGTAGGCAAGACGCCGGCGTGCGATGTCGCGCTCAGCCATGCTCGAGGGAAAGTGGATCGAACGCAACGCGCGGGCATTGCTCATGAGCTTCCGCTTTGCGCGCAGCGGCGCGGGAATCGGATCGAACGGATTGCCGACGACCTCGAGCGCGCCGCTTACGATGCGGCGCATCCACGCCTGGCTCACGCCATCGCTCACGTAATGGACCGGCAGGATGGTGCCCGCAGCACGCCCGTCATCGAGCTTTTCAAAGTGCGGCGAGGCCATCTGCTTAAAACCGTAGGCAAACTCGACCTTGCCCATCACGGCCAGGCGGTCGCCCTGTTTAAGCTGCTGGGCAATCCAGGGCTGGCGGAAAAAGGCGACCTGCAACACGCCCGTCTCGTCCACCAGCGATACCTCGGTCACCTGCATGCGCGGACGCGGCTGCTTTTGGACGATGCGGTCGACCGTGGCGATGATGGTGCACACGGTACCGATGGGCGCCATCTCGATGGACCATGAACGGGTAAAGTCAAGGTATCGATGAGGGATATGGAGAAGGAGGTCCCCCACCGTCCTAATTCCCAGACGGCGAAGGGCCTCCTCACGTTTACCCGAAACATATTTGAGTCGCGCGATATCCTCGTCGAGCGCATTGCTCTGGGCAAAGCGCTCCGAGACGCGCGGCACGGAGCAGAGCTCGGACATGGGCAGATGCC
>CAUDAE010000111.1 GCA_958447445.1 uncultured Collinsella sp.
GTAGTTAAGCTCCATATCCCGATTGATATGAGGAGGAATATCGGTAAAGCGCGACTCCTTGATAAGGCCCACGGGGTTTTCGTCGAGAGTTTCTTTCCAATCAAACAGATAGACCTCTTCGCCGTTAATGGTTGTGGTTTCCACCCTGTTATATCGCGGGCTGAGCTCTCCCGGATGTGCGCGATGCCACTCTTCGGTCTCGGTATGCGTATAGAGCAGCTGTTTGAGATTCGAATCCATGGGGTGCTCCAGGGGTGAACGGTAGAATCGATGCCTTAAACGGTATTATATCTAAAAAAATGTTATAAACCCACGCTTTCTATGCGATATCTTATGCATCTTGTTCTTCCTAGTATTGGGTTATCCGCTGGAGCATCCGATCAAGGAGGGCAAATGAGTAAGTTAAAACATGGGTTTGACTCCGACTTTTTATGGGGCGGAGCCATATCGTGCTCGCAGGCCGATGGCGCCTGGAATGAGGGCGGAAAGGGAAAGTCGACGCAGGATTGTCGATGGCTGGATGGTACCTGGACTCATGACCAGATTGAGGACAAGCATCAAAACAACCCCTTCTGCCATGACGAACTAATGAACGCTCTCGCAGATGATGGTGTTGAGTTCTACCCGTTTAGGCGCGGTAACGACTTCTATCATCACTACCGTGAGGACATCGCGCTTTTTGCGGAGATGGGCCTCAAGCTGTTCCGCACTTCTATTTGCTGGAGCCGAATCTATCCTAACGGAGATGATCTTGAGCCTAACCGCGAAGGCATCGAGTGGTATCGAAGCATGCTGGGTGAGTGCAAAAAGCACGGCATTAAAACCTTCGTCACCATGCTCCACTATGACATCCCGGTAAATCTTGTCACCACATATGGGGGATGGAAGAATCGCAAGACGATTGATTTCTTCGCCCGCTATGTCGAGACAATCGTTACGGAATTGGGCGATCTGGTCGATTTCTGGCTGCCTTTTAACGAGTTCAATGCAGCGCGTTTTTCGCCTTGGGACGGGGTCTGTCTGGTCAAAGACGAAGAGGGGGAGAACTTCGATCGAGCCATCTTCCAGTGCCTGCACCACGAGTTCGTTGCCAATGCGCGTGCCGTCGAGATTGTCCATCGTCTTTCGCCCGATACTCCCGTTGGCGGCATGATCGCTCGATTCTGTACGTATCCCGCCACCTGCCGTCCCGAAGATAACATGCAGGCTATTCACGACGACCAGTATTCCAACTGGTTCTATACGGACGTGATGGCTCGTGGAAAATACCCCGCTTATATGAATCGCTATTTCGACGCGTGCGATATCGAGATTCAAATGGAGCCGGGCGATGAAGAGCTCATCGCTCGCAACACGGTCGACTTCCTGGCCTTCTCGTACTACTTTTCCCAGGTATCCACCTGCGATCAGGGATGGGAGAAGACTGCGGGAAATCTGGTCATGGCAAACAAGAACCCTTATCTCGAGACGAGTGAGTGGGGCTGGCAGCTCGATCCCATTGGCCTGAGGGTTACCCTTAACCAGATGTATGACCGCTATGGGCTGCCCCTGTATATCGCCGAGAACGGCCTCGGTACATCTGATGTAGTCGAGGAGGATGGCAGCATCCACGACGAGTATCGAATCGATTATTTGCGCCAGCACATAAAGTGCCTTAAAGAAGCGGTGATCGATGGCGTTGACGTGCGCGGATACATGATCTGGGGATTCATTGACCTTGTTGCCTGCGGTCCTCTTACGATGGACAAGCGCTACGGGCTTATCTATGTCGATCTGGATAATTGCGGCAACGGCACTGCGGAGCGCTCGCGTAAAGACTCTTTCTATTGGTATCAGAAATGTATCGCCACTAATGGCGAGGATCTTGGGTAGGAGTGATTGTCGTGGCAGACAAGAAGGAACTGGCCGCTCGTGTCCTCGAGCTCGTGGGCGGCGCCGATAACGTTGTTATGGCAACGCACTGCATTACAAGGCTCAGATTCAACCTGAAGGACGATAGCAAGGCAGACCTGGAGGCCCTTAAGACGCTTGACGGCACCTTGGGCGCGCAGGTTAAAGACGGACAGTGGCAAGTTATCATCGGCGCCAGCGTGGGGTCGGTATATGACGAATTGGAGCCCATGCTAGGTGACAGGATGGGTGGCGAGGTCTCCGCCGACGCCGAGCAGCCTGAGCTCCAAAAAGGTTCGGCTCGCGTATTCGATATCATCACCGGCATCTTTTCCGCTATCATTCCCGCACTGGTGGCTGGAGGCATCGTAAAGGGCATCCTGGCTGCTATCGCGGCTTTTGGAATCGACACGGGTGCCGGCGACTTTGCGATATTCAATATGATTTCGGATATCCCGTTCTACTTCTTGCCGTTTTTGCTGGCAATGTCTACAGCTGATAAGTTCCGGGTCAACCGTTCGCTTGCGCTTTGTGTTGCCGGATCGCTGATGTACCCGACCATTGTCAACGCTGTCGGTACGGGCGAGACGCCCCTTGCGCTGTTCGGTTTTGCGGTGCCGATTTTTAGCTACGCCGATTCCGTGTTCCCGGTTATCTTTGGCGTCATTGGCTTGTCTTTTGTATATCGTGCAATCGACAAAGTCGTGCCGGATCTTTTTAAGCTCGTTGTCGTTCCGGCGCTCTCCCTTGCTATCGTGATTCCCGTCAACCTGTTTGTGCTCGCTCCGATTGGTGCCTGGTGCGGTCTTGGTCTTGCCAACGGTATCGTTTGGCTATTCTCGACGTTAGGCCCCGTTGCCGGTTTTCTGCTGGGCTTCTTTATGCCGCTTATCGTGCTCTTCGGCATGCATCAGTCAACGAGCCCTATCCAGATTTCCAATATCGCAACGCTTGGGTATGACTATCTGCTCCCGATCTCTTTCTGCCATAACCTCGCCGAAAGCGGTGCGTCTTTTGGTGCAGCCCTGCGCATGACCGACGAAAAGCTCAAGTCCGCTGCAATGACGTGCGCCTTCTCAGCATTTATGGGAATTTCCGAGCCCGCCTTGTTTACCGTTCAGGTTCCTAACAGGACTCCGCTTATCGCTGCGATGATTGCGGATGGCATTGGCGGTGCGCTTACCGTTGTTCTCGGCGCAAAGTGCTTCGGCTTTGTTATGCCCGGCATTACCTCGTTGCCCGTTTATGCCGATCCAAGCGGCAATCCCATGAACCTGATCATGATTGTCGTCTGCATCGCTTTGACTTGGGTTATCTCTGCGGCGCTCTCGTTTGCGCTCTATGGTCGTTTCGACAAAAAGTAACGACGTTTTGAGATAGACAATATTAATCGGCCGCTCGCCGGGGAATCGTTCTGCGACGCCCCAGCGAGCGGCATTTTATTGGTGGGGCGTGTCGTGTCGCCAACGGCGGCATGCCGCCTCGCCGCGCTAGTTGCGTCTGCCGCCTCCGTTGGCGCCCTGACGCCCCTGTGCCGCGCGATTGCGACCGGCAGTGTTCTGCGCGCGAGACATACCGCCGTGACCCTTGCTGCCCTTGGGCCCCTTGCCGGCGGCGCCACCGTGGGCCTTGCCGCCCTTCTTGCCGGTGCCATGCCCACCGCCGGCAGACGTCTCGCCCGGGCGTGGCGGCACGGGGCGAATCAGGCAATGCTTGGTATAGCCGATCAGATCACGACGCCCGGCCTTCTCTAGCGCCTCGCGCACCAGCTTGTAGTTCTCGGGCTTGCGATACTGGATGAGCGCGCGCTGCATGGCCTTCTCATGCGGGTCGCGCGCCACATAGATCGGCTCCATGGTGCGCGGATCCACGCCGGTGTAGTACATGCAGGTCGACATAGTGGACGGTGTGGGGTAGAAGTCCTGCACCTGCTCGGGCATGTAGCCCATGTCGCGCACGGCCTCGGCAAGGTCTACGGCTTCCTTCATCGTCGATCCGGGATGGCTCGAGATCAGATACGGCACCACGTACTGCTTGAGTCCGTATTCGCGATTCAAGCGTTCAAATTTACGGCAGAATGCGTCGTAGACAGCTCGGCTCGGCTTGCCCATCACGGACAGTACCGCGTCGCTCACGTGCTCGGGCGCTACGCGCAGCTGGCCCGAGACATGGTGCTCCAGCAGCTCGCGCAAAAACTCGTCCGAGGCGTCGGCCATGGTGTAGTCAAAGCGGATGCCGCTGCGGACGAAGACCTTCTTGACGCCCGGCAGCTGGCGCAGGTCGCGCAGCAGCTGTGTGTAGCCGCTCTCGTCGACCACCATGTTCTTGCACACACTCGGCCACAGGCAGCGCTTGTTCTTGCACACGCCGTGCTTGAGCTGCTTGTCGCAGGCGGGACGGCTAAAGTTAGCCGTCGGCCCGCCCACGTCGTTGATATAGCCCTTAAACTCGGGATCGCGCGTGAGCAGCTCGGCCTCGCGCATGATCGAGTCGTGGCTGCGCATCTGCAACACGCGGCCCTGGTGGAAGGTAAGGGCGCAAAACGAGCACTCGCCAAAACAGCCGCGGTTGGAGCTAATGGAAAACTTGATCTCGGCAAAGGCTGGCACGCCGCCCGCCGCGTCGTAGTCGGGATGCCAATCGCGTGCGTAGGGGAGTTCGGCAACCTCGTCCATCTCGTCGGTGGTGAGTGTTGCCGACGGCGGGTTCTGCACCACGTACACGCTGTTGGGATATGGCTCTACCAAGCGATGGCCGGTGATAGGGTCCATATTTTGCTGCTGCACGTTAAAGCTGCGGGCGTAGTTGAGCTTGTCAGCGGCAAGGTCGTCCCAGCTGGGCAGCAGGTCGTAGTCGTAGACCTCGTCGAGCGAACCCGTGCGGTAAACGGTGCCGTTGATATAGGTGATCTGATCGACGGGCAGCCCCGCGTCGAGCGCGTCGGCGATCTCGACAATCGCGTGCTCGCCCATGCCGTAGATGAGGATGTCGGCGCCCGAGTCGAGCAGCACCGAGCGCTTGAGCTTATCCTGCCAGTAGTCGTAGTGGGCCAGGCGGCGCAGGCTCGCCTCGATGCCGCCGATGATGATGGGGGCGTCCTTAAACGTCTGGCGGATGAGGTTGCCGTAGACCGTGACGGCGCGATTGGGACGGCGCCCCTCCTCGCCACCGGGGGTATAGGCGTCGGTGTGGCGGCGATGCTTGGTCACCGAATAATGGTTGACCATGGAGTCCATGTTGCCGGCACTGACGAGAAAGCCTAGGCGCGGCTCGCCGAGCACGGTGATGCTGGCGGGGTCGGTCCAGTCGGGTTGGCAGATGATGCCCACTTTGTAACCGTGCGCGTCGAGTACGCGGCTGATGATAGCCATGCCAAAGCTCGGATGGTCCACGTAGGCATCGCCGCAGATGTAGACAAAGTCGCACTGGTCCCAGCCGCGCGCATTCATATCGGCGCGACTGACGGGGAGAAATTTGTCGCGGCCCGGGCGCCAGGGGCGGGCGGGCGTCGCTTGGGAATGCTTGGCGCGGGCGACCGTGGCCTGCGCCTTGCCGCCGCGCTTTTGCTGCTGGCCCTGTTTGCCCTGCTGTCCGCGTTGGCTGTTCTGAGCGTGCTGAGGCTTTTTTGCCACGATCCCTCCCGGTGTCTGTATGCTGCACGTAATTGTAACCAGTCTTTTTGGGACGGGGCTAAAAAGACTGGGGGAGTACATGAGTTGGGGGATCGGCGCGTCGATGCGAGGATCGTTTGTTTCCAGACTGTGTATCTGCGCGTTGGAGAACCCGTCTCGCGCGCACGCCATGTTGTCAATGGGTTACAGTATGAACGGCGGTTATGTTTCCGCCAACGCACGAGAGAGTCGTCAACAAGGAGGATGCACGACGATGCAGCGTGCCAAACAGATATCGGAGTCTATTGAGCTGGGCATCATCTTGGCGCTCGCCGGTGGCTTTATGGACGTGTATTCGTACATTGGGCGCGACCATGTTTTCGCCAACGCGCAGACAGGCAACATCCTGCTCG
>CAUDAE010000112.1 GCA_958447445.1 uncultured Collinsella sp.
GGCATGACCAGAAGGTCTATGCCGTCCTCTTTTCATGCCAATTTGTTCGCTCTGGTGGGCGCTCGCTGTCGGTGCCAAAACATCGGCATTGCCATGATCCAAGGTAGTCATTGGGGACGTTCTTAAACGACTACATAGCATGAGAGTGGATAATCTCCCGGTTTGAGTCTGCATTCAAGCTCAAAGTGGGAGATTATCCACTCTCATTTGCTATGCGTCCGAAAATCCACGCTCGTTTGTTTTCTGCCTACATTTGGAGGAAGAGCTCGTGGAGGTGGGTGTCTTCATCGAGTTCGGGGTGGAAGGTTACGCCGAGCTGGTTGTCTTGGCGGGCGGCGACGATGCGGCCATCGACTTCGGCCAGGGCCTCGGCATCGCCGTGCACCTCAACGATGCGGGGCGCGCGGATAAACGTCAGCGGCACTTCACCGTCGATGCCGGCTACCTGCCCCTTGGTTCGAAAGCTGCCGAGCTGCCTGCCGTAGGCATTGCGCTCGACAAGTACATCCATGGTTGCCAAACGCGGCGTGCCCTTATCGTCATGGGCGGCAAGGTCGTGAGCCAGTAGAATCAGGCCGGCGCAGGTGCCCAGGACGGGCATGCCTTCAGCGATACAGGCACGAAGCTCCTCGAGCATGTCCAACTCATCAAGCAGCTTCCCTTGAACGGTAGACTCGCCGCCGGGAAGTACCAGACGGTCAAAGTCCTGCTTCAAATCAGCCGCCTGCCTCAACTCTATACAACGTGCGCCCAGCTCGGACAGCCTCGCCTCGTGCTCGGCAAAAGCGCCTTGGACCGCCAGCACGGCGACCGTTTGGTCTGCATAATCGCTCATGTGCGATCCTTTCTGCTGGACTAGCGCCCGCGCTCCTCCATGATAATCTCGATCTCGTCGGCGTTGATGCCCACCATGGCCTCGCCCAGGTCCTCCGAAAGCTCGGCGATGAGCTTGGCATCGGTGAAGTTTGCCACAGCCTTGACGATGGCGGCGGCGCGTTTGGCGGGGTCGCCGCTCTTAAAGATGCCCGAGCCGACAAAAACGCCCTCGGCGCCCAGCTGCATCATCAGCGCGGCGTCGGCGGGGGTCGCTACACCGCCGGCGGCAAAGTTCACGACGGGAAGCTTGCCCGTGGCATGGACCTCGCGCACCAGATCGACCGGAACCTGCAGCTGCTTGGCTGCCTCAAAGAGCTCATCGTCGCGCAGGGCAACAACGTCGCGGATTTGCTTTTGGATCTTGCGCATGTGACGCACGGCTTGGACGACGTCGCCCGTGCCCGGCTCGCCCTTGGTTCGAATCATCGTGGCGCCCTCGGCAACGCGGCGCAGTGCCTCGCCCAGGTCGCGGGCGCCGCAGACAAACGGCACGTCAAACTGGGCCTTGTCGATGTGATAGACGTCATCGGCAGGGGAGAGAACCGCGGACTCATCGATGTAGTCGATCTCGATGGCCTGCAGGACCTGCGCCTCGACAATGTGGCCGATGCGGCACTTGGCCATAACAGGGATGGAGACGGCCTCCTGGATGCCCTTGATCATCTTGGGGTCGCTCATGCGCGAGACGCCGCCCGCGGCACGGATATCGGCCGGAATGCGCTCGAGTGCCATGACGGCGCAGGCGCCTGCCTCCTCGGCGATGCGCGCCTGCTCGGGTGTGGTGACGTCCATGATGACGCCGCCCTTGAGCATCTGCGCGAGCTCGCGATTGAGTTTGACGCGATCGGCCTTGCTGGTCTGTTCTGCCATGGTTGCTCCCTTGGTTGGCATGTGCATTGCTTGACGGAACATCCTATCGGGGAGCTGGGTATGACAAAATACTCAGTTTTCGAGATAATTACAAGGTCAGACTAATACCAGATTGAATGACTTAATAAGGTCAGGTGATAGGCTCATGCTTGACTACAATTTGGAAAAACGCGGCGAAGCATCGCTCTATGAGTATGTTTACCAGCAAATTCGAGATGATATCGTAGCTGGACGCATTGTGGCGGGGGAGCATTTGCCGTCTAAGCGCGCCTTTGCCAGTCATCTGGGAATCAGTGTTATTACCATCGAGAATGCATATAGCCAGTTACTCGCTGAGGGCTATATTTGCTCAATACCACGTCGTGGCTACTACGCTTGCGAGCTTCCGGATGCACCGGTTTTGCCTTTGGCTTCGGAGGGCATCGACCGAGATGCCGTCTCTGTGGACCCCAGCGCGCATGATGTCCGCGGGCGGGTCGAGCAATTCGACGCACTTTCTCCTTCCGCTTTGGAGGCGGCGCGGCTTTGGCAAAGCGCACTGCGGGCGACGCTGGCATCCGAAGACGAGCGCGAGATCTTTTCGCCCGCACCGGTACAGGGCACCGTTCGGCTACGATGCGCAATTGCTCATCATCTGCGCGGGACGAGGGGTATGAATGTCGACCCCGACAACATTGTTATCGGTGCGGGCGCCCAGCTGCTTGATACCATGTTGGTTCAGCTGCTTGGCGCGGACAAGGTGTATGCCGTTGAGGATCCGGGCTATTTGCGCCTGACGCGCATCTATCAGGCTATGGGCTGCCAAGTACGACATATCCCGTTGGATGACGACGGCGTGGACCTGAGCGCTCTGCAGAAAACTGGGACCGATGTCCTTCACCTTATGCCGTCCCATCAGTATCCCACCGGTCTTGTGACGAGCATTGCGCGTCGCTATGCGCTGCTGAGCTGGGCCGCCGAGCGACCAGGTCGGTACCTCATCGAAGATGACTTTGATTGTGAGTTTCGCCTTGCCGGCAAGCCAATTCCCGCGCTCGCGTCGATCGATGCCTCCCAGTCGGTTATCTACACCAACACGTTTTCGAAGAGCCTTTCATCGGCGTTGCGTTTGGCGTACATGGTGTTGCCCGACGAGCTGATGGAGCGGTTTAGGCGCGACCTTGGTTTTTACGCCTCGTCGGTTAGCTCCATAGATCAAGTTGCATTGGCTCGCTTGCTGGAATCGGGTGATTACGAGCGTCATGTGAACCGCGTGCGCGTTCGTGCTCGCGAGGCGCGTGATAGCCTGGCGGCGCTTGTACGGAAGGCATTTCCGGCAGGGGAAGTCTCGATCGAGCATGCAGACGCGGGCCTTTACTGTATCGTGGTTGCGGAGCGTGGAACGGGCAGAAGCACTTTTGCACGGGCCCTCACGCGCTCGAGCATCCCTTTTATCGATATCGGTGACTGTTTTTGGTGTGCCGATGGCGCATCTGTCCCTGAAAACTCAACTCAAATTCTTGTTCAGTATGACGATCTGAGTCCAAAAGTACTAACTACCTTGGAATTGCAGCTAATGGGGGGCACTCTGCAACCTAAGTGAGTAGACTTTTGGCGTGATGGCGAGCAGGCAGTTTTGTAGCAAGCTATCTACCTGCGGTTTTGAAAAGCAGGATGACCGGCCTGCTCGGGATGTTCAAAAAAGTCTACTCACTTGCCGCGCAAAGCTCCTGCATGCGAAAAAATGGGGTTTTCAACAGAACTTCGTCCAGCTCTTGGCAAGCTTTTGGCCAGTTGGGGAGGGCTGTTGAAAACTTGGCAGTCCGTTCGGCGCCATTTTTGGTGCGTTCGCGCCAATGCGTGACTGACTGGGTTGAAATTCGTGTTTTCCTGTGCCTATGAAGGATCTAGTTTGTGACATATCGGCTTTTAGGTACTGGCGTTTGCCCCCTCAGGTTCGTGCTTTGTGTCCGCCGCTTCCACGGCCGGAAGAAGACCGGCAGCGATATGACCTTGCCCGTAATCCGACGGCTGCGGTTGTGCTCGGCTTTCCGTTGTATACATTGGTCCGGACGAGAAACAAGCGGACTTGTCCTGCCAGCATTAGGCAGCGGCTGTTTCTTGGTGAGCTCCCCAGGGAATCCGTGCTGGAAACGGAGCATGGGTTTTTGGTTACGTCTCCTCTACTGACGACATTCATCATGTCGCGGCATCTGACGGATCTTCAGCTTCTTTTGGTATTGGCGGAGATGTGTGGCTTGTTTGCGGTGTGTGCCCTGCCGGCGGCACTTGAGGCGGAGCTTTCGCGTGCAATTGATTCGGGCGCGATTTCGACAACGTTCGGTTGGGTGCGCTGCCCGTCCGAGGACGGCACCGCCTCAAATTTATGGCGTCGAGACGCTTTGGTTTTGGGCGGAGACCTTGACCGTTTTTGTTCAGATGTTTGCGGGATGCGTTGCGGCAATAGATTTATGGCGGTATCGCAACTCGTTCCATTGGGTGCCGCGTCGCCTTTTGAGGTCGAGGCGTATTTGTTGCTTGGACTGCCGCGAGCCCTGGGAGGCGAAGGTTTTTGCGGCATAGAGCTTAATGTTGAAGTGATGCTAAGCACAAGTGCTCGAGCGATTGTGGGAAAGTCCCGTGTATATATCGACGTACTTCTTTCTTCGCCGGACGGCAGGCGACAGGTGGCCATTGAATGTCAGGGAAAGGCCTCGCACGGACGCGCAGGGGATGGCCTGCGTGACGCTGACCGCATGACGGCCCTTCAGGCCATGGGCTACGATGTGCTTCTCCTGACACACAGACAGATATCGGATGAGGATAGATTCCGCGCGATCGTTAAGGCCATATGCAGGATGCTCGATGCTGAATATCGTGATAAAAGCTCGGATGAGCAAAGGGCTGAGATATTACTCCGGTCTGAACTATTCATTGACTGGACAAAATTGGGAGTAATCGACGGAAAGATGCCCGTTAGACACAAAATGGCTCGATCGTGGACGGCTGCGAATCTAAGTGAGTAGACTTTTGGCACTTTGGCGACTAGGTCGTTTTGCAACAAGGCATTTACCTGCGGCTTTATAAAGTGATATGGATGGTCTGCTCGGCAAGTTCCAAAAAGTCTACTCACTTAGTTTTTGACGAGAGACCGATGCCGAAGATAGCTCTATTTCAGGGCGTTAACAAGTTCGTGAGGCACGAAAAAGGCCCGAACCAATACGGTTCGGGCCTCATCGAGCTTGAGGTTATGTCTCAGGCGGTTGGCTTAGCCGAAGTAGCGCTTGAGCAGGCCGGCGAAAGCCTTGCCGTGGCGAGCCTCGTCGCGAGCCATCTCGTGCACGGTGTCGTGGATGGCATCGAGGCCGGCGGCCTTGGCACGCTTGGCAAGATCGGTCTTGCCGGCGGTGGCGCCGTTCTCGGCCTCAACGCGCATCTCGAGGTTCTTCTTGGTGGAGTCGGTCACGACCTCGCCCAGCAGCTCGGCGAACTTGGCGGCATGCTCGGCCTCCTCGTGGGCAGCCTTCTCCCAGTACAGGCCGATCTCGGGATAACCCTCGCGATGAGCGACGCGAGCCATGGCCAGGTACATACCGACCTCGGAGCACTCGCCCTCAAAGTTGGCGCGCAGGTCGGCAACGATGTCCTCGGAGACGCCCTCCATCTTGGCGACGCCCACGACGTGCTCGGCAGCCCACTCGAGCTGGCCCTCCTCCTGCTTCAGGAAACGAGAACCGGGAACGCCGCACTGGGGGCACTTGAAGTCCTCGGGCAGCTGGTCGCCGTCGAACTCTTCCACATAACCGCAAACGGGGCAAACAAACTTCATGATTCGATCCTTTCGATCGATGGCGATTGTGCGCTCGTCCGATCCCGTAAGGGCCCTCTCCGGACGTGCGTCTTGACGAGTTCTATTATCCATAAATGCAACCAAATGTGAAGCCTATTAGGAATGATTTTTAATAAAACAATTTTGAGATATGAAGATGTTGATTGATTAACGATTGGCAGGCCGTCTTTGACCGCCGCTGAGTACAATCGGTCGAGCAAATGTTGACCCATCAACAAATAAAGGAGTTTCCTTTATGCATCTAGCCCGTCGTGCCTGGTGCCGAACATATCAGACGGTTTTTCGCATTTCATTGCCGATCC
>CAUDAE010000113.1 GCA_958447445.1 uncultured Collinsella sp.
CCAACGGCGCGCTGGTGATCGAGACGGGGGAACGTACCGGCCGTTCCCCCAATGACCGCTTTATCGTTGACACCCCCGATGTTCACGACAAGATTGCCTGGGGCGCGGTCAACCGCCCGCTGTCCGTCGAGAGCTATGAGGCCATCAAGGCCGGCATCGTCGACTATCTCAACGAGCGCGACGTGTTCGTCACCCGCGGCATGGCAGGCGCCGACCGCAACCACACGCGTCGACTGCTCGTTGCCTGCGAGCGAGCCAGCCAGGCACTCTTTATCAAGCAGATGCTCGCCCGCCCGCTTGCCCGCGAAATCGCGCGCACCGGCGAGCCCGACTTCTGCGTGCTCGCAGCGCCCGGTTACCAGTGCGATCCTGTCATCAAGGGCCTCAACTCCAGTGCCGCCGTGGTCATCAACTTCCAGGAACGCGTGATTCTGGTCGCCGGCACCGGCTACTCCGGCGAGATTAAAAAGTCGATCTTTAGCGTCATGAACTATCTGCTGCCCGTCGAGGACGACGTGCTGCCCATGCACTGCTCGGCCAGCATGGATCCCGTCACGCACGAGACCGCCGTGTTCTTTGGCCTGTCCGGCACCGGCAAGACCACGCTTTCGGCCAATCCCATGCGCCTGCTGATCGGCGACGACGAGCACGGTTGGTCCGACATGGGTATCTTCAACATTGAGGGTGGCTGCTACGCAAAATGCGAGGGCCTGGACGCCTTCCACGAGCCCGAGATCTTCAACGCCGTCCGTTTTGGCGCCATTTGCGAAAACGTGGTGCTCGACGAGAACCGCAAGCCCAACTACGACGACATCTCGATCACGCACAACACGCGCGTGGCCTATCCCGTGGAGCACATTCCTAACGCGTGGACTAAGGGCATGGGCACTACTCCGAGTGTCGTGCTGTTCCTGACTTGCGACGCTTTTGGCGTGCTGCCACCCATCTCACGTCTGACGGCCGATGCCGCCATGTACCACTTTGTGACGGGCTTTACGGCTAAGATTCCCGGCACCGAGGTCGGCGTCACCGAGCCCACGCCCACGTTCTCTTCGCTGTTTGGCGAGCCGTTTATGCCGCTCGACCCCATGGTCTATGCCAAGATGCTCGGCGAGCGTATCGCCGACGGTCGTACGCGCGTGTACCTGGTCAATACCGGCTGGATTGGCGGCGGTTATGGTGTGGGCCATCGCATCGAGCTTGCCTACACGCGCGCCCTGGTGGCCCGCGCCCTCGACGGTACCATCGAGGACAGCGAGTTCTTGCACGACGACATCTTTAACGTCGACATTCCCACGACGTGCCACGGCGTGCCCGATGGCATCCTGGTGCCGCGCCAATACTGGCAGAGCACCGCGCGCTACGACGAGGCCGCGCATAACTTGGCCGTGATGTTCGAGGAGAACTTCGAGAAGAAGTACTCGCACCTGCCCGAATCCGTTAAGGCCGCCGGTCCGCACGCTCAGGTGCACGCCGACGCTCCTCATCGCGGTCGCGGCTTGCTGGGGCTCCGCCACTAGCGTCGCCTCAGACCTACAACCACCATAGGGGGGCTGTACACCTTTGTGGTCGTTTTGCTCGCGCGGATGACTCGGGTTACAATACGCCTGACATATCGTTCCCTTCTCCGGATGGGGACAGCGCAAGCGCTCTTGTGACGGCACCGTAGGACTTTGAAGGTGGCCGTTGTAAGGGCGCTTTTTGTTTAGGCGCTCGCGTTGGCGCGCACAATGAAGGGAGAGCGTATGAAGAGCTTTATTGCCGAGGATTCATTCTGGGAGCTGTTTCCGCAGGCAGCGGTCGGTGTTGTGGTCGTGGAGGGCATGAAGCCCACGGCTCAGATTCCTCAAGAGGACGTGGATGCGATTGCGGCGTTGCTCGACCGCGCCAATATCGATGCGGAGCGTCATCTGACCAGCGATACTATCAGCGAGAACGCACCGGTCAAGGCATGGCGCGAGGCCTATCGTCTGTTCAAGACCAAAAAGGGCGCGCGCTGCTCGATCGAGAACTTGCTCAAACGCGTGCTCAAAGGAAAGCCGGTGGGTCACATTACGCCCGCGGTGGATATTTACAACACGGTGTCACTGACCTACGCGCTGCCCGTGGGAGGCGAGGATCTGCATGCGATCGAGGGAGACCTTCGCCTGAAGGTGACCGACGGTGGCGATGCGTTCTTGCCGCTTGGCGAGGAGGCGGACGATCCGACGCTGCCCGGCGAGCTCGCCTACATCGATGATGCGGGCGCCGTGTGCCGCTGCTGGAACTGGCGCGACGGCGTTCGAACGGCGCTGTCCGATGATTCGGCCGATGCGTTCCTGGCGATTGAGTGCGTGGGGCCCGAGCGGATGGGGGATTGCCAGGCTGCGATCGATCGCTTAGCCGAGCTGCTTGAGCGCTATCTGGGAGCGACGGTTGTCATTAAGACGCTTGTGACCCGCGACAATCCTTGCGTGGAGCTGTAGCGGCGCCTAGAACCTATTGATGCCCCAAACCACCACAAAGGTGCCTGTCCTCTTTGTGGTGGTTTTTATGTTGATGGGTTAACAAATAGGGCGTGCAGGGCTGCCGGCCGTTAAGTACGGCTAAGATGTTTACCCGTTAGCATTATGCAAGCGAAAGGCGGTCGTCTCCCATGCAGCAGAGCGACGAGACACGTTTCGAGGACTTTGTCGGACTGATCAGCGGACTCTACAAGGAGATCCAGCGCATTAAGACGTCTGAGGGCGCAAGGCTGGGTCTCAAGGGCTCCGACGTTATGTGCCTGTACTATCTTGAGCGCAGCAAGGACGGCCTGACTGGCGCCGACCTGGCTCGCATGGCGGGCGTGACCCGCGCCGCCGTCTCGCGTACGCTCGCGCATCTGGAGGAGGGTGGCTACGTCGAGGTCGATGATTCGGGCGATGCCGCCGTTAAGTATCGTGCTCCGGTGCGCCTGACCGCTCTGGGCGGCGAGAGCATGAGCGAGGCGGACCGCATCATTCGCGAGGTGCTCGATACCACCGGTAAGGCTATGGGTGTGGAGCAGCGCGAGCAGATGTATGCGTCGCTGCGCACGATTCTCAACACCCTGCGCGAGATCTAAGGCCGCCAAGGCATTTGCTTCTAATTAACAACTGCATAGTCCCGTTTGAGCGCGTATACCGTGCCGGGGCCTTGCTGTCAAAATTCCCCGCGCGAGGTCCGCGCAAGAAAGGATTCGCTATGTCCATTCGTATTATTACCGATTCCGCGAGCGATATGTCGCCGGCTGAGCACCCCGCTCTGCGTGTTCTGCCGCTGTCCGTCACCTTTGGCACCGATGTGTACATGGATGGCGTCGACATCGATCACCAGCGCTTTTACGAGATGCTCGTGGAGCGCGATGAGCTGCCCAAGACCGGCCAGGTCAACCCGTACGCGTTTTCGCAGGCGATTGCCGAGGTGCGTGAGGCCGGCGACGAGGCAGTGATTATTACCGTTGGCGCCAAGCTTTCGGGCACCAATCAGAGTGCCCGTACCGCACTTGCCGAGGCGCCGGGCGGCGACGTGTTCGTGGTAGATAGCAACAACGTCACCCTGGGCGAGCGCGTGCTGGTCGAGTATGCGCTGCGCTTGGTGGACGAGGGCCGTAGCGCGGCCCAGATCGCGGCGGCCGTCGAGGCCGTGCGCGACCGTGTGGTGGTTATCGGTCTGCTCGAGACGCTGGAGTACTTGGTGCGTGGCGGTCGCCTGTCTGCTGCTGCGGGCGCTGTGGGCACGCTGCTCAACGTTAAGCCCGTGGTGGCCGCCGAGGACGGCCTGATCGTGCAGCTGGGCAAGGCGCGTGGTTCCAAGAACGGCCGTAACCTGCTCAACCAGAAGGTCGAAAAAGCGGGCGGCGTCGACTTTTCCATGCCGCTGGCGCTGGGCTATACGGGCCTTTCGGACGCCGTGCTCAAGAAGTATATCGAGGACAGCGCGGCACTGTGGGCTGGACACACCGAGAACGAGCTGCCCATCCACACCATTGGCGCCACCATCGGCACCCACGTGGGCCCCGGCGCCGTAGCCGTAGCTTTCTTCCGCCCCGCCAACTAGCTTTCCGGTCAAAACCACCACAAAGGGGACAGGCACCTTTTTGGTGGTTTATGCTTGTTTCGGTTGAAAGGAGCATGCGATGGCGTCTGAGGGCTTTTTTGAGCGGGTGTATGAGGTGGTCGAGCAGATTCCCGAGGGGATGGTTGCCACCTACGGTCAGGTGGCGCTGCTTGCCGGTCGTCCGCGGAGCGCGCGCTATGTGGGCTATGCGCTGCACAGCAACCCGCGCCCCGGCCAAATTCCCTGTCATCGCGTGGTGTTTGCCGACGGTCGCATTTGCGAAGGCTTTGCTTTTGGAGGCCCTGATGCTCAACGTGAGCTTTTGCTAGGGGAGGGTGTGGCGTTTAAGGACGACATGCACGTCGACCTGGCCGTCTGTCGTTGGCCTGCCGGACTCTAACAGCTCTGCCGTGGCCAGAACCACCACAAAGGTGCCTGTCCCCTTTGTGGTGGTTTTCTGTTGCAGGTTTACCGGGGCTAACTTATGGAGAAGCTATGGCGGCGAATATTGATGCTGCAAAGTAAACCACGGTGAACTATATTGTATTCAACAACGGAGCAGGCAATAGGCGATGAAAAAGCCTGCCCTGTTGAGTTTGATTCGCATTCCTCCCCTCTGTGCGATTCAACGGTGTACTTCGGGAACGGGCCCGCCGGCAACTGACTGCCGGCGGGCCCGTTCCTGTTTATCGGGGGAGTGCAATGGGCGGAGCCGAAGCAGTCCGGCTCCGAAAAAGGCGGACGTCGTAGCGCCCGCCCTAAAGCAATCGAAAGCTCAAGCCAGCAAATCGGTCTAGTACACCATGCCCATGGCGTCCTGAACCTCTGCCAGGGTCTGATCGGCGATCTCGTTGGCGCGACGGTTGCCCTCGTGCAGGACGTCCTTCACATAGTCCAGATCGTTCTCGTAGCGCTGGCGACGCTCGCGGATCGGTGCGAAGTACTCGTTGACGGCCTCGGTCACGTACTTCTTGAGCTGGCCGGAGCCGCCCATGCCAATCTCCTCGGCAATCTCGACCTCGGAACGGCCGGTGCAGATGGCGGCCGTCGAAAGCAGGCCGGACACGCCGGGGCGGTTCTCGGGATCGAACGTGATCATGCGCTCGGAGTCGGTCTGGCTCTTCTTGATGCGCTTGGCCGTCTCCTCGGCGGTCATCGAAATATTGATGGCGTTGCCATAGCTCTTGCTCATCTTGCGACCGTCCAGGCCCGGCAGCAGCGGGGTCTCGGACAGCAGCGCATCGACCTCGGGGAACACCTTGCCGTAGCGGTTGTTAAAGCGGCGGGCGATGGTGCGGGTAAGCTCGATGTGCGGTAGCTGGTCGCGACCGACGGGCACCACGTTGCCCTTGCAGAACAGGATGTCGCAGGCCTGGTGCACCGGGTAGGTGAGTAGAAGGCCGGTGAGCTCGTGCCCCGAGGCCTCCATCTCGGCCTTGACCGTGGGGTTGCGCGCCAGCTCGGCCTCGGACACCAGCGACAGGAACGGCAGCATGAGCTGGTTGGCGGCGGGCACGGCGGAGTGCGCGTAGATCATGGTCTTGTCGGGGTCGATGCCGCAGGCAAGGTAGTCCATGACCATGTTGTACACGTTGTCCTGGATGTGCTCGGTGGTGTCGCGGTCGGTGATGACCTGGTAGTCGGCGATGAGTACGTTGGTCCTGGCGCCCATGTTCTGCAGCTCCACGCGGCCCTTGAGGGTGCCAAAGTAGTGACCCAGGTGCAGACGGCCGGTGGGGCGGTCGCCGGTAAGCATGGTG
>CAUDAE010000114.1 GCA_958447445.1 uncultured Collinsella sp.
CGCCGAATGCTCGCCATCGAAATTTATCGATGGCCTATTTCAGACTGTAATGGGCTGCCCGTCGAAGATAGCGCGCGCATGGTGTTCGACGATTCCGTCGCCCCGCTATCGAATAAAAGGTATGGTCCTAAGATCACTCAGGCAATAAAGCAATAGCGCTGCGGTATATCTCCCCGTGCTTTAAGTCGGCATCAGCCACCTCAGGCAAGCGATTCAAATCACGGCACCCCTATGCCAGCTCGCGAAGCCTCCCGAGCGCCAGCCTGAACCACTCCAGATCGTCCTTATCAGGCACGCTATCGTACTTCCAGTGCGTTATATAGCGCCACCGAGAGAAGACGCCGCTGCCCAGAAGCCCAACGTCGTCTATGGTGTCTATGTCCTCTCGCAGTCCTTCGGCCGTACCGGAGCGCGGATATGCCCCGGCAAAGGCCTCGCCACAGTCCATGTGCCAACCCAGGCCGAACATGTCATGGGCCAACGCGTGGAAGTCGCGGGTGGGACCGTCCAGCGAATCCTCGAAGCGCTTAACGAACCTGCACAGGTCATCACCGTAAGCCCCGCCGAACAAATAAGGCTCAATCACGTCCTTGCCGCGCAAGGCCTCTAACCACTCGGTCGGAATGCCCTCGTATCCGTACAGGATGCCGGCCAATCCACCGGCCACGCAAGCCGTGGTGTCGGTATCGTCGCCCAGGTTCACGGCGGTCAGTACGCAGTCGCGGTAGTTGTCGGTATGTTCTAGGCACCAGATGGCGGCGTGGTAAGTATCCCACACGTAACCGCCGCTGGCACCAGCTCTGTCCTCACTCTCGCAGCCGGCGTGCCCGCTGTAAAGCACCTCGCGGGCATAGGCGATCATGTCCACGCAGGCCTGGCAGCAGTCGTCGGTAGCGTGGGTGATCGCGCTAACCTCCCTTATGTCGCAGTCGGAGCATTCCATAAACACCATAGGCAGGCAACGCATGAGCGAGCCGTTGCCCTTGCTGTATTCGCTTGTGAGCCCGCAACCCGTATCGAGCGCCTGCCTGGTGGCGTTGCCGTAGTCGAAGACGTTCCCGTCGGCGGTGTATGCGCCTTCGTTTATCCAATTGCGGAACTTGACGAGGATATCGTCGCAATTGATATCGCCCAGCTCGCGGTAGCTGTCGCACAGCGCGAGCGCCATGGACGTGTCGTCGCTCCATGTGCCCGCAGGCTGGTTGTGCGTGCCGCGGCCCACCATGTCCGTGCAGGTAAAGCTGCCGCGCGGCCTGAACTCGTAGGGCACGCCGAGCGCATCGCCCACGGCCATGCCGTACACGCAGTCCCTCACCGTCCGTAACAAGCCCATGGCGCGCACCTAGTTCCAGTTCATGCCGAACTTGCGCGAGCAAAGCACGTCTTTCCAGTGACTCTCGCGCTCGCACACCTCGGCGGTGGTCATCTTGGTGTCGCACACCTCTAGAATGGAGTAGGTGAAGTTTTCCATGATGTACCCAGTTCCGTGCTCGGCCACGATGGCCTTGAACTCCTTGTTGCCGCCAGTCGGGTCCATGGGGTTGGCATAGGCGCTCCAGCGCTGCCAGATACCCAAGTCCGCGCCCGCGTCCTTCTTGCTGTCGCCCGAGGCCGAACCCACGTAGAGTTTCCCCGTCGCGGTGTCGGTGATGCAGTAGACGCCCTTCACGTTGTCCAGCGCCCAGTACCAGTCGGAGCCCACGCTGGCGATAACGGCCTGCAAGGTCTTGTGGTCGATGCACACGTACTTGTAGCCAGGAAAAGGGGCAACGTTGCCCAGGCTCATCGAGTACTCGTACACTACGGGCTCGAAGTCGTGCATCGTGTTCTCGTAGAACTTGTTGTAGATGTCGCGCCCGATAGGCTTCTTCAACTTGATGATGAGGCGCTTGATGTAGGCCTCGTAGTCGGGAAGAAGCGTCAACTTGTAGCCCACGCCGCCCAGCACCTCGGGTACTGCCTTCTCCACTTTGTGCATGCCGCCGAAGATGAAGTACTCGGGCCCGTAGGTGTAGTACTGTGCGAACGAGAGTAGGTAATCCGCATGGTTGAGGTTGTTATTCGCTTGTCCCGTCGCGCTCCTCCACGCGTTCATCTCGTACCATCGCGAGCCGCTATCGGTCTTCTCGGGGGTCGAGGTGTCCTTCAGCAGCATGTCGTACGCGCGCACGTTCACGTCGCCAGCATTCATGTTGAATTTGATCTTTGTCTTCTCTGGGTGCGCCACCGGCATCAAATCCCTGAGCGTTATAACAGCATTTCCCATGTTAATTCCGCCGTTTCAGTTTGAAAAGCCTGTAGGTCGAATCATACCACTCGCTTTCCAGACGAAAATTAGCGCTCGGCTAACCGCTCTGCTGTTGTCGTTTCTTATGGCGAAGAAGAGCACGAAGCCGATAAGCCCCGCGCCCGTGTTTATGCCTTGTTTGGCGATTGTTCGTGATGTGCCCGCACGGCTATTTTTGGTGAATAATCCGAAAGTAAGGAAGATAAGTGCGAATCATCCACGCCACCATCCGTCTCGCCCGCACTCGGGCAATACGCAGTGCCCGCTCCTGATCGGCCGTCCCTAGCGCCGGCGCGAACTCTTAGATGGCGTCTTTTGCGCTCATCACCTTGCGGAAGACGGTCGCGTCCTGCTTGCCGATGGGAATCGCGATCTTCTTGCCGCCCGCGCGTCGCACTCCGTCTTGAACAACATGTCCCATCCGCCCCCTAGCCTCATCCTCAAAAGGCTCGTCGAAGCCTAGCCCACCGTGACGGATTCCCCGGTAAAGGTGCTAACGAGCAGCAAAACAAAGAACACAAGGTAGCCGATGCTCAACAGGTAGGCGGTAACCAAAAAGACAATCCATCCCACATCGGTCTTGCCGTCGGCACGACGTTGCTCGCGATTGCGGCAGAGCCAAATCGTCACGCCAATAGCCACAATCAGCAGCACGAGCGCCGCTGCGGCCAGCCCGGCAAGCACAAACATCAAGCCAACGCTCACGACGATGACCGGAATCAGCAGCAAGCCACACCCGCATCCACCCGGACTATACACGGCAGTCTGTCGGCGTCGTTCCATCGTCACTCCAACCTCAATATCTTTGAGCACTACAACGCAACGGCCCGCTGAACGGGAACGATCTTATCCAGCTCCGGCTCGATGCGCCTCTTCTCTGCCTCGAGGTCAAACGCCATCTGAGCGCGAAGCCAATAGCCATCCGTTAGGCCAAAGTAGCGGCAAAGGCGAAGATCGGTGTCAGCCGTAACACGACGCCTTCCCAAAATAATCTGCCCAATACGCTGTGCCGGAATCCCGGTCTCCTTAGCAAGGCGATATTGAGAAATGCCCATAGGAACAAGAAATTCCTCTTTGAGAAGTTCACCAGGAGTCACCGGCGACAGCAAATCGGGCGCGGTCTCATCACTTGTGATAATCGACGATTTCGACATTCCAAGCCATCCCCTGTCTCCACTCAAAACAGACCCGATAGCGCTCATTAACACGGATGCTATATTGACCAGCGCGATCGCCCTTCAACGCTTCAAGACGATTGCCTGGCGGAACGCGAAGATCATCAAGCGAAGCGCAGATCTGCAGTTGGCGAATCTTCCTCAAGGCGACCCGCTCAAAAGGAATGAGCTTCCTAATCCGCACACCCATTGCGAAGCGTTTAGTGTCTTCATCTTTATATGATGCAATCATAGTATCGCCTTACGTTAATAACGTCAAACGTTTCTATAGACTTACATCTCTATTATACCGTACATCTGTTCGTATTTTCTAGAACAGGTATTCTTCGCCACTTAAGCAAGCAAAAGCAATCGTTTGTAGACATCGAGGCCTTTGAGCAGGATTTCCTCGTCAAAGAGCATGGTATCGGTATGCAGAGCGCTCATGGCATAGGCGGGACAGCCACCCGAATCGCTCGGGTTTTCTTGTCCCTCTGGCACGCCCGTGCCCAGCAAGAAGAACACGCCCGGCAGATGGCGCTGATAGAACGCGAAATCCTCGGCGATTAGCAGCGGCTCGTCCACAAGTTGCAGCTCGGACAAGGCAGGCGCAATGCAGGCAAACAGCTCGGGGTCGTTATCGACTGGCGGATAGCCCTCGGCAAAATCGAGATCGTACGTACAGCCCGTTGCGGCGCAGGCCTCGTCCAACACGCGCCGCACGCCCTCACGCGCACGGTCGAACATACCGTCCGTAAACACGCGCAGGCTGCCAGCCACATGTGCCTCCCCCGCCACCGCATTGCAGACGGTGCCGGCCTGCAGCAGGCCAAACTTACCAATGCAAGGCTCGTCGGCACCCAGCTCATCCATGAGCTCGCGCTCGGAAACTAAGAACTTGGCCGCCGCCAGCGCGGCATCGTGCGATTCGTTTACGGGAACGCCGTAGGTCTTGGCGATATGGATGCTCGTGCCATGGATATGAATGTGCGTCTCGCTTGAGCGCGCCAGCAGCGGACCGGAACAGCTCGCCAACGTACCGGCGGGCAAATCGGGCCATACATGGAAGCCGAAGATGCGATCTGCCCCATAGCGCTCGAATACGCCGCTCTCGCACACTGTCTTGGCGCCGCCGGTCGTCTCCTCGGCAGGCTGGAACACAAAGAGCACGTTGCGCTTGATGGCACCCGGTTGCTCACGAATCGCTCGGTCGACAAAAGTCGCCGCCGCGAGCGCCATGGCCATGTGTCCATCGTGTCCGCACGCGTGCATTTTGCCGGGATGAGTCGAGGCAAAGGCAACGCCCGTTGCCTCCGCGATGGGCAGGGCATCCATATCGGCGCGAATCGCCGTGGCATGCGTAGCGCCCACGCCGGCATCGAAGAAGGCACAGACGCAGCTCGGACACGGATGGGTCACCTCACAAGCGAGCGGCGCCAACACGCCCTCGATATAGGCGATAGTCTGCGGAAGATCGAAGTCGAGCTCCGGGATCCTGTGTAAGTCGCGCCGATAGCAACGGAGTTCTTGGAGCTCGGTCATAAAGGTTCCTTTCATAGGTGCGCGCCAGTTGCCATCTTATTGTGCCGCAAGATTGCCGCACCCTTATTTCCAGCATATCCCTGCATTTTTTAAACGTTATATACGAATACTCTTGTTTGCTAAAGTGCAACGTGGTAGGGTCATTACCACTTGATAGAGGCGCGGGCACGAAGAACCGCGGGCGAGCCGGCAGGCTTTGACCCCGTGGGGAGGCGAAACCCGCCGAACTGGGTTTTTCGGGCACGAACAGCCTGGTGGGCCTGCGGGAAACACCCGCAGGACTGTCTGCAGCAATGCGGGAGCGCTATCCGGACATTGGGTCCACGCTATGCGGATTCGATGCGCCGATGGCGCCGTCTGGATAGCGAGGTTTACGGGACATGGCATTGACCCCCAACGAAGCGTATGCGGCCAAGCAGCCGTTTGTGGACAAGAAAACGCTCGAGCATATCGTCGAGCAGTTTCCCACGCCGTTTCATCTATACGACGAGGCGGGCATCCGCCGCAACATGCAAGAAGTGCGCGACGCCTTTGCATGGAACCCGGGCTTTAAGGAATACTTTGCCGTCAAGGCCAATCCCAACCCGGCGCTCATCTCCATTCTCAACGAATACGGCTGCGGCTGCGATTGCTCGAGTTATACCGAGCTCATGATTGCCCGCTCACTGGGCATCACCGGCCACGACATCATGTTCTCGTCCAACGACACGCCGGCGGCGGATTTTGCCCTTGCAGATAAACTGGGCGCCATCGTCAACTTTGACGACATCAGCCATATCGAGTTCTTTGAGCGCGTCGCGGGCCCCATTCCCAAGACGGTAAGCTGCCGTTTTA
>CAUDAE010000115.1 GCA_958447445.1 uncultured Collinsella sp.
CGACACTACCCCTCCGAACTTGCCGAACCCGTTCTCGACGCTGAAGTTTCTGAACCAGCGCGAAAACCCATTCAGGTCCATGAAGTTGACTTGGGGATGCCTGTCTTTCGTTCGTTCGAATGAGTGGACGAGCGGAGTGCCTTTGACTTGTTCCAGGCCGAAGGCTTCCATTTCGCGGGCCTGCTCCTTTTTCCAGAATTCGAGATACGACGTCAGCGTCTCGCTTATCGAGATCCTCCGCACGCTTTTCTTGCTTTTGGGCGAGCGAACGCTTCGATCGGCCGCGAACTGCTGCTCAATGAGGATGCTTCTGTTCTCGACGGAGACATCGGACCACGTCATCCCGAGGGCTTCTGCCCTTCTCATGTCGGTGTCGAGCATGAGCATCACGCATGTGATGTGCGCGTCCGGTTCTCGATTGAGTAGGATGTCGAGTAGGCGAGCGGCGTGATGGTTCCTTCGCGGTTGTCGTGGAACTTTTTTGCGTACGAGCCGACGGTGTCCCTCGATTTTTGGACGTAGGTGCCGCTGTTGAGTTCTGCCTTGTAGGCTTCGAGTGCGGCGTCGACCTCTCGGCTTTTGGTGGTATGTATGGTCTGCCACGGCGAATAGCGGTATTTGCCCGTGACCGGATCCTTGCCGAGGCTGTGACGGTAGCGCCACGTGTATTTGTCGCGGCGTTGCTTCGTTCCTTTGCCTATGACGAGAGGTCGGTCGTTCATCGTGTTCCTTGCCTGAAGTGCCTGAGAATCGCGCTCGGTTGCGCGGAATGGCGCAAAGGGCTGGGGCGGGTGGGCATTACCCTTGGTGGTGGGCCCTGCGTGGGGTCACACCCCAAGGGTAATGCTCCGCCTGACCGCTTTCAAGCTCGTTGTGGGTCGAATTTGGGTCGAATTATTCCGCGTACTTTTCTTTCGTAAATCTATGAAAACATCAAATGACCTGGAGTTATATTGACTTCAATTTGGGTCGAAATGTCTGAATGAAACAACGTCGTAGCGACCTCATAACCCGAAGGTCGGTGGTTCAAATCCGCCCCCCGCGACCATGAAACTTCAGGTCGGAAGCATAAAAGCTCCCGACCTTTTTCTTTGTCTAGGGGTTTCGGCATCTCTCGTTCTTTGGGTACCTCGAGGCGGGCAATCAGATAGATGCTTACGAGTATCATAGGGTCTTTTTACGTCGCGGTCGTGTCTCGTACTGGTGCGCCGCTCTTTGTGGGACGTGTCACTTTGCCATAGGTTGTCCGGCGGCGGGGCGCAGGTCGTTCCCCGTGGCGTCGCTCCTTTCGACGCTACGCTGCCTGGCTACTCGTTCCACTGGTGCTTTTTCATGTCGACGCAGCCGTTGTCTCGGAAGGCGACCCCTTCCTCCGTCAGTAGTGCTCGCTGGTCGGGGAAGTTTGGCGCGAGGCGTCCCGCGTGGTTGACGACGCGGTGGCAGGGATAATCGCCGTAGCGATCCGCCTCGCTCAGCACCGCTCCGACCAGGCGAGAGTTTTTCTCCCTGCCGATGAGGCGCGCTATCTGACCGTACGAGGCGACGCATCCCGCCGGAATCTCTGCCACGACAGAGAGAATCTCATAAACCAAATCTTCGTCCAGGACTTTTCCCATCGTATCGCCCCCGTGTTCGCTTTTGCCTTCGGGGGCGCGGCGCCGATCACCCGTGCTGCGATTTTCGCAGCTCCCCTTACCGAAGCATCGAGGGAAAGCGCGTGCGTGTCAAGGTTGTCTGGTCCAGTTGCTGGCTCGATGCCTCGAGATGTTCGCCTCAAGTGCGACCTGCCCCTATTGGAAAAGGATGCCGAAGATGTATTTGGTGATGGCGGAGCGGCGGATGACCCCCACGAGTTTGCCCTCGTCATCAACCACAGGAAGCTTCTTGAACTTCTTCTTCGCCAGCAGCGCGGCGACGCGGGCGATGCTCTGCTCGGGACGGGCACACACTACCTTGCGCGTCGCGAAATCCATGACGCAGCGATCCTTCAGGTCTTCGATGCGCTGCTCAAGGCTCTGATCGTCGAAGTACAGCATGGACGCGTCGCCGCCCGTGAAGATGGTGTGAGCGCGATGCTGCGCGATGGCTCCCATGACATCGCCGTCGGAGATGAACCCGACCACCTGGTTGCGCTCATCGATTACGGGCATGCTGCTCACCTCGTTTTCGGCGAGCATGCGCACCACGTCGGAAATCGTGCAATCCTGCGTGCAGGTGAACGGCTCTTCAATCATGATGCTCGAAACGGGCGTCCCCTCGAGCTCGAGCGGGATGCGCTCGGACAGAATCTCGGACATCGCTTATGCCTCCTTCGTTTTCGGTGCGGTTTTCTTGGTGCGCACGCTGAATATGGCGCAGATAAGGGAAACGAGGCCGATTGCCGCGCACACCTTGTAAGCGACGCCCGCGCCCACGGCGGTGGCTACTTGGATGCTCGCATCGACGCCGGCCGACGCGGTGACGCTTGTCATGACCGTGATGATGAGCGCCGTGCACAAACCGCCGGCGACCTGGCGGCCGGTGTTCGCGATGGCGTTGCCGTGGGCGATCATGTCATTTTTCAAGGCATTGACACCCCATGTGTTCACCGGCATGTTCGCGAGCGACTGGCCGGCGGACTGCAGCATGCAGAACAGCGCAACCACCAAGATGGGCGTGTTTACCGTCGAAAGCGAGAGCAGGAACAGGGCGCCGGTCATGAGGGCCAAGCCGACGATCGAGATGGCACGCGGACCGAACTTGTCGAACACCACGCCGGAGATAGGGCTGATGATGATGCCCACCGCCGCGGCGGGAAGCATGGCCATGCCGGTTTCGAAGGCCGAAGCGCCAAGCGAGGTTTGCAGCAGCAACGGCAACAGCGTGTTGGTGACCAGGCATGCGGCGTTGATGAGCGTGACGATGATGGCGGCCACGCGGAACTCGCGCGTCTTGAGCGTGCCCAGTTGAAGCAGCGGGTCCTCGATTTTGCCCTGGCGTACGACGAACAGCACCAAGCACACGACACCCGCGACGATCGAGCCGAGCACCACGGGGTTGCCCCAACCCATCGACGAGGCGCTCGAGAACCCGTAGAGAAGTCCGCCGAAGGCGATGGTGGAGAGGACGACCGAGGGCAGGTCGAGCTTGGGGTTCTTCAGCTCGCCCACGTTTTTCAGCATGAACACGCCCAGCACCAGCACGAGAATTGCGAGGGGGACGATGGCGCCGATCATGGTGCGCCAGCCGTACGTGTCGATCACCGCACCGCCTACGACGGGGCCGACCGCGGGACCCGCCGACATGACGATGCCCGCCATGCCCATAGCCGTTCCTCGTTTCTCGACGGGGAACACCAGCATGGGAACCACCGAGACAAGCGGCATGAGCACGCCTGAGCCCGCCGCTTGCAACACGCGACCGATGATGAGGAACAGGAAATCAGGGGCTGCGGCGCACAGCAGCGTGCCCAGCGCGAACACCAGCGTCGCCCCGAAGAATAGCGCGCGGGTGCTGAACTTGTCGATAAGGAACGCCGAAACGGGGACCATGATGCCGCTCACCAGCGGGTATATGGACATGATCCACTGGGCAGTCGAGGCATCGATGGCGAAATCGGACATGATGACCGGCAGCGCAGGCGACATCACCGTTTGGTTCAGTAGCGCCAAGAAGGCACCCAGGACGACGACCGCGACGATGCGGATCTGGGTACCGGTAATGCGCCCATTGGCGGGCGCGACCGTACAATTATCAGACATAAGCTTCCTTCGTATCTATTCGATTCTTCGCCGAAGGCGCGCCGGCCCACGGGCGAAATAACATGCACGTGCTATGCGTGCATCAGATACGACAGGAAGAAAGCGGCTGCTCAGAGCGCACTTGGGGAACAACAGGAGAGGCCCCGTATACCAGGGGCCGCCGAATTGCGATGTATGCTTTGGTCAAATCCTTCATAGCGGGGAGGTATTCTAGCAGCCGTCTTCGCCCCTTTCAAGGGATGTAACCCAGACGTTGATTTTCTTCACCGAGGCGCCATCGTTGACGGGTGGCGTGCTTCTCTATCGCCACACCGCGGGGCGAGGGAACGCCGCGGCGAGCTTGTACATCGGCTATGTGTGCAGCTGCGAGCGTGTCGCCGGCGCGCGCTGGGCGCCAGTCCGATCCGGCCGACTCTTGCCGACGGTCGGTCGCCGTCCTCCTCCATCTCCGCCTGCTCTGTTTTTGCTCGGCTCCCTTGTCGTATCATGGACGGACGAGAATTGAGCGAAGGCGGTACGTATGAACATCCAGATATTCGGCACGAAGAAAAGCTTCGATACTAAGAAGGCGCAGCGCTATTTCAAGGAACGTCGTGTGAAGTTCCAGTTCATCGACTAGAAGGAAAAGGGGATGAGCAAAGGCGAGCTCGAAAGCGTGGCGCGCGCCGTCGGCGGGATCGACGCTGTGATCGATCCAAAGGCGAAAGATGCCGACACGGTTGCGCTCGTACAGTATCTTGCTGCCGACCAGAAGTTCGAAAAGGTGCTCGATAACCAGCAGATTCTTCGTGAGCCCATCGTTCGCAACGGCCGCCAGGCAACCGTTGGCTACGAGCCTGACGTGTGGAAGGGCTGGGAATAAAGCGGCTGGGAATAAAGTGAAGCGCCCACGCCCGTGGTTTTATCCACGGACGAGGGCGCTTGCGTAAGACGTCTCTTGTCGTTTGAGTGGAGCGCCCCGGCGGCGCTGAACAACGCGCCCCGGTGACGTGGCTCGGGGCTCTTTGTGCCGCACATCTATGAGAGGAGATATTTGATGCGCATGGGCGCTACTCCATGTAGCCACCCTGAATGGCGGAAACTGCATGCTCGGTAAAGAACTTGAGCGTGCCGGAGGTATAGCGATTAGCCTTGGGCTTCCAAGCGGCTCGGCGCTCGGCCAGGACGGCATCGATCTCGGCCGGCTCCATCTCCTTGCCGGCGATGCCCACAATAGACAGCGAGCGCTCGGGGATGTTGATCTGGATAAGGTCGCCCTCCTCGATCAGGGCAATCGGGCCGCCCACGGCAGCCTCGGGCGAAACGTGACCGATAGCCGGGCCCTTGGAGGCGCCGGAGAAGCGGCCATCGGTGATAAGGGCAATGCTCGCACCCAGCTCGGGATCGCTGGCGATAGCCTCGGTGGTGTAGAACATCTCGGGCATACCGGAACCCTTGGGGCCCTCATAACGAATGATAACGGCATCGCCGGGCTTGACCTCGTGCGTCAGGACGGCGTGGATGGCGTCCTCCTCGCAATCGAACGGACGGGCCTTAAGCGTGGCCTGGAACATCTCGCGCGGAACAACCGTGTGCTTGACGACGGCGCCCTCGGGGGCAAGGTTGCCGTGGAGGATGGCGATGGAGCCGTCGGTACCAAAGGCCTGGTCAAACGGGCGAATGATGTCCTCGCGCTTGAGGTTCCACTTCTCCAAGTAGCGGCCGCACTTCTCGTAGTAGCCGTTGTTCTTAAGGTCCTCGAGGTTTTCGCCGAGAGTCTTGCCGGTGACGGTCATGACGTCGAGGTGGAGCATCGACTTGATCTCCTCCATGATGCGCGGCACGCCACCCGCATAGTAGAAGAACTGCGCCGGCCACTCACCTGCGGGACGAACGTTGAGCAGGTAGTGGGCACCACGGTGCAGACGGTCGAAGTCGTCGGCGGACATCTCGATGCCAAACTCGCGGGCGATCGCAGGGATATGCAGCAGCGAGTTGGTGGAGCCGGAAATGGCGCCGTGGACCATGATG
>CAUDAE010000116.1 GCA_958447445.1 uncultured Collinsella sp.
AACTGGGCGCGCGCTACGCCGTTGCCGTGTTCGCGTTTCAAGTGACGGTCGCCTGGATCGTGGCGTTTGTCGTGCATTCGGCGGGCATATTGCTGGGGCTGGCTTAGTTATTTATTGATGGCGCAACCTTTGTGTATCGAATTGTTTTCGGCCCTGCATCTGTTGCTGACGGATGCGGGGCCGTTGCTATATAATCGCCTCCACTCAAAATGATTGGAGACGTTATATATGAGTCAGGCAAGGCAAGACGGCATCACGCTCAGGCAGTGGCTCCCGCTTATCGGGCTCACCTGCTGTGCGTTCGTGTTCAACACGTCGGAGTTTATGCCCATCGGCCTTTTGACTGATATCGCCGCGTCGTTCTCGCTCACCGAGGCTCAGGCGGGCATCATGATCTCGGTCTATGCCTGGGGCGTCATGCTGCTGTCGCTGCCGCTCATGGTGTTCGCCTCGCGTTTCGAGTTTAAGCGGATGCTGCTGGGCGTGCTGGCCGTGTTCTCGCTCGGTCAGTTCCTGTCCGCTGTGGCGCCGACCTATCCCATCCTGGTCTGCGCGCGCCTGGTGGTCGCTTGCGCACATGCCGTGTTCTGGTCAGTCGCCTCGATTATGGCCTCGCGCCTGGTCGACACTCGCCACGGCGCGCTCGCCATCAGCATGATCGCCACGGGCTCTTCCATCGCGCAGATCTTTGGCCTGCCGCTCGGTCGCGCCATTGGCTTGGCCGTGGGCTGGCGCATGACGTTTGCCGTGGTCGGGGGCCTCTCAGCCATCGCGGTCGTCTACCAGGCAGCGGTGTTCCCGGCCATGCCGGCGGGTGAGCGCTTTACCGTCAAACAGCTGCCCGAGCTGCTCAAGAACCCGCTCCTCATCGCGCTCTACGCAGTCACGGTCTTCATGGCGACCGGCTATTACGTAAGCTACAGCTATATCGAGCCTTTCCTGGCTCAGGTCGCCCATGTCGACGCAAGCGCTATCACCATGACGCTGACGGCGTTCGGCTGCTCCGGTCTGCTCGGAAGCTGGCTGTTCGGCCGCCTGTTCGATGGGCATCGCTTCCCGTTCTTGGCTATCACGCTCTCCGGCGTGCCGGTGGCCCTGCTGCTCATGGGGCCGGCCGCATCGTCGCTCGTGACAGTGCTTGCCGTCTGCGCACTGTGGGGTTGCTGCGCCACGGCCTTTAACGTGGCGTTTCAGGCCGAGCTCATCAAGCACACGCCGGCAGATTCGTCGGCCGTCGCCATGTCGATCTTCTCGGGCCTGTTCAATCTGGGCATTGGCACGGGTACCGCGATCGGCGGAGCCGTGGTTTCGGGTCCCGGTATCGCCTGGATCGGCTTCGCGGGCGGGTCGATTGCCGTCGTGGGCGTCATCCTCGCTATCACGGTGATGTTCCCGGCCATACGCCGCGCAAAGTCTGTCGCCTAATCACGTTTCCTCATCAGTTGCGGTGGAATAGTTCCTGTTTAAGGCCTCTGAAGGTCCAAGCAGGAACTATTCCACCGCAACTTATTTTGGGGGAGAGGATACAAGCTGGGCATACAATGGATGTCGTTGTGTTGAGCTTACCGGGAGGCTGTTATGTGGGCATACGAGACGACGTTCTATCAGATCTATCCGCTGGGCTTTTGCGGGGCTCCGCGCGAAAACGCCGCGCCCGTTGCCGAGGATGAGCTCGCCCAGGCTGCCAACGCCGCGCCCAACCCCGATGCTCCTATCATGAAGGTCGCCCAATGGGCCGACTACATGCAGGAACTCGGCGTTGGCGCTGTGCTTATCAACCCACCGCTCGAATCTGATAGCCACGGCTACGATACACGCAGCCTGCGCCATATCGACCGTCGCTTGGGTGGGGACGCCGACTTTGCCGCCGTATGCGACACGCTGCATGCCCATGGCATCCGCGTGGTGCTCGATGCCGTCTTCAACCATGTCGGCCGCGGTTTTTGGGCCTTCCGCGATGTGCAGGAGCGCAAGTGGGACTCGCCGTACAAGGACTGGTTCCACATTAGCTTTGACGGCGATTCCTGCTATGGCGATGGCTTTTGGTACGAGGGCTGGGAAGGCCATTTTGAGCTTGTGAAGCTCAACCTGCAAAATCCCGCTGTGGTCGATTACCTGCTCGAGTCCGTGCGCCGCTGGGCCGAGGTCTTTGGCGTCGACGGCCTGCGCCTGGACGTTGCCTATATGCTCGACCGCGACTTTATGCGCCGCCTGCACGTCTTTACCCGTGAGCTCAAGCCCGACTTTGTGCTGATCGGCGAGACGCTCCACGGCGACTACAACCAAATCGTCAACGACGAGATGCTCGACTCCTGCACCAACTACGAGTGCTACAAGGGCCTGTACTCCAGCTTTAACTCGGTCAACATGTTCGAGATCGCCCATTCGCTGCACCGCCAGTTTGGCGGCGATCCGTGGTGCATCTACCGCGGCAAACATCTGCTGTCGTTTGTCGACAACCACGATGTGCCGCGCCTGGCAAGTATCCTCACCGACAAGTCGTGTCTGCGTCCCGCCTACGGCATGCTCTTTGGCATGCTGGGCATCCCGTGCGTCTACTATGGCAGCGAGTGGGGAATTGCCGGCGAAAAGGGTGGCCCCGATGGCGACTGGGCGCTGCGACCTGCGCTCAATGAGCCTGCGCCCAACGAGCTGACGGCGTTCATCACGCAGCTTGCGCACCTTCGCTCGGCCGACGACGCGGCTGCCCGTGCTCTCAACTACGGTGCCTATCGCAACGTGGTGATCCAGAACAAGCAGCTGCTGTTCGAGCGCGCCTGTGACGGCGCGACGGTACTCGTGGCGGTGAATGCCGTGGGTGAGCCTTACACCTTTGGCGCCGGCGAGCTCAACGGGTCCTTCGTCGACCTGCTTGCCGACGATGCGCCCACGGTCGAGCTGACGGGTACCCTTGAGCTTGCACCCTACGAGGTGCGCTATCTGTTGAGAGCCTAGCACATGGCCGTATATGACGAGGGCTATAAACATATTGAGAATGGGTTTGAGCCCGTGTTTGACGAGCACTCGCGCGTTTTGGTGCTCGGGTCGTTTCCCTCGGTGCTTTCGCGCGCCAATGCCTTTTATTACGGCAACCCTCAGAATCGCTTTTGGCGTGTGATGGCCCCGTGCCTCGGTATGCCTGTGCCGCCCAACGAGGGCGATCCTTTGGCAAGCGGTGAGCCCGCGACGCTCGATGCCTCCATTGCCGCCAAGCGGGCCATGCTGCTGAACGGCGGCGTAGCCCTGTGGGATGCAATCGGGAGCTGCGACATTAAGGGCTCGAGCGACGCGAGCATCCGCAACGTTGTGCCGGCACATATCGAGCGCATTACCGATGCCGCGCCGATCGAGGTCGTTGTCTGTAACGGCGGTACGGCAGGGCGACTCTACAAACGCTACTTGCAAGATCGGACGGGGCTGCCTGCCATTGTCCTGCCCTCGACAAGTCCCGCCAATGCCGCCTGGTGCCTGGAGCGTCTTGTTGAGCGGTGGAGCGGCGCCGCTGATTGGCAGGCTTTTTCGATTTAGCAGTTTGAGTGCTCGGCAAGATGCCTCATAACGGCGTGCCAGATCGGTGTGGGCAGTGCAGACGTGGCGCGCACCATGCCGTCGGTGTCGACGCCACCCGTTGCGGCACCACCGAGCTTTTGCGCGTGTTCGACGGAACATCCCATGCGAACGGCGCCCACGAGCTTGTCCATGGCCTCAGAAAACGGTCGCCGCAAGAGTCCCATGCGCGGAGAGCGACGAAGCGCCGCAATGCCGCTGCCGGCGCAGATGGCAACGCCGCCACACCACAATTGGCCATGGCGCTCACATGCCTTGTGCAGGCGAACGGCGGTCCCACGCGCCTGCTCAGTGCCCTCTTGTGCGGCTCGAATCGCGACATAGACGCGCGTTCCCGTACCGCCAAAGCGCTCAAGCGCCTGCTCGATGGCTGTCAACGTCTCATCGTCAGCCACATCTTCAATGGCCAGCACGATGCCATCGGCAACGCTGCCGGCGTCATTTACCTTCAAGTCGACCGGGCGGGGGAGTGCGGTGCCGGAAAGTTGAGCATAGGCGGCGATGGCATCCTGCAGGTCCCAGAGCAAAAAATCAAGATCGGCGCTATTGGGAATACTGATATACGCAACGGTGTGCAGTGTTTTTGGTACGTCGCCGCGCGCGGTCGTCTCCATGCCATCTCCTTTCCGGCTCGTTTCCGTTTAGGTTACACCGTCTGGTGGCGCCCCGCCGCGCTATCCTAGTGCAACCCTTACGAAAGGAACGCCATGCGTCTGCCCATGAATACCTCGCTTGCCATGCTCAAGCCCTCCGGTATCCGCCGGATCAACGCGCTCGCCGCCCAGCATCCGGGGTGCATCGCGCTCGCGCTCGGCGAGCCCGATTTTCCCACGCCCGATGTGATTAGCGCCGAGGTGACCGCCGCACTGGACCGCGGTGACACGCACTATCCGCCCAACAACGGTCGCCCCGCCCTGCGTGAGGCGTTGTCTGCCTACATGGGGGGCGCGGGCCTTACGTTTTCGGCCGACGAGGTCATCCTGACCGACGGCGCGACCGAGGCCCTGTCGGCAACATTCATGGCTATGCTCAACCCCGGCGACGAGGTCATCATCCCCACGCCGGCCTTTGGCCTGTACGAGAGCATCGTCGTGGCCAACCACGCCAAAGCGGTCTTTTTGGATACGGAGCCTGCGCAATTTCAGATTGACGAGGATGCGCTTCGTGCTTGCGTGACGCCGGCGACCAAGGCCATCGTCATCTGCTCGCCCAACAACCCCACGGGCTGCATCCTCAACGCAGCATCGCTCGACGCCGTGGCACACGTGGCGGAGCAGGCGGGCATCTACGTGATCTGCGACGACGTATACAACCGTCTGGTCTATGTGGATGGCTATGAGCGCTTTGCCCAGCGCCACCCGGAGCTTCGCGATCAGACGGTGGTTATCGAGAGCTTCTCCAAGCCCTGGGCCATGACCGGCTGGCGCTTGGGCTGGCTCGCAGCGGCAGCCCCCGTCATCGCCGAGATCGCAAAAGCCCACCAATACCTAGTATCGAGCGCCGTCTCCTTTGAGATGGACGCCGCAGCGCGAGCCCTGACCGTCGACCCAGCCCCCATGCTCAATGTCTACCGAGCCCGCCGCGAACGCGTGCTCGCAGCCTTAGACGCCATGGGCCTCGACGTAGTAGAACCCGCAGGAGCCTTCTACACTTTCCCGAGCATCAAACAATTCGGCCTAACCAGCGAGGGCTTCTGCATCAAAGCCATCAAAGAAGCAAACGTAGCCCTAGTCCCGGGAGACTGTTTCGGCACCGAAGGCCACATCCGCCTAAGCTACTGCGTCTCCGACAAAGACCTAGACGAAGGCCTCCACCGCCTGTCCACCTTCATTTCGACCTTATAGTCCTCAGGGACGCAACACATCAGCCCACCGACCCAAGCATTATGAGTGGGGCGCGTCGCTCAACGGACACGAGGATTCGCAGCAAAGGCAACGTAGCTCCGGCCGGGAGGGGCAGGGCGAGTTTTCCGTAGATTCCGCACGAGCCGAAGGCCACTTAATGTGGCCTTCGTGCGAGCCCAGGACTTGACCGAGCGGAAAACTCACCCTGCCCATTACAGTCTGAAATAGGCCATCGATAAATTTCGATGGCGAGCATTCGGCG
>CAUDAE010000117.1 GCA_958447445.1 uncultured Collinsella sp.
GAGGTGTTCGCGAAGTCGATCGTTCAGCCGATGATGTATCTCTCGGTTGCCGGCATCCTGCTCATCGTGGGCATCATTCTGACCAACAAGACCATCTGCGCCATGATCCCCGTGCTGGGCTTCGGTCCGTTCCAGCTTGTGGGCGCCGTTGTCTATCAGTCGCTGATGTTTATCATCAACAACCTCTCGATTCTGTTCTGCGTGGGCATCGCCGGCGCCATGGCAAAGAAGAACAAGGGCCATGCTTCGCTGATCGCCCTGATGTCGTTCTTCCTGTTCCTGCAGGCTAACAACATCGTGCTCAACGCCACCGGCTCTCTTGCCGATGCGAGCGGCATGCTCGGCCTTACCGGAACCGGCCAGGCCACCGTTATGGGCATCCAGGTACTCGATACCGGCGTATTTGGCGGCATCATCCTCGGTTGCATCACCGGTGCTGTGTTCAACAAGTACTCGAACAAACAGTTCCCCATTGCCCTTTCGATGTTCTCGGGCGTTCGCTTTCCGTTCCTGATCATGATCATCATTTCCTGGATCATGGGCGCTGGCTTCTGCATCGTTTGGCCTCCGGTTCAGGGTGCCATCTCCTCCGTTGCCGGCATCATTAAGGAGTCGGGCAACATCGGTCTGTTTATCTACGGCATGCTCAACAAGCTGCTTGTTCCCACCGGTCTGCACCACCTCATCTACACCCCGTTCCAGTTCTCCGATGTGGGTGGCACCCTTACGCTGGGCGATCAGGTTATCGCCGGCGCCTATCCCATCCGTGTTGCCGAGATGGCAATGACGGGCCAGCCCTTCTCCGATAGCACCTACTTCAACAGCTATACCTTCAACAACCTGTGGCCCTACATCGGTATCGGTTTCGCCTTTATCGTCACCGCTTACAAGGGGAACAAGGATAAGACCAAGGCCGTTATCATCCCGCTGATCATCACCGCCGTGCTCTCCTGTGTCACCGAGCCCATGGACTTCCTCTTTGTCTTTGCCGCTCCCGTGCTCTTTGTCGTTCACTCGGTTCTTTCCGGCATCTTCCTGGTCCTGCTCAAGGTCCTCTCCGTGCCCGCTTCGACTGCAGGCGGCATCATCAACATCGTGGTTTCCAACCTGGTCCTCGGTGTCGATAAGACCAACTGGCCGGTTATGCTGGTGCTTGGAGTCGTCAACGCCGCTCTGTACTTCTTCCTCTTCACCTTCCTCATCAAGAAGCTCAACCTTCACACGCCTGGTCGCGAGGAGGAGTCCGAGCTCGCCGAGTCCGTTGCCGAGGGCGAGGCCGCCGCGTCTCTCCCGGTGAAGCGGGGCGCTGTTGCCGCGGCTCCCGCAGTGGGCGTCGATGCGGGCATTGCCGACCTGGTTGCAGGTCTTGGTGGCAAGGACAACATTGAGGAGCTCGAGAACTGCTTTACGCGTCTTCGCGTGAACGTTAAGAACCCGGACCTCATCAATGAGGACCTCATCAACCACGTGCCCAACAGCGGCATCAACCGCAACGGCAATAATATCCAGATCATCTTTGGCATGAAGGTCGCCGAGATGCGCGACAAGGTCGAAAACGCAATTGAGAAGGAGCAGTAAACAATGATCATTACTCTGTGTGGTGGCGGATCCACCTTTACCCCCGGCATCGTCAAGTCCATCGCCCTGCGCAAGGACGAGCTCGATGTTGACGAGATTCGTCTGTACGACATCAACGAGGAGCGCCAGCGCAAGATCGGCGTGCTCGTGGACTGGATTTTGCACGAGGACCTCGGCCTGGACATCAAGCTCACGGTGACCACCGACAAAAAGACGGCTTTTACCGACGCCAGCTTCGTGTTTGCCCAGATGCGCGTGGGCGGCTACGCCATGCGCGAGCAGGACGAGAAGATTCCGCTGCGTCACGGCTGCGTGGGTCAGGAGACTTGCGGTTGCGGCGGCCTTGCCTACGGCATGCGCACTATCTTCCCCATGGTCGAGCTGATCGATGACGTTGAGAAGTACGCCAAGAAGGACTACTGGATTCTCAACTACTCCAACCCTGCCGCCATCGTCTCCGAGGGCTGCCGCGTGCTGCGTCCCAACGCTCGCATCATCAACATCTGCGACATGCCGATCGCAATCATCGACGTGGTTTGCGCCGCGCTCGATATCGACAAGAAGGATGTCGAGTACGATTACTTTGGCCTCAACCACTTTGGTTGGTTCACCTCGATTCGCCACAAGGGCGAGGAGGTGCTCCCGCAGCTGCGCGAGTACATCAAGGAGCATGAGATCCTGCTGCCCGATTCCTACCTCAAGGGCATGGGCTCGCTCATGGCAAAGAAGCCCGAGGAGGCCACCGACGAGCATCCCGAGCAGAACCGCCACACCAAGGGCAGCTGGTACTACGTCTGGAAGGGCGAGTACGAGATCATGGAGTGCTTCCCGGAGTACCTGCCCAACACGTATCTGAACTACTACCTGCAGCAGAAGGAGTTCGTCGAGCATTCCAACCCCGAGCGCACCCGTGCGAATGAGGTTGAGGAGACGCGCGAGAAGAATCTCTTCGACGGCATCGACCACTACGAGAAGACCGGCGAGATCGACGAGAGCACGTTCTATGCGGGCAGCCACGGCGACTGGATTGCCGACCTGGCTATCGCTCTGAAGAACGACACCAAGCAGCGCTTCCTGGTCATTTGCGAGAACAAGGGCGCTATCCCCAACATGCCCTACGACGCTATGGTCGAGCTGCCTGCCTACATTGGCAAGAACGGCCCCGAGGTCATCAGCCGCGACAACATTCCTCTGTTCCAGCAGGGTCTCATGATGCAGCAGCTGAACTCCGAGAAGCTCGTGGTCGAGGCTACGATCGAGGGTTCGTACGAGAAGGCGCTCAAGGCCTTTACGCTCAACAAGACCGTGCCTTCGATGAAGGTTGCCAAGGAAGTTCTCGACGACATGATCGAGGCCAACAAGGGTTACTGGCCCGAGCTTAGCTAAAGACAGAAGGTCGCTGACACAAAAGAGCCGCTGACCGTAAAACTTGACCAATGCCCCGTTCGCGTGCTTGCGCGGACGGGGCATTTCCGTTTTGCGCAAAGGATTGATATGGGGGATGGGCTCTCTGACATCAACGCAGGGCATGAGGTTTTCTGCTGACGCGCGGCGGCTGCGGTGCCCGGGCGGACACGCCGGGGATTCCGCCCGCTGCCTGGCGCCCTTGCCGCCACCCGGCTTCCACGCTCGCATTCTTCTGGATGCGGGCGTGTTTTTTCACGGCACGCACGGGTCCCCCGGGGCGCGCCGTGCATTTTCGGGAGTTTTCAGCAAGCCGGGGTGGCTGCATACGCGCCGGAAGCGCCTATTTGATCTCGCGAGATCCCTTGACGGGCGATTTGGGTTGGCAGACGGCGTACGGCGTGGCGATAGCGCGCGTTTCTCGCCGTGCCGTGCCCCAAAGCGACGCCGGCCGCGCGATGCTCCCGGTTCGCGGCGTCGCCGGCGGGGACCGCGATGCTGAATACTCCGATTTTTGCACGGTCCAAGCGGGGGTACGTTGGGACGGGAAGGGGCGCCCCCGTCTATTTATGCATGGCACAAGCGAAAATATGCAAGACAATAGGGCGCCATGCGCCGGATGCCCAGATTGGGCGCGCCATACGCCGACGTTCGCCGCGTCCCTTCCGCGCCGTGCGCGAATCAGAAGGCGAGGGCAGTTATGGGCGTGCAGGCGGCTCTGCGAGCGGCAGGGCTGCTGCGGAGCTTGCGCTCGCCGTGGGCGATCGTGCGCCCTGGGCGCCGGCGCTCGACGGCCGCATGCTGCTGCTTGTCACGCACGATGCCGTCGACGCTCAGGCCCTCAATATCTCGGACATCATCACGCTCTAAATACTTACTCAGCAACAAAATGATCCGTTTTTTCTCCGTTCCCATGGGGTCGGGTATGGTATTCTATCTGCTGGGTAATACCTAGGATTACCAAGTAATACCAACGCCGTAGAAACAAACTCCAGATGCGGGCCAATCGGGTTGCCTTCACAGCCCGTCGCCCAGCCGCGTGGCCCGCATCTATCCGCACCACCGTCGTTTCAAAAAGGAAGCGCCATGGCAGAACACATGACCCCGGTTGTCGCGAAGGTCTTACCCGAGGAAAAGGCGGCCTTCGCGGCGGCAACCCAACTCGTAGGCACCACGCCGTCCAACGCCATCCGCATGTTTATCGCCGCGTTTAATCGCTGCGGCACCTTTCCGTTCGACATTTCGCCCAGCGGGGCCTTTGGCACTGCGCCCGATTCTCATCAATAAGTGATCCGTTTTCCTCCGTCCCCATGGGATCAGCTCTCTGCCGAGTTGTGGTAGAACTAGGGAACGGTTTTGAGGAGGTTGGCATGCTCAATGCGATGGTTTGGGCGCTTGCCTGTTTTGGCGTTGTTGCTGCCGATATAGCCCTGAGCGTGGTTCTGTTTTCAGTTCTCGATGCCGTATCGGTGCTGACGGGCTATCCGATCGACAATCTCGATATCCAATGGTTCCAGGCCGCCGCTCAGACGGCGTCGTTTTTTATGGCGCTGCTGTGGTGGCGCTATCTGTGGCCCCGCTCCTTCATGGCGCGCCGGCAAGGCGAGCGCCCGCTCGGTGGGGGAGCAGGCGCGGTATGGAAGCGCATCGTCTGCGTTGTCGTGATCGGCCTGTCCATGCAGGTGGTCATTAGCTACCTATGCGACGGCGTGCTGTCGCTGCTGCCCGAGGTTGCGGCAGACTATGGCGAGCTCGTCGAGGAAACAGGCATGGGCGACACGAGCTATCTGGCCGTTCTGACCACGGTGATTGGCGCGCCATTTTGCGAAGAGCTCCTGGTGCGCGGCGTCATCTTTGAGTTCTCACTGCGTGCGTTTAATCCACAGTGCCGCCCACTTTGGAAGCGCCGGCGTCGTGCGAACGCGCAGGACGGCGCCATAGTGCCCTGGGCGGCCCCAAGCACGTGGGGTATCGCCGCGGCGATTGTGCTGCAGGCGGCAATCTTCGGTTTTATGCACATGAATTGGGTGCAGGGCTGCTATGCGGGTGCCGCCGGCCTCATTTTTGGCTGGGTGCTCGTGACCACTGGAAAGCTCCGTTACACGATCCTGCTGCACTTTGCCTTTAATGCCGGGTCGTATCTCATGACGTTGCTCTGGTTTGTGAACACGCCGTTCGACGTGGCGGTCACGGTTGCCATCGTCGGCTTTGTGCTGGTAGAGGCGATGCGCTCGCTGCTTCGATTGTGCATTCCCGTGTCGCGCGAAGCTGATCGGTCTGAGTAATAACGCCTTTAATTAGACCGATGCGTCCTGAACGCACCTGGCGTTTCACCGAATGCTTCTTTAAATTTTGAGTAAAAGAATGACATGTTGGAGATGCCGACTTTTCGGGCTACATACTGCACGCTGCGCTCGGTGTTATTGAGAAGATATGCCGCCTCTGTGAGCTGCTGGTTGAGCTTGATTTGCGAAAACGTTTTGCCGGTTTTTTGCTTGATCAAGCTGCTGAGATAGCTGGTGCTATAACCCGTATCGCTCGCAATGCTTTCGAGTGTGCAGTCGCCGTAGCTTCGCTCAATATGAT
>CAUDAE010000118.1 GCA_958447445.1 uncultured Collinsella sp.
GCTCGTCTCGCGGCGGGGCGGGCTACCTGCTCGGTAGCCCCAAGTGATCTCGGCCCCCGCATAATGCTTGATACCGGATGCCGGGTCAAACGTTACGACATCCTCAACCAGCGAGCCAATCCACTCGGTCCGTGTGCCTGCATTCATAGATATCGCACCGCCAACCGAACCAGGGATGCCAACGGCAAACTCAAGGCCCGAGAGGCTACGCGACAGGGCATCGTTGACCAGGCGCGCAAACATCACGCCCGCACCGACCGTCAGCGTACAACCGTCATCGGCAACAACCGTGCGCTGAAACTCACGTCCGAGCGAAATGACGGCACCGCGATAACCGCCATCGGCAACCAGCAGATTGGAGCCCTTGCCGATGATGACCCACGGCACCTGCTCGCGATCGAGCACCGCCACGGCGCGGCGGAGGGCATGATAGCTATGGCACGTCACAAAGAGGTCAGCCTTGCCGCCGATACGATAGCTCGTATGACGCGCAAGGCGCTCGTCCTCGATCACATCCGTGTCGATCATGCCCGAGAGCGCCATGACGGCGTTAAACAGACCCATTAGACTTAAGCGTCTTTCTTGGCAGTCAAATACTCGATAAACTCGGGGCCGACGGTCGTAACGTCACCGGCACCCATAGTGAGCAGCAAGTCGCCCTCGCCCACCATCTGCTCGAGCTCCTGATTGAGCTCAAGACGGCTGGAGCAGTACACGACCTCCTTGCCAGGATGCTTGGCGCGCACGGTATCGGCGAGCATCTTAGAGGTAACACCCGGAATGGGCATCTCGCCAGCCGAGAACACATCAATCAGCAGCAGTTTATCGGCATTGGCAAATGCATCGGCAAAGTCGTCGCACAGGGCCTGCAGACGCGAATAACGGTGCGGCTGGAACACGACGTCGACATGCTTGTAGCCCAGCGACGAAGCGGCAGCAAGCGTCGCCTTGATCTCGGTGGGGTGATGGCCGTAATCATCAACCACGGTGATGCCATCGATATCGCCCACGTGGGTAAAGCGACGGCGGACGCCCTCAAAGCTCGAGAGCGCCTTGGCGGCGGCGTCGATGTCAAGGCCCAGGACATGGGCGACGGTGAGCACCGCCGTGGCGTTGAGCATGTTGTGGCGACCGGGATTGCTCTTGATCTCCACGGCATGCTCAGTGCCATCCTCAAAGCGAACGATAAAGTCACTCTGGATGCCCTTGACATCCGGGTGCACGCAGACGATGTCGTTGCTCTCGGCAAAGCCGTAGGAAAGCACGTGACGGCCCGTCGACTTGGCGAGCTCGACCAGATGCGGGTCCTCACCGCAGACGATGACGGTGCCGTCCTCGCCCACCAGGCTCATGAATTTGGCGAAAGTTGCCTCGATCTCCTCGATACCCGAGTAGTGATCGAGGTGGTCGGCCTCGACGTTGGTCACAATGACCACGTTGGGGTTCAGGAACAGGAAGGAGCTGTCGGACTCGTCGGCCTCGGCGACAAAGTAGTCGCCCGAGCCGTTCTTGCCGTTCGTGTCATAGCCCTCGACGATGCCACCGATCAAGAAGCTCGGATCCAGACCCATGCGGTCGAGCATGGTGGCGCACATCGAAGACGTGGTGGTCTTGCCATGCGTGCCGGCAACAGCGACGGTGGTGTAGCCGTGGCCTAAAGCAGAGAGCATCTTGGCACGGGGCCACACGGGAATACCAAGCTCGCGAGCGCGCACGAGTTCAGGGTTGGACTCCGGAATAGCGGTGGAGACAACAACCACGTCGGGCTTGACCTCGTCGATCGTGGCGGCCTCATGGCCCACATGCACCTTCACACCAGCGCGGGTAAGCTGGCGGATATAACGTGACGTCTTAAGGTCGGAGCCGGTAACGGCATAACCGCGCTCGTGAAGAACGAGGGCGATGCCGCTCATGCCGGCGCCGCCGATACCGATAAAGTGGGCGCTCTTAAACTCGGGCGCGGAGGTTGCAGTCTGGGAATCAGCCATGTGCTCGTGTACTCCTTGCGTAAACACTGCCTGTAGCCCGTTAACTGTACCGCACCTACCGCATCAGCGCGAGGGCGACCGACGATATCCCGTCTAACTAACGCAAACCCTCTACCGCATCCGCCAGAAGAGCGGCGGCCCTATCCTGAGCCAGACCACGCGCCGCCTGACGCATGGCGTCGCGCGCCGCCGCGTCATCGACCAGGTGCAGCAGCTCATCGGCAAAGGCAGAACCGTCGATATCGGCATCGGCGCAGAGCACGCCGGCCCCGGCGTCGACCAGATAACGAGCATTGGTGGTTTGGTGGTCGGCTGTCGCATGCGGATACGGCACGAGCACCGAAGGCACGGCGAGCGCAGCGATCTCGGCCACGCTCGATGCGCCCGAACGCGAGAGCACCAAATCGGCAGCAGCCAGCATATCGCCCATGTTGTCGATGTAAGGCTGGACGCGGTAACGCTTCGCCTCCTCGGGCGTCAGCGCCAAAGCGCGCTCGGTCTCCTCAAAGCCGTCGGCACCCGTCGAATGCAACACATAGAGATTCTTGCGCGAAAGCAGCTCGTTTTTGAGCGAAGCCACGCGCTCGTTGAGGTGCTGGGCGCCAAGTGAACCGCCAAAGACGAGCAGCAGCGTAGCGTCCTCGGGAACGCCAAGTGCCTTGCGGCCGCGAGCGCGATCTCCCTCGATCACCGAGCGACGTACGGGATTGCCGGTCATGAGCACGTGGTCAGGGTCACCTTCGCGCTCAAAGACCGAGCGCGCTGCCGGCACCGAGATGCACACGCGGGCGGCGTGGGAGTTCATCATCTTGTTGGCCAGGCCCGGAACAGAGTTCTGCTCATGCAGCAGATACGGCACGCCTGCGTCCTTGCACCACCCCAGCAGTGGAACCTCGACATAGGCACCAAAACCGATGGCGGCATCGGGCTTGCCGACCTTTGAGAAATGACTGGCGAGCGCACGCTTGGCCTTGTTGACACGCCACAGCGAGGTCAGCGCCGTCCAAGGACGGGAGCGGTCGAAGCCCGTGACCGTAATGGGCACAAAATCAAACCCAGCCTCGGGGACCAGACGACCCTCGAGCTTGCGCGACTGGCCCACGAACACAACGTGGTGGCCACGGTCACGCAGCTCTTCGGCCAAGGCGAGCGCGGGGTTGATGTGTCCTGCCGTGCCGCCGGCTGCAATAGCAACGGTCATTTTATCGGTCATGGTAGTCCCTTCGTACACGCGGTCCCTGGTCGTCGGTACGCAGACGCGCCGACGGGTCCGAGTTCAAATCGATTCGATTATATCCGCCGCCCGCGTTGCGAGGGCTGGGGCGCTGAGGACGACCTTGCGGCACCGTTCGCTGACGCGGGCGGGCTGCCGGCTCGGTCGCAGAGCCATCCAGGACGGTAAAACCGTTACGCGAAGATCGCTCGCCGCGCACATGGGCTACGCCGGCGGTGCTCTCGTCCATAACGGCAAAGCTCTCACGGCGGCGGTCATACTCATCGCGGCGGGCGCTCTCGTACGAAACGCGCAGGATCAACCCGGCAAGCATAAGCGACACAATAATCGACGAACCGCCGTAGCTAATAAACGGCAACGGTTTGCCCGTCATGGGAAACACGTTGAGGATGCCCAGCGCATTAATCAAAAACTGCACCGCGAGAATGACCGCGGAGCCAGACGCCATAAGCGCGCCCCGACGATCGGTCGCCTGCTCGGCAATGCGAAACGCCGAGTAGATCAGCATCGCAAACACCAAGAAGAACAGCACGGTTCCGACAAAACCGACTTCCTCGCCAATGATGGCCAGGATGTAGTCGTTGTGCGCTTCGGGCAGATACGAGTACTTCATGGTTGAGTTGCCAATGCCGCGGCCGAACAGACCGCCCGAGGCAAAGGCCATGATTGCAAGCGTGGCCTGATAGCCGTCACCATACTCGTCGGCCCAAGGGTTCAAGGCAACCTGAATACGCACCATACGGTACGGCTCTGCGACAAGCGCAATCACGATCACGAGAATGCCGAAGATTAGCACGCCGATGATAAATCTGGGGTCGAGACCCGCAAACAACGCCATGCACATGAGGGTCAACAGGATGATCAGGACAGTACCGAAATCGGGCTGGATAAAGATCAGAAAGAGCGAAATGCCCAGGTAGATGCCCATCTTGCGAAGGAATTCGTTGATGTTGCCACCGGGTGAAAAGAAGCGATCAAGCATGATGGCCGAATACGCAATGGCAAATGGCTTTAAAAACTCGGAAGGCTGGAACTGAATACCGGCGATGTTGAGCCAGCGCGTGGCGCCACGGCTGCCGCTGCCCACCAAGAACACCAGAAGCAGTAGCCCTATCATGCCGATGAGGAAGATCCTGAGCACATCCTCCCCAAACCAGCTGTCCGGCAAAACGCGCACGATGGCAATCAGCGCCAGAACACCGACCACGGCAAACGCGGCCTGTCGACCCAGAAAAAACGTCGCCGAGCCATTCTCGTGCAGCGCCTCGACCGAAGACGCCGAGTACACCATCAGCAGGCCAAAGCATACCAAGGTAAACAAGCAGGCCATGAATATCAAACGGGGGCGCATGATACGGGCGGGAACACCGGCAATATAGCGTTCGCTAAACGACTGCCCGCCGCGGCTGGAACGCGGTGTGATGCGACGTGAGGAAGCACGGTCCGAGTCGGGCCTCCTCATACCTTGTCGGGGGCTCTCCTCTCTCACCGCAACCCCTATTCCATTTGTGATTTCGCTGTAGCGGCAAGCTGAGCCACGTAGTCCTTAAACACGCGGCCACGCTCCTCATAGCCCGAGAACTCATCAAACGAAGAGCAGGCAGGAGAAAGTAAGATCACGTCACCACGGCTCGACAGCGAACGGGCGACGTCCACGGCGTCGCGTAGGTCATCCGCCTGGGCGATATCCACATCGCCATCGACATCGGCCTCGTCCATAGCGGCGGTGAAGCGCTCGCGCGCATCGCCAAAGCAGACGACCGAGCGCACGTTGTCCATAACGACGCGCGCGAAGTCCGTGAGCGGCGTGCCCTTATCGTGGCCGCCGAGCAGCAAGATCACGTCGTCATCGGGAAATGCCGTCAGTGCCTTCTCGACCGCATCGGTGTTAGTCGCCTTGGAATCGTTGACGTAGCGCACGCCGTCAATCTCGCCACACGGCTCCACGCGGTGCTCGAGCGGCTGGAACGAGGCAAGACCGCGGCAGACACCATCGACATCGGCACCGACCGCCAAGGCAGCCGTGGCAGCGCACAGGGCATTGATAACATTGTGATGGCCCGAGATCTTGAGCTCGGATGTAGCGATGAGCGGGGTCTCGACACCCTTCAGACGCACGATCATCTTGCCATCGCGCACAAAGGCGGCATCCTCGCCCTCAGGCTCGTCAAAGGCAACCTTGCAGATGCGACGACCCGGCGTGTAGATGTACTCATCGAACTCGTGAATGCCGGCGTCTTCGACGTCGACAACCGCCAGATCGTCATCGACCATATTGTCAAACAGTTTAATCTTGGCAAGCGCATAGTTCTTATGGCTCTTATGCCAGCCC
>CAUDAE010000119.1 GCA_958447445.1 uncultured Collinsella sp.
CATTGCCGTCGAGCGTCATGGTGCCCTCGACGCGCGTACCCTCGATCAGGTCATTCATGCGGTTGATGCAGCGCAAAAACGTTGATTTGCCGCAGCCCGAAGGGCCAATGAAGGAGGTGATGGAGTTTTTGGCAATGTTGAGGTCAAGCCCCGTCAGCGCATGACAGTCACCGTACCAAAAGTTGAAATCCTTGGCCGTAATGGCCGCTTGCTCCAACGTGGGAGCGGACTGATAAACGGACATGGGACTCCTTAACTAGCGACGCTTGCGCGACAGGAAGCGCGCAAACAGGTTGAAGGCCAGAATGATCACCATCAGCAAGAGCGCGGTGCCGTAGGCTGCGTTCATGTTGATGCCGTCGTTGGCAAGCAGGTACAGATGGACCGTCATGGGGCGGCCGGAATCGAGCGGCGAAATAGGTAGATTGATGGCCTGGCCCATGGTGTAAAGTACAACCGCGGTCTCGCCAATGGCACGGCCGATGGCAAGGACGATGCCGGTGGCGATGCGGCCAAAGGCGGAAGGAAGCACGATCTTGGAAACGACCTGCCACTTAGTGGCGCCCAAGCCATATGCGCCCCAACGGATATAGCGCGGCACGGCGCGAATAGCCTCCTCGGTGGTGCGCATGACGATAGGCAGCATCAGAAGCGCCAGCGCCAGGGCAGCCGAGACCATCGAAAGGCCCAGGCCCATGGCCTCGACAAACAAGGCGTAGCCAAAGAGACCCATAACGATGGAGGGCACCGAGGCCAAAGCATCGGCAGCATAACGGATGAGCTCGACGACCTTGCCCTGTTTGGCGTACTCGGCCAGATAGACGGCCGCTAGCACGGCGACCGGCGTACAGATGAGCATGGCGAGCGCCGTCACGTAGATGGTCGAGACAATCGTAGGCCAAATGCCGCCCTCGGCGTTGACACCCTGGGGCCAACAGAAGATAAAGTCGAGCGAAATATGCGGTAAGCCATTAACAACCACGTAGGCGATGATAGCGACCAGCACCAGCGTGGTGATGTAGGCCGCGGCGCGGAACACGCCGAGCATGATCTTGTTTGACAGGTCTTTGTTGATGCGGCCCTTCTTGCCGTGGGAAAGGGCACGCTTGATGCGCTCGCGCGACGAGGTCGTATCGACCGTCGCGTCAACGGAATCGGACATAGCCTACCCCCTCTTCTTCTTGGAAATCAGACGGACGATGCCCACCAGCGTGGCGGAGATGATAAACAGGACCACGCCCATGCCGAACAGCGCCGAGCGGTGCAGACCCGAGGAATAGCTCATGTCGAGCGCAATCTGGCTCGTGAGCGTCGAGATGGGGCTCGCAATGCTGTCGGGAATAACCGGGGCGTTACCCACGACCATGAGCACGGCCATGGTCTCGCCGATGGCACGGCCCATACCCAGCACGATGGCATCCACGATACCCAGCTTGGCGGCAGGTAACACGACCTTATAGATGGTCTGCCACTTAGTAGCACCCATGGCATACGATGCCTCGCGAATGCCCATGGGAATGGAATTGAGGGCATCGATGGTAAGCGTCGTGATGGTAGGGACGATCATGATGGCGAGCACGAACCACGCTGTCAGCGCACCAAAACCAAGACCACCGGTCAGTTGCGCGATAAACGGACGAATGATGATCATGCCAAAGAAACCATAGATGATAGAAGGGATGCCGGCCAACAGGTCAACGGCAGGGCTGATGAGCTTGCGCACGCGCTTGCTGGCGATCTCGACCAGGTACACGGCCGTACCTACGCCCAGCGGCACGCCCATGGCGAGCGCACCGACGGTCACCAGACCTGAGCCGGCAAGCAGCGACATGATGCCGTAGTGGCCCTCAGAGGGCGCCCACGTAAAGCTAAAGAATTCCGCCAGACCGATGTCGGTAAAGACGGGCAGCGCCGAGTACGTGGTAAAGACAAAAATCAGGATGACGGTAACGACCGCCAAGAACGCGCAGGCAAAGAAGATCCACTGCAGCGCCTTCTCCTTGATATAGGTACTGCGCGATACGAGCGCCAGCTCGCGCTTCTTGGGCGTCTGAACATTCTGCTCAGTCTGGGAGTTTTCCTGTGCTTCCATGCTACTCACTCCCCTTCTCGTCGTTGGTGACGGGGATAAAGCCCGCCTCGCGAATCTGCTTGTCCATCTTTTCGGACGTCACGTAGTCGATGTAATCCTGCGCCTGCTGCGAAGGCGCACCCTTCACAAAGAAGTAAAGGTCGCGCGAGATGGGATAGCCGCCGCTCGCGACCGTCTTCTCGGACGCCTCAACATGATTGACCGAGACGGCCTTGACCGAGGTCTTGGCGTTGAGGCTATCGACGAAGCCCAGCGAAATGTAGCCAATGGCACCGCGCGAACGAGATACCACGTCGCGCACCTGGCCCGTGCCCGAAAGAACGGCCGAGCGGCGATCGAACGGGGTGCCGTCCATCACGATGGTACGAAAGGCCTCACGCGTGCCGGACGCCTCATCTCGGTTGATAACCTGAATCCTCAGGTCCTCGCCACCGACCTCTTTCCAATTGGTAATCTTGCCGGCGTAGATATCGCGGAGCTGCTCGGTCGAGAGGTTATCGACGGGGTTATCGTCGTTCACGATGACCGCAATACCGTCGTGGGCAATGACGATGGGAGTCAGGCCCAGATCCAGTTCGTCGGCATTGAGTCCACGGGAGGAGCTGGCGATATCGGCCGTGCCGGCGCTGACGGCCTCGATGCCAGCGGAAGAACCCAAACCGGAAACGAGCACGTCGATGCCGGTCTCCTCCTTAAAGCCCTCGGCCGCAATCTCGGCGATAGGAAGGCAGGTCGTGGAGCCAGCGACGGTAATGGAAGAGGTAGAAGATCCCGAAGAACAGGCGCACAGCGTAAGCGTAAGCACAGCGGCGCTCAGGACCGATACGATCTTTCTCATAGCATCACGCCGATCGCAGCATGGCGCCCACAGGTGCCGTTCTCGTTACGGTAGGAATAAAAGCGGTCGTTCTGACGCACAGTCGAAAGCTGGGTATCCACGATATTATCCGCGTCGACACCGACATCTACCAGCGCCTCGCAAATGGCAGCGGAAAGATTGAGCATGCGAGAGATGCTCGCATCGATGCACGAGAACTCGGCGGCAAAGCGATCCATGAGTTCCTGGGATACCTCATATTCGTCACCCAAGATATGGGGGCCGATATAGGCGGAAACGTCGCTCGCATCGCAGCCGGCAGCATCGCAAAGCGCCTGGCACGCCTTGGCAGAAATACGTGCAATCGTGCCCTTCCAACCGGAGTGCACCACGGCAAATCCGCCAGGGGCCACCAGCACCACGGGAACGCAGTCGGCAAAGCAGAGCAGCACGGGCACGTTATGCGCCGTACAGACGATGGCATCGCAGCCCTCGGCAATCTGCTCGCGGACGTCCTCAAGGTCATCGGCGCCGTTCGAGGTCACCGCAACGATATGGTCACCATGGACCTGATTGGGAACGAGCAGGTTGTGCTCGCACTCGGCGGCACCCATAGCCTCGAGCGCGCGACGACGATTTTCTTGAACAGCAAAGGGGTCATCGCCAACATGCGAGCCCAAGTTGAGTGAGGAGTACGCATCTTCGGAAACACCACCGGCGCGCTCGGTGAAGGCAAAGCGAACATCGGATATCGCGCCCTCCACCAACGTAACTCCATCATGGTCGACACGCGAAACGTTGTCCGCACGTGCTGCCATACTAAAGCCTCCTAATAACACAAGTACCGCGGCATCGCCGCTACAGCCCGCGTTTATACGACTGTCATACTTCTCTAAAAGAATACCTGCTGCGCTGGAGGCAATCGTAAAGGGAACGTAAAGAGATTGGAGGTTCTAGTTTACAAAGTCGAAATAAAAAGGGCGCGTCCATACGGACACGCCCCTGTGCACAACAATGCAAAGAACGACTTAGAAGCTACCGCGCTTCAGGAAGTCGGGAAGCTCGAACTGATCGTTGCCGAAGTTAGGAAGCTCGGTGCCACCGACGTTGCGGGTCGGAGCGGCCTGAGCCGGGCTCGTGGCAGGAGCGGTGCGCTGCGGCTCAGCGGAGGCAGCGGCCTTGCTCTGAGACTGCTGAGCAGCAAAGAGCTCGTCCTGACGGTTGACGTTGGAGTCGGAGAAGCCCGTAGCGATGACGGTGATACGCACCTGATCGCCCAGGGACTCGTCGACAACGGTACCGAAGATGATGTTGGCCTCGGGGTCGACGGCGTTGGCGACAACGTCGGCGGCGTCGCTGATCTCCTGGATGCCCAGGTCCTTGGAACCGGCGATGGAGAGCAGCACGCGCGTGGCGCCATCGATGGAGCTCTCGAGCAGCGGGCTGGAGATGGCCTGCTGGGCAGCGTCGACGGCACGGGTATCCCCAGAAGAGGTACCGATACCCATCATGGCGGTACCGGCCTGCTTCATGATGGTCTTAACATCGGCGAAGTCCAAGTTGATGATACCGGGGACGGTGATGAGGTCGGTGATGCCCTGGGTGCCCTGGGAAAGGACGCCATCGGCAATCGCGAAGGCCTCGAGCATGGTGGTCTTCTTCTCGGCGATGTCGAGCAGCTTATCGTTAGGGATGACGATCATGGTGTCGACGCAATCGGAGAGGGTCTTAATGCCCTCCTCGGCGCTCTTCTTGCGCTTGCGGCCCTCGAAGGTGAAGGGCTTGGTCACGACGGCGACGGTCAGCGCACCGACCTCGTTCATCGCGATATCGGCAACGATGGGAGCAGCGCCGGTACCGGTGCCACCGCCCTCGCCGCAGGTGATGAACACCATGTCGGCGCCAGCGAGCGCCTCGGCAATGTCGTCGCGGGACTCATCGGCAGCCTTGCGGCCAACCTCGGGGTTGGCGCCGGCGCCCAGGCCGCGGGTAAGGTCGGTGCCGATGTGCACCTTGATATCGGCATCAGAGATCGCGAGTGCCTGAGCATCGGTGTTGATGGCAACAAACTCGACGCCGCGGATGCCCTCTTCGATCATTCGATTGACCGCGTTGGTACCGCCGCCGCCGACGCCGACCACCTTAATGACGGCAAGGTAGTTGTTGATCTCTGTCTCGTGCATGTCGGTCCTCCGAACAAAGGTTATAGCCATAGCATGGGTCGACCCCTGCGCACATTAACCTTCAGGTTGAAAGTAAATGCAAAGGTAAACCGTATTATGTTTGCACATTATGAACGTATCAGTCAAATAATTGACCGTGAAAACCAAACAAACCAGATAAACGGCGTGGTATGGCCCCTCAACAAAGCATCAACCAGCGCTACGAGGTCGGAGCGTTCCTAAATGTATAGTTACCCGGAGAACGCACATTGATATACGTTACGCCCTCTACCTGCGAAAGCAGCTTGGTGACTACGCGCTCCTTCTTGACGATATCGTTCGAATCGCCCAGTGACACCTCAATG
>CAUDAE010000120.1 GCA_958447445.1 uncultured Collinsella sp.
AGGTGCTGACCGGACGCCGCAATCGCATGGTCACCGTGCCCGGTTTGAGCGACGAGCCACGGCTCGTCTACATCTGCCACATGGATACAGTCACCTTGGGCGACGGCTGGGACGCGGACATTACGCCGCTCGGGGCGGTCGTGCGCGACGGCAAGCTCTACGGCCGCGGTGCCTGCGATATGAAGGGTGGCCTGGCCTGTGCCATTGCCGCACTGGTCCATACGCTCGAGCGCGTGGCGGCGGATGGCGCGCTGCCCCGCCGCGGCTTTTCGCTCATCTGCTCGGTCGACGAGGAAGACTTTATGCGAGGCTCCGAGGCGGCCATCGATGCCGGCTGGGTCGGTTCGCGCGAATGGGTGCTGGACACCGAGCCCACCGACGGACAGATCCAGGTGGCGCACAAGGGGCGTACGTGGTTCGAGATTGAAATGGCTGGCGTGACGGCGCATGCGAGCCAGCCGTGGAAGGGCGCGGATGCCGTCGCCGCCACGGCCGAGGTCGTGTGTTCGCTCCGTCGCGCGTTTGTGGCGCTGCCCGCGCACGATGAGCTGGGGTCTTCGACCATCACGTTTGGCCAAATCGAGGGCGGATATCGCCCCTATGTCGTGCCCGACCGCGCCAAGGTCTGGGTCGATATGCGCCTGACTCCGCCGACTGATACGGCCGTCGCGAAGCGCATGGTAGAGCAGGCCATCGCCAGCGCCGAAGCCGCCGTTCCCGGTTGCCACGGCAGCCACGTCGTGACGGGCGACCGCCCCGCCATCGAGCGCGACCCAAACTCTCCCCTTCTAGCAGTGCTCAAGCGTGCCGCCGATGACGTGACGGGCGCGGACACGACCGTCGGCTTCTTTACCGGCTACACCGACACCGCCGTCATTGCCGGCAAGACGGGTAACCGTAACTGCATGAGCTATGGCCCAGGCTCGCTCGCGCTCGCGCACAAGCCCAACGAATATGTGCCCCACGCCGATATCGTTCGTTGTCAGCAGGTGCTAATCGCGCTCGCCGATAACGTGCTCTGGGACGCGAGCGGCCAAGTTGGGGCATAATAAGCCGCGAACAAACCGACTCGTGCGTTAGGACCGCCCATGAAAGCACTTCCGTTTCCCTGCATCCGCCCGGCTCAGGACCGCGTGCTCGAGGCGCTGCCTGCAATGGGCAGCATCCTGAGCGGCAACGATGCTCTGCGCGGAGCCATTGCCGATGGCCTGATGCTCAAGGACCCGGGTGCGGCGTATTACGTGTACGAATGCTCGGGGGAGCCGGGGCGCGTGACGGGCGTTGTGGCGATCTGCCCGGTTGGTGCGCTGGCGGGCGGCGACGCGGTTGCCGCCGATACGGCCGCCGCTGCGCGCGCATTCGCCGACCTCAAGGTACAGCCCCGTCCCGCAACGCTCGCCTACGAGGCGTCGCCCGTCATGGACATCATCCTGGGCGCTGCCAAAGAGGGCGCCTCGCTCTACGCCGTCACCGACCCCGCGGGCATTACGCACCGCGTGTGGGAGGTCAAGCGCGAGGACGCCGTCGGCGCCATCCGTGCCATGCTCGACCAGGCGCCGGAGCCGGCACTGGCCGACGACCCTGCCTACGCTGCCGCACTAGTCGAGGCATCACAGCTCCTGGCCGACGATGCCCATGCTGCCGGCACCTACACGGGCAAAGAGCCGTTCAACTTTGCTGTAGCCGCACTGTTCCCCGCCGCGCAGATCGCCGGCGCCGCGCCGCAGGTTCCGACGGGTCTGCTCACGCACCAAGTCGCGCGGTTCTAGCAAGACCAGACCGCGCAGCACAAAAATCGGCAGCTCAACAAACAGGGGGCAGAGATGCAGCAGGTACATGCATCTCCGCCCCTTTTGCGTCGAGAAGTTATGCCGGCGACCCGAGCCGCCACGCTCGCGTTATCCGCGCTGCGGACCTGCAGTAGCCACAAGCGGTTCAAGGCCCAGCTCGCGTGCGTAATCCTCCTGCGTAAAAATCTCAATCAGCTCAAACGTGTCGGATTCGTCGTCAAACGCAAAGTGCAGCACCGAGCAGTTGCCCGGCACACGGTCGCGCTCGTCTGCCGCCGCGCCCTTCACGTGGTCCATGAACTCCTTGATGGCCGATCCGTGGCTTACCGCAAGCACGCACGTATGGTCCGGACGCTGCATAAGCTCGGTCAGCGTCGTCACCATGCGGTCGCGCACCTGCATCTGGCCCTCGCCGCCAAACTGACGATAGAAATCGCGCCACGGGCGCTCGGGCATAAGCATCACGCGCTCGGCCTCAAAGTCGCCAAAGAACCACTCGCGCAGACCGTCCAGGCGCTCGTACGCCAAGCCCGGCCACAAGTTGGCGATAGTCTGCTCGGTGCGATGAAGCGTGGAGGTGTAGGCATGATCGGGCTCAATGCCGCGCGCACGTAAAAACATGCCGGCGCGCGCCGCCTGGTCGCAACCCAACTGCGTAAGCGGCGAGTCACTCCAGCCCTGAATAATACGCTTAAGGTTGAATATCGTCTGTCCATGACGGACCAGATACAGGTCTTTATTCATAGGGGTCCTTTCGTTCGTTACCAATCAAGGAGCGAAAACGCCCCGTCGCAATAGCCAAAATGAAGCACGGCTCCGTTGTCGGGTAGCTCTCCCCTGCCAGTCACATACTCAAGAAACTCCTGGCAGGCTGAGCCGTGGGAAACCGCCAGCACGCAGTCGTGCTGCGGCCTGGCCATGATGCGCGACAGCACCGCGACCATACGCGACTGGAGCTGCACTTCCGACTCGCCGCCAAACGCGACCGGATAATCACCCCAGGGCTGCGGCGGCATATCGCGATTTGATGTACCCTCCAGCGAGCCCAAATGCCACTCGCGTAGGTCATCGACCAGCTCTATCGAGCAGCCCTCGCCAGCAATTAGCTCAGCCGTACGCCGCGCCCGGCCCAACGGGGAGGAATACACACGGTCAAAGGTCACGCCACGCGCCTCAAACGCCGCGCGCGTCGCCAGCGCCTGCTCGCGCCCGCGCGCCGTAAGCGGCGAATCGTGCCCACCCTGCAAAATGTTCTGCACGTTGAGCTCAGTCTGCCCATGCCGCACCAAATACAAATCTGCCACACGCCCTCCTCTCGCACCACCGCAAAGGGGACAGGTACCTTTGTGGTGGTTTACCGCCGGATCACACCGCGGTGACGCTCAACTACACCAGCACGTCGGCGAGCGAACGCTTGGGTACGTGGTGCACCTGTGCCTCGTCGCGCCAATAATTGATGGAGCCGTCGGGGTTGGAATCGATCGCATCGATCACCTGTGTCTCGGCCGGAACGCCAAACGCCATGACCAGCTTGAGCTCATACTTGTCGTTATCGAGTCCCATGGCATCGATCGCGTGGGGCGTAAAGGCCTTGAACATGCAGGCTGCCACCTCGGGCGTGGCGCTGCGGGCGGCGAACATCATCGTCTGCGCGGCAATGCCCGTGTCGACCTCGGTAATGGGAGCAGCGGGCTTGCCCGGAACGGCGCGCTCAGCAAAAATCGCGATGTAGCCGGTCGGGCGCTCGCCCTCATCGGGACCCGGCCAATCCTTGAGCGCACCGGCCCACGCGAGCTCATCAAATACGCGCGCGCAGTCCTCTGCACCGCTCACCACATGAAAGCGTAGGCGCTGAGCGTTGGCGCCGCAGGGAGCCAGGTGCGCCAGTTCCGCCAGCTCGAGCAAAAACTCGCGCGGCACGCGCATGGACTCGTCAAAGCGGCGGCACGTGCGGGCGCGGCGAACCAACGCATCGAACGCATCCAGGCCGAGCTTTTCGCAACCTTGCTTTGCCATCGATTCGACACTCGACGGTGCCTCGGGAACTGCTTCGTTCATAGGGACCCCCAATACAAGCCAATTGTCCTTAGGAAAATCTAACCTAAAACCTAGGCAATAACGAACAGGGCTGCAATGTTCTACAATTGTTGATTAGAAAATCGCGACGTGGGGAACAGCGGAAACAATTCGGGGCCTTTGGGTTACGTTTCGCCCTCCCCGACCCATACGCCAGCGCCTTTAGGCGATACTGGTTGTAACGATCAAGGCTTACGCCACACGGAAAGGAGACATTATGGGCATCTTTAAGAACGATGACCAAAAATCGAGCCAGTTTGGATTTGACGAGAAAAGCATGGCGGGCAAAGCCGTCAAGGCCGTACGCTGGATCTACGCCATCACGGGCGTCTTAGCGCTCATTGCTGGTATCGCGCTGCTTTTTGCACCCGCCAAGTCCCTCGTCTTTTTGACGACTGTCCTGGGTTTTTACTTTGTAATCACTGCTGCCATCAGGCTGTTCACTGCCATTTTTGAGCCGCTGCTGCCCACCGGCTGGCGCGTGACGAGCATCATCTCCAACCTACTCATTATCTTGGGCGGCGTCATAATCCTGCGCAACCAGGCCTTCTCGACCGCGACGCTCACCACGATGGTGGTTATCGTGGCCGGCTTTGGCTGGATTGTCGAAGGTGTCATGTCCATTCTGGAGTCCGAGCTTTCGTCCAACCGCGCCCTCGCTATCCTGAGCGGCGCACTCTCCATCATCGCCGGCATGTTCGTGTTTATCTATCCGCTGTGGTCGGTCAAGATGCTCGTTATCTTTAGCGGCGCCGCGCTGCTGGTGTTTGGCGTTACGCTGATTGTTCGCGCTATTCAATTTGGCAAACTGGTGCACTAGATGCCGCGAACGCTCTTTATTGATGCCGACGCCTGCCCGGTCACGCGCGAGTCGATTGATTGCGCGCGGCGGGCGGGCGTCGCCGTTGTTATCGCCGGCAACAGCACGCAAAACCTGGAACGGCACATTCGCCGCGACGACCCGCGTGATGCCGAGCACGCGCGACGCGGCTTTTGGGTCACGACGCTCGATGTGAGCGTGGGCGCCGACAGCGCCGACTTTGCCATTGTCGAACGCCTGCAGGCGGGCGACGTAGTCGTGACGCAGGACATTGGCTTGGCGAGCATGGTGCTCGGCCGCGATGCCGCCGCAATCGGTGTGCGCGGGCGCGTCTACGACAAGGCGACCATCGACATGCAACTGTTTATTCGCCACGAGGAAAAGAAGGTGCGCCGCGCCGGCGGACGCACTCGCGGACCGGCGGCATTTACCAGCGAAGACCGCGCTCGCTTTAAACGCAACCTCACCGAGCTGCTCCGCTAACCAAGGTAGATTTTTGGGACATGTCCGGAAATCTGCTTTTTGCTTTGGGCGGTGTGAGCGCTCAAAATCCATGGCTCAACAAAAAAGGGGCTTCAAAATGCCATGCGTCGCCGCATTGTGCAGGCGCCGAGCATGGCTATTTTGAAGCCCGTTTTGTTAGGCCCACTTAGAGGCCGAAGGCGGATAGGATGAGGCCCCAGCCGGCACCGATGACGTACATCATGATCAGGAACAGGA
>CAUDAE010000121.1 GCA_958447445.1 uncultured Collinsella sp.
AACTCGATCTTGTAGTCGGTCTTAAAAGGACCGCAGGCAAATCCGCCATAGGAAAACGGAAGCGAAAACAGAGCGAGCATGATGCACTCCATGGGCGAGCGCAGGTTTTCTGACAAGTAGGGACACAGACGCTGCAGCTGTTTGGCCACATTCCCCTTGCATGCCGCGAGGTAATCTACCAGGCAATCGGGTGTCAGCACGGGCTCGACCTCAAAGTAACCGACATCTGGCGGCTGGTCTTTGTCCTTTGCCAATTTGTTCACGACAGGCGATATGTAGGGAGGTAGATACTGCCCGCGGTCACTCAGCGAAATCTTAGAGCACAGCTCCTGGGCCAGGGCAAATGCCTGGATACAGCCGACCTCGCGGGCGACGGCAACACAAAGGGCCTCGGGAGATAGACTGTACACCCCTGGTTCCACCTCTAGAATCGAGCCGGCGGGCAACCCAGAGCATACGGACCAGCCCACGCCAGGCATGCGGCGGCGCTGCGCCGCAGATCCCACCAGCAAGCAAAGATCTTCTTGCACCTCGCCGCTTGCGGCCCCAATCCGCACCAAGTCGGGAAGATAGATGTCCTCGATCGAGGGCGACGACGCGCGCAGCACACGGCACTCTTCATCGGGACTGAGGTCCCTCCAGCTGATGTAACCCATTTGTCGGCGCTCGGCGCGCATCATGCGTAGCGCCGAGGCGCCCGTCAGAATTACGGAAGCAGCCAGCTGCTCGCTTGCAGGCTTGCCACGCTGCCCGATCTTTATTGTCATCTGAACCACCCCTACCAAACGCGTGCGATAGCGAGGCCATCAACGGCCGTGGCACCGGCGCGCTTGAGTTCCGCCGAAGCCGCTGCCATCGTCGCACCCGTGGTGATAACGTCGTCGATAAGCAGCAGGCGGCGGCCGTGCACGTCCTCAACCGTCTCGTACATACCTCGGGCACGCTCGCGGCGCTCCTCACGACCGAGTTCGCGCTGGTCGCCATGCCCGTACTTGACGAGAGCATCGAGCAGGGGAACACCCGACAGCTCGCAAAATGGGCGCGCAATAGCCTCCATATGATCAAAACCACGCCGCCGAAACGCTGCCGCCGTCGCAGGCACAAACACCACCGCATCCGCGCCGGACAGCACACCTCCATAGCGATCGGGCGCTACGACCTGGGCATGCAGGGCGGTGTCGTAGAGCAGCTCCGCCAGATACGGAGCCAGACGTCGCTCGCCCGCGTCCTTGTACGCTTTAATGATGCGCGGCAGCGGATGCGCATAGACAGCGCACGCCAAGCAGCGGTCGAGTGCCTCCGCCATTGCCGAGGACGTGCCCTCGACCGAACACTCAGTGCACAGCAAATCCCCAAACGGGGCGCCGCATCGGGTGCAGCTATGACGTGGGTCGATGAGCGTGAGCGCGGCCAGGCAGTCTTGGCAAATAAGCGCACCGGCGCGTTCGCAGCCGGCACATCGCGTGGGCGACAACGCCTCAAGCGCCTCGTACGTCGCGTGCTCGGCAAACGGTAGCAATTCGTCCGCAAACGGTAGGGCACCGGCGCCCTGCAGACGGCTCAATATGTTCAAACGGCTCTTCAAGATACAACCCTCCCTACGTTCGGTCGCAGGGAGGGTTGTTGATTCAGCACTATGATACCCCGATGCGCTCGGGGCAAGGCGAGCTAAATCCGCTCGCGGGCGTTATTCGCCGGCGGGCGGTTGTGGTGCGGGCGAAGACGGGGTCGAGCCCTCGCCACCATCCTGGCGCGGCTTGCGGGAACGGCGACGGCGACGGCGCTTTTGACCCTGGTCGGCCGAGCCCTCGCCACCGCGATCCTCGCGCGGCTCGCGCTCGTCGCGAGCGGCGCCACGCGAAGCCTTGGCAGCCGCTCCCCCGCCATCTCCGGGACGACGGCGCGTGACCTTGACCTCGCCATCCGAGACCTGATCGGCCACGGAGGGCACCGAGGGCTTTTGCTGCGTGTCCGAGGAATGGCGACGACGCGGACGCGGGGCGCGCTCGTCATCGTTGCGCTGCTTGCCACCCTTGTCGGCAGGCGTATCGGAACCCGAACCACCCTTGGGGGCGGCACCGGCTTCGCGAGCGGCTGCGGCGCGGAAGGCGTCCTCGCGCTCCTCGCTCGACAAATGACGGCGGCGGCGACGTGTGGGATTCATGCCACCGCCGCGGTTTTGCTGTTGGGGCTGCTGAGCCTCGCGCTCGCGGGGGGAATTCTTGCCTGCGGGAGCGGCCTCGCCGGCATCGCCCGAACCCGAGCGCTTGCGGCGACGACGTCCACCGGTAGCCTCCTCAACCTCGGGTGCCTCGGCCTTGCCGCGACCCTTACCGCGGCCGCGACCCTCGCCCTGGCTCTGACCGGCACGGGTATCGGCGTCCGCATCGCGACGGCGGCGCTTGGGCATCGTCGTCCCCGCCAGTCGGTCGGCACTCGACAGGCCATCGCCCACGTCGACGCCGTTCTCGCGGTCGAGCTCCATAAGCGCCAAGCGCATCTCGGGCGACTCGATACGCTCGAGCACATCGCGCGTCACGCAGTCGGGACGGCAGTTGCAGCCCTGCTCGGCGGCCTTCTTTTTGCAGCCCTCAGAGCAGGTCATGTCGGCCAGGTTGACCTTAAAGACTTTGCCGTTCTCCAGGCGCAACACCAGCTGCTCGCGCGGCGTGTCATATTCCTGGATACGCGCCTTGCCAAGCGGCGTATCGATAAGCGTCTTCTTTTTGGGCGCGCGGCTCTTAAAGTCCTTGTACGCCTCGAACTCGTAGCGCAGGCAGCACATCAGGCGGCCGCAGACGCCGCTAATTTTGGACGAGTTGAGTGGCAGGTCCTGCTCTTTTGCCATGCGAATCGAAACCGGCTCAAACTGTCCGCCAAAGCGCGTGCAGCAGAGCTCCTGGCCGCACTGGGCATAGCCGCCCACCAGGCGGGTCTCGTCGCGCACGCCGATCTGGCGCATGTCGACGCGAATGTGCAGCGTCGAGGACAGGTCCTTGACGAGCTGACGGAAATCGACGCGCTCCTCGGCAGCAAAGTAGAACACAGCCTTCTCGCCGCCAAACAGGTACTCGACGCCGACCGGCTTCATCTCGAGGTCGAGTTCCTTGACCAGACGGCGGAAGTCGACCATGGCCTCGTCACCCTGGATAGCCAGGTCGTCGGCAAGCTGCAGGTCGATGTCGCTCGCCACGCGCAACACGGGCTTGAGCGGCTGACCGATCTCGTCTTGCGGCACCTCGAAGGGATCGGCCGTGACCAGGCCGATCTCGGTTCCGCGCTCGGTGGAGCAAATGGCATAATCGGCCTCGAGGATATCCAGATCCTGCGGGTCAAACCACAGGTCGCGCGAGGCGTAGGTAAACTTAACGGGTACGACTAACGGCATTTCAGTGCCTTCCTGATATCGAACAGCATGACCTCGATGGCCAGCTGGGGAGTAACGTTTCTGGCGATGTTGCGCTAGGCGGTCGCGACTGCCTCGAGCGCCCGGGTGGCACCCGCAACATTGGTCGCGGCGGCAAGCCGACCGATCGTGTCGCGCACGTCTTCGTTCACCACGTCGGCTGCCTTGTCCTGAAGCGTCAGCAGCACGTCGCGCATGAGCGTCCGCGCGCTCGCCAGCGCTTCCATGATACCCGAACGCTCGCGCGCGTTGAGTTCGCGCTTGTTGCGGTCCTCAAGCTGCTTCAATGCTCCACGCGACAGGTAGTCGGCGTTTTGCTCGAGCACCTTTTCCTGTGTGGACTTGACCTCGGCGAGCGGCGCCTTAACGGCGACGATGAGTGACTTGGCGCGGCTGAGCACGTCGGCCTCGTCGGCGGCGATAAGCGAATCGATGGCGCGAACCATCTGACGGCGGGCGTCCTGGCGCTCGGCGCTCTTGAGGAACTCGATGCCACGCGTGGGGCTTCCCGCCACGGCGACGGCCATGCGGCAACGCGCAGGGTCCTGACCGGTGGCGCGGCTCACGGCCTGCGCGGCGACGGCGGGCGATACCAGCCGAAACGGCACGCACTGGCAACGACTCACGATAGTGGGCAGCATCACGTCTACCGAGGTGCCCAGCAGGATGAACATAACGCCCTCGGGCGGCTCCTCGAGAGTTTTGAGCAATGCGTTGGCGGTGTTGGCGCGCAGCTGCTCGGCACGGTCAATGATGTAGACCTTGGCCTTGGCACGGATGGGCGCCAGGGGCACGTCGTCGAGCAGCTCGCGTGTCTGGGCGATAAGGTAGCCCGTGGCGCTCTCGGGCGTGTAATAGTGCACGTCGGGGTGCGTATGGCGGGCGACGCGCACGCAGCTATCGCATGAGCCGCAGCCATCCTGCTCGCACAGGAAGGCTTGGGCGAGCGCCCACGCGGCGTCGAGCTTGCCCGCGCCGGGCGCGCCCAAAAACAGGTAGGCGTGCGATGCGCGACCGCTGGCGACGGCATTGGTCAAAAAGTCGCGCACGCGCTGTTGGGTGTCAAGCTTGGCCAGCAGGCTTGCCTGAGCGGGGGCCATGTTACTCGGCCTCCTGGGCAAGCGCGGCGGTGACGGCATCCTGGGAAATGTCGAGGCCGTAGGCGCGAACCTGCTCGACCGTCTGTGCGAATACGTCCTCGATGGACGCGGTCGCGTCGATGAGCTTTACGCGGTTTGGCTCCTCGGCAGCAATGGCGCAAAATCCCTGGTAAACACGCTCCTGGAATGTCATGCCTTTTGCCTCCATGCGATCTGCCGCGCCACGGGCTGCCATGCGTAGCGCCGCCTGCTCGGGCGTGATGTGGTAGACGAGCGTGAGCGCCGGGTGTGTTCCCGCGACGGCCAGGTTATTGGCATCGCACACTATCTGGCGATCGAGGCCGTCGGCAAATGCCTGGTAGCAGGTCGTGGAATCGTAGAAGCGGTCGCACAGGACCACCTTGCCGGCCGCGAGGGCGGGAGCTATGACCTCGTGCACCAACTGAGCGCGCGCCGCCTCGTAGAGCAGCAACTCGCAGGTGTCGCCCATCGCCGTATTGGCGGGGTCGAGCAGCAGAGCGCGGATCTTTTCGCTGATGGCGGTGCCGCCCGGCTCGCGCAGGCTCACAACCTGGTAGCCAGCGAGTTCGAGCGCGCGGGCAAGCAGACGCGCCTGCGTGGACTTGCCGGCACCATCGACGCCCTCGAGCGTGATAAAGCTATGTTGAGCGGGCTCAAAAGCCATGAGCGCAGCCCCTTCCTATAAGGCGCGTAAATGCAGATATATCAACCAAGCCATGATACCCCAGGGGCAGGCGCGCCCCAAATCGGGCCTAGTCATTGGGTAGTCATTGGGGACGCTCTTAAATGACTAGGCGACAGCTAGGGACGTTCCTAAAGTGCCGGCAGAAAAGGAACGTCCCTAGCTGCCGACTTTTTTGAGCGCTGGGTATA
>CAUDAE010000122.1 GCA_958447445.1 uncultured Collinsella sp.
CTGCTCGACCAGGGCGCGCCCATCGATAGCTTTGGCGTGGGCACCAAGCTCGCGACCTGCTACGACCAGCCGGCGCTGGGCGGCGTGTACAAGCTTTCCGCCCGCCGTGCGAGCGAGGCCGACCCGTGGACGCCGGTGGTCAAGCTCTCCGAGCAGCCCTACAAGCGCACGATCCCGGGCGTGCAGCGCGTGCGCCGTTATTACGACGGCTTTGGCGGCCCGGTCTGCGACATGATCTACGACGAGGACCATCTGGTGGGGGAGGGCGCCGCGCGCGGCAATACCCTCGTGGCCGTGAATGATGCCGCCCTGGTGACCGACGTGTCGGAGCTTGAGTATCGCGAGCTGCTGGTGCCGATCGTGCGCGATGGCAGCGCAGTGGCTCCGCGTGAGAGCATCCAGGACGCGCGCGAGCGCTGTGTTTGGGCGCTCGATCATCTGGACGCAGCTTTCAAGCGCTTCCTGTACCCGCAGACCTATGTGGTGGGCATGGAGCAGGGCCTGGCTCAGGTGCGCGACGAGCTCGTGCGCAAGAACATGGCCGCGGCCTCGGCTTTCCCCTGGGCAAAATGATCAGCATGCGACGGAAGATAACGGATCATTTTCTCGCTTGCCCGTTCGCCCGTTCGCTGAACAGTTGATTGGTTTGACGTATGACGACTTCTTATAAAACGATGGTGGTAAAGATCGGTTCGTCCACGGTGGTGGGCGCCGATGGCAAGGTCAACCGCGCCTTTATCGGCGGACTTGCCGATCAAGCCGCAGCGCTGCGCAAGCTCGGCTGGCGTCTGGTCGTGGTGAGCTCGGGCGCTATCGCCTGTGGCTATCCCGTGTTGGGCTTCGACCGCAAGCCGGTCGGCGACCTTCCGAGCCTGCAGGCCTGCGCCTCGGCTGGTCAGTGCATCATCTCGTCGGCCTACGACGAGGAGTTCCATGCGCGCGACCTGCTCACCTCGCTCGTGCTGCTCACGCGTCACGACACGGCGCGTCGCACGTCCTACCTGCACGCGCGCGACGCCCTGCTGCGTCTGGTGGAGCTGGGCGTGGTGCCGGTCGTCAACGAGAACGACACCGTTACCGTCGACGAGATCAAGTTTGGCGACAACGACACGCTGGCGGCGCTCGTGAGCTGCCTGGTTTCCGCCGACCTGTGCGTGACGCTGTCCGATATCGACGGCCTCTACACCGCCAATCCGCACGAGGATCCGACGGCCGAGTTTGTCCCGGTCGTGCATAAGATCGATGCCAAGATCATTGCCTCGGCGGGTGATTCTTCGACCTCGGTGGGTACGGGCGGCATGATCACCAAGATTCGCGCGAGCCGCATCCTGATGACGGCGGGCATTCAGAGCGTGATTTGCTCGGGCGAGGAGCCCGATGCCCTCGTGCGTCTCGCCCGCGGCGAGAGCGTAGGAACCCTGTTCGATCCGCCGGCGGAGCGCCTGGACATCGCACCCCGCAAACTGTGGATCGCGCTGGGCGACAAGGCCCACGGCTCGGTGACGGTTGATGACGGTGCTGCGAAGGCGCTGGTCAGCCGTGGCTCTTCCCTGCTTGCGGTGGGTATTCGCGAGGTCGATGGCCAGTTTGCCGAGGGCGATGTGCTCGATGTGTGCGATCCGAGCGGTATGGTCGTCGCCCGCGGTATCGCCGAGGCCGATTCGGACGTGCTGGAGCTTGCAGCCGGCCGTCGCCAGGACCAGATCGCCAGCAACCGCCTGCTCGCTAACCTGGCCGAGAAGCCGGCGATACACAGGGATAACCTAATCGTCTTCGCTTAACCAATTGACGCTGCAAACGCCCCTAAGCGGCAATCTGACGTTCAATCGTCGGGCATGACCAGAAGGTCAATGCCCTCCTCTTTCGCGTCACCTTGCTCGCTTAGGGGCGTTTTCGCTTTCCGTCCTCTTTCTGCAATGACTTCATTAACCTGGTACTTGGGGACGTTCCTTTTGTGACGGCAGGTGGGGACACTCCTTTGTTAGAAGATCCGGCGCAGGTCTCCGCGGTTGAACGCTTCGTCGAAGAGGTGCTTGAACACCACGCTGCCGTGCAGGCCGTCGTGCTCGAACTCGTTGGTCACCCAGGCATGCGAGTTGCCCACGCGGCTGAGCGTATCGAGCTGCATGCCCGAATCGACGTACATATCGTCGAAATACACCGCGGCCTGTAGTGGCACCTCGTTGCAGGCTAGGCGCTGCGGGTCGTAGATCTTGTCCCAGCTGGTGTCTTCCATCAGCAGGTCCATGGCGGGCTTAAACGACATAAGCTCACGATGGGCCTTCTCCTCTGCTGCGGCCCAGCGAATGGGCATGGTGTCGCCGTCGGCGTAGATAAACTCCTGCAGCGTCCAGTACAGCGGGTTTGTACGCGTGTTGGTGCGCTCGAAGGCGCGCATCAAAAAGCTGTCGGATACCGAGGAGCCGCAGCTAAGCGTACCGTCGCCAGTAACAAACGCGTGATCGATAATCCAATGCATGCGCTCAAAGCTCGGCTTCATGCCAAAGTCGCTGCCCATGAGCTGTAGGCGCTCGACCGTCATCGGCGAGCCGTCAGGCAGCACGGGCTTCTGAGCCTCGAGCGCATCGGCCAGGGCTGCCACGCGCTCGACGTCAGCGGGATAGCGGTCGTAATACTGCTGAGTTTTAGCTGCCATGCGCGGGAAGGTGTGCGCGTAGACCTCGCTGGCGCTCGCTGGCACGTGGGGGATGCCGCCGCAGGTAAAGCTTGCCGCCACGCCTTCGGGGAAGAGCGACAGATAGCTCAACGTCAAAAAACCGCCGTAGCTTTGGCCGAGCGTGACCCACGGCTTGCCGCCAAAGCCCACTAGGCGCAGGTACTCAAAATCGCGCACGATGGAGCTGGCGAGGTGGCGCTTGAGGAAGTCCGCCTGCGAGCGTGCTGTATCGGCGCCGGCGGCCGTTGCGCGATCACCCAGTGCCTTGATCGTGCGTCCGTCCACGCAGCTACTGCGTCCGGTGCCGCGCTGGTCGGGAAGGACCACGCGGAAGTGCTTGACGGCCTCCTCGATCCAGCCGTCGCTTGTGGGCGACAGCGGACGTGGGCTCTCGCCGCCGGGGCCGCCCTGCAAAAACAGGAGCAGCGGCAGATCGTCGTTGATGCGGTCGGGCGCGCAAACCACGCGGTAGAAGAGCTTGATGCTCTCGGGCGCGCCGGCGATGGGTGCCGGCATAGCGCCGCGGCGCATGGTACTGCCGACGGCCAGGAGCATCGGCTCCAGGCCGCGCCAGTCAAGGGGGACGTCGATGCTGTGGTCCTCGACGTAAAGGCCGGGGACGTGGTACGAAGTGATGAGGGCCATGTGAGTCTTCCGTTCGTTGCGGTGTTTCGGGTTGACCAATTCTACCGCCGCGGGCGAGGCCATGCGCAAATCGGCTACCATGGTTGCAAACTTCTAGGAGAAAGGGCCGCCCATGTCGGTCGATATAGCCACGTATGTCCACGATCTTGCCGTTGCCGCCAAGGCAGCGTCGGCCTCGCTTGCCACGGCGAGCGATGAGCAGCGCCAGGAGGCCGTGCGCGCCATGGCCGCAGCACTGCGCAACGGTGTCGACTCCATCGTCGCCGCCAACGAGCTCGATATGTCCGCCGCGCGCGATGCGGGCACCTCGGCCGGACTGCTCGATCGCCTGCTGCTGACGCCCGAGCGCGTCGAGGGCATGGCCGCCGGCCTGGAAAAGCTCGCCGAGCTGCCCGATCCCGTGGGCCGCGTGCTCGACCACCGCGTGCTTGCAAGTGGCGTGGACCTGACCCGTGTGAGTGTGCCGCTGGGCCTGGTCGCTATGGTCTACGAGGCGCGCCCCAACGTGACGGCCGACGCCGCAGGCATCTGCATCCGTACCGGCAACGCCTGCATTCTGCGCGGCGGCTCGCTGGCCTATCACTCGTGTGCCATGATTTCTGAGCTGCTGGCCGATGCGCTCGAGGCCAAGGGCTTCCCGCGCGAGGCCGTGTCGATGATCGAGTCCACCGACCGCGAGGCCACTGGCGAGCTCATGAAGCTCCGCGGCATTGTCGACGTACTCATTCCGCGCGGCGGTGCAGGCCTGATCCAGCGCTGCGTGCGCGAGTCGCTTGTGCCGGTGATTGAGACGGGCACGGGCAACTGCCACATCTACGTGCATGAATCCGCCGACTTTGATAAGGCGCTCAACATTATCGTTAATGCCAAGACCCAGCGCGTAGGCGTGTGCAATGCCGCCGAGTCGCTGCTGGTCGACCATGCTGTGGCCGATGCGTTTTTGCCTGCGGTCGTTCCCGTGCTGCACGATCACGGCGTGCTCATTCACGGCGACGAGGCCACGTGCGCCGCGTGCGCCGACGCCGGCTTTGTGGAGGGCGATGACTACGTCGCCGCGACTGAGGAGGACTGGGGTCGCGAGTACCTGGCGCTCGAGATGAGCGTGAAGGTCGTGGCAAACGAGGACCAGGCCATCGCACACATCAATCGCTACGGCACGATGCACTCCGAGGCCATCGTTGCCGAGGACACGGACGCTTGCGAGCGCTTCCTGGATGCGGTCGATGCCTCGGCCGTGTACGCCAACGCCAGCACGCGCTTCACTGACGGCGGCGAGTTTGGCCTGGGCGCCGAGATCGGCATCTCGACCCAAAAGCTCCACGCCCGCGGCCCCTTCGCCGCCGAGGCCCTCACCACCTACAAATACAAGCTCCGCGGCACCGGCCAGGTCCGCCCCTAACGCCCGTGCAAGAAAAACCATCACAAAGGTGCCTTTCCCCTTTGTGGTGGTTTTAGGTGGCGTGGGCGGTTAGGCCTGGAAGGTATCGCGGTCGGGGGCGAAGGACTGCATGGCCGCGATGGTGCGGTCAAAGAGCTCGGGGAGCCCCCAGCCCAACATCTCGGCGCCCTGCGAAATCACGTCGCGCGAGCAGCCGGCGGCAAAGCGCTTGTCCTTGAACTTCTTCTTGAGCGACTTGGTCGTAAAGTCCATAACGCTCTTGCTCGGGCGCATGATGACTGCGGCGCCGATCAGGCCGGTGAGCTCATCGCAGGCAAACAGGATCTTTTCCATCTGCAGCTCGGGCTTGGGCAGCGAGGTGTTGAAGTCGGACGTGTGCGTCTGGATGGCGCGAATGAGCTCTGGAGACGCACCTTCGCCCTTAAGAATCTCGGCAGCATAGATGGTGTGGTTCATGGGGTCGTCCTCATGCTCCTCCCAATCCAGGTCGTGCAGCAGACCGACGATGCCCCAAAACTCCTCGTTCTCGGGGTCGAACTCGCGCGCAAAGTAGCGCATAGTGCCCTCGACCGTCTCGCCATGGGTGATATGGAACGGGTCCTTGTTGTGCTCGTTGAGCAGTTCGAACGCGCGGTCGCGGGTGATTCCGGCGGTAA
>CAUDAE010000123.1 GCA_958447445.1 uncultured Collinsella sp.
CAGGATTGCCTGAAAGTCCCAGGTAGGGCTTACCCCCGAGCAAGCCAAACGTGATGGCCTTGCCCGGACGCATCGAGATGCGGTCAAACAGCACCTCGCCCTCGCGCCGGACGAGCGCCGTCACGAAATCGTAATCACCCGCCGAGGCGCCACCGCTCGTAATGACAAAATCGCACTCCTGCACGGCACGATGCACCAGCTCGGCAATCGCCTGCTCATCATCGGGCGCAATGCCGTAGAACACGGGCTCGGCGCCGGCATCGAGCGCCTCGGCCATCAGCGCCGAGGAGTTGGAATCGCGAATCTGACCGCGCGCCGGCAGCTCACCCGGCGCGACCAGCTCCGTGCCCAGCGAGATAATGCCCACGCGCGGAGCGGCATGCACCTTCACGTTCGCATACCCGGCGCTCGCCAGCAGGCCGGCGCCCGCCGGAGCCACAACCTCGCCGGCGTGCATCACAACATCGCCGGCGTGGGCTTCCTCAGCAGCCGAGCGAACGTTCTCCCCCACCTTGGCCGGCGCCGAGAAGCGAACGTGCGAGCCCTCGTTGCCATCGCTGTCGAGCACATCGACGATCTCGTATTTCACCACGGCGTCGGCACCTTCGGGCACCGGCGCGCCCGTCATGATGCGGACCGCCTCGCCCGCGCCGATTGTGCCCTCAAACACATGGCCCGCGGCCTCGTGTCCGATAACGTCGAGCGTCACCGGCGCCTCGCCAGATGCCTGCGCCAAGTCCGCCGACCGCACGGCATATCCGTCCATAGCGCTGTTTGCAAACGGCGAGATGTCGATATCGGCCACCGCGTCCTCGGCCAAGGGAAAACCAGCCGCCTGCCACACGGGAATCTCGATGAGATCCGTCGGAGCAACGTGCGACAGGACAATCGACTGTGCGTCATCCAGCGGAATGAGTTTCTCTGCCATATGCACCTCTTAATGCCACGGCGCACAACAGGGGCGCCGATTCTTTATGCTTGTCTCAGTATAATCCCCCGACGCACGACCGCGGCTCGGCCTGTGCCCGCAAATACACCTGTCGGTTGCAGACCGCGAAACAGAATGGAAACCAACCCACCGGCTCGTCGCGTTTACCGCGTTTTATAATGCTTGCGTTGCAACCTAAAAGAGGAACGTATGGCTCATAACAACAAACCCGAAAGCGCAAATGAGGCGCAGGATCATTCCCAGCCGCTCGACGACGGCGGCTTTTTCTCCCTGAACGACGTCATCACGGCAGGCAGGCATCAGATCACCCGCTCCGAGCAGCTCTTGGCTGCCGACACGCGCCGCAACGCCCGCAACCTACTCGCGAGCGCTAAGTTGCTCGTACTCGTCGTCATCGTCTCGCTCGCCATGGGCGTTGCCGCTTGGGCGTTTTTGGCCTCGCTGAATATCGCCACCGACTATCGCGAGCACCATGCGTGGATTTACGCACTGCTTCCCGTTGTGGGCGTTGCCACCGCATGGGTGTACAAAAACCACGGTCTTGCCGCCAAACGCGGTAACAACCTGGTCATCGACTCCGCTCTGGGCACCCGCCTCATCCATATGCGCATGGCCGTCCTCACCTTCGTCTGCTCCACGCTCACGCACCTAACGGGCGGATCGGCCGGTCGCGAGGGAGCTGCGGTGCAGATTGGCGGCACCATCGCCAGCAACATCTCGAGCCTCGCCCACCTCAAAAAGCATGACCACCACGACCTCATGCTCGCCGGCATCTCGTCGGCCTTTGGCGCCGTGTTCGGATCGCCCCTTGCCGGGGCTTTCTTTGGCATGGAGATGTGCTTCATCGGCAAGATCGACTACACCGCGGGCATCTACTGCCTGGTCGCCTCGTTTACCGGCTACTTTACGTCGCTTGCCTTGGGAACCGAGTACGAGGCGAATGTTATCGCCAGCGTTCCCGCCATGACGCCTAAAACGGTCGTCATCGTTGTTATCAGCGCCATTATCTTCGGTCTGACGGCACGCCTCTTTGCCTGGTCAGTTCGAACCGTCAAGAGCCTGTACGGTCGCTTTATCACCAATTACCTCGTTCGCGCACTCATAGGCGCACTCGTGGTTTTGGCCGCCTATGCCCTCCTCGACGCCTGGGACTACGCCGGCCTTTCCACGTGGCTTTCCGGCGCCGGATTTGCCGGCAACACCACCCTGGCAGACGCAGCCATCAAGTTGGTCGTCACAGCGCTTACCCTGGGTGCGGGCTTCCAAGGCGGCGAGGTCACGCCCCTGTTTGGCATCGGTGCGGCGCTCGGCGGCTGGATCGGTTACCTCGTCGGAATCGACCCCAGTTTTCTGGCAGCTCTCGGCATGCTCGGCGTGTTCTGTGCCGGCCTCAACGTGCCCATCACCACCTGCATGATGGCCATCGACCTGTTCCACGGCACGGCAGCCGGGTTCTTTGTCATCGTGGCCTTTATCAGCTACCTAACTGCCGGACACCGCGGCGTGTACCCCGCCCAGCGCATCATCTCGCCCAAGCGCCGTTCGCTTATTGTGGATGAGGGCGGTACGGTAGCGGATGCTATCGAGCGCCACAACGACCTGATAGAGTAGACGTAAGTATTCGACGTGCAGCCACAATCGGGGGCAATTCGACCTGAGCGCGACCGCACCGTCACGTCATACGCCGGGAGTCGCCCCATGCACGCAACTGATTTTGGCCGCACGCTCATCATCGCCAACCCAGCCGCCCAGTCGGGTGCGGCGCACGAAGTTGCCGAGCGCCTGCAACGCTTTTTGGACATGACTGCACGCGCATCCCAGTTTGACCTGGTGCTAACCGAGCGCATGGGACACGCCAAGGAGCTGGCCGCACAGGCCCAGGGCTATCGCACCGTTATCGCCCTTGGCGGCGACGGCGTGATCCACGAGGTCGTCAATGGGCTTATGACGCAAAAGGAGGACGCCCGCCCTGCTCTTGCCGTCCTGTCCGTTGGCTCCGGCAACGATTTTGCCCAAACGCTCGGCATCGACGATTTCTCCGGCAAGGATTTTGGCGCACTGCTCACCTGTGAGCTGCAGCGTCAGGACATCGGGCGCATTCGCTCATGGAACCCCGCAAGCGGCAGCGGCGAGGCTACCGTTGAGTACTACGACCAGACGCTTTCGGTCGGCATCGATGCCGCCATCGGCCTTGGCACCACCGAGCTACGCAAAAAGACCGGCTTGACGGGCGCTCCGCTCTACACTCTCTCGGGACTTGAACAGTTTGGCCTTCGCTATCGCAACTACCCCATGACCATCAGCTTTGATGGCGCGCCCGCCGAGCGCGTGCGGGCGATCATCATGGCAATTCAGCTGGGTCCTACCTATGGCTCGGGCTATCGCATCTGCCCCGATGCCGACCCCTGCGACGGCGTACTCGACGTCTGCTACGCCTGCGGCCCCGTTCCGCGTGCGGGTGCCCTGCCCATGTTTCTTTCGGCCAAGGACGGCCACCATACCAAGTTGCCGCCGGTTCGCATGCGCCGCTGCCGCCATGTCGAGCTCACCTTTGAGGAGCCCGACTACCCCATCCAGGCCGACGGCGAGCCCGTTGTCGCCTCGCGCATCGAGGTCGACATCCTTGCCGGCGTCCTCCACGTCTGGCACCCCACCCGCTAAACCCACCTAAGTTGCGGTGAAATAGGGACTGTTTATGTAGCTAAAGCCGCAAAACAGTCCCTATTTCACCGCAACTTACGAGGAGGCTATTCGTCGCTGCCCGGCTTGCGTCGGTTGGCTTTTTTAATCGCGTTGAAGTGCTTGTCATTGAGCCTGCGCTGGCGAGAGCGCTGAGGCACCTTGGTCTTTACGCGTCGGCGCGGTGGACGCCCGCGACGCTCAAGCTCAGCGCGCAGCTTACGCAGACAGCTCGCGCGATTCTGAAACTGGCTGCGGCTCTCACGCGCCGTCACGACAATCCCCGAAGGGATATGTTTCATGCGTACCGCCGAGTCCGTCGTGTTCACGCCCTGTCCGCCCGGACCCGTCGCGCGAAACACCTGCACCTCGCAATCGCGCGCCAACTCCTCGACCGACATCTCGGCATAGCGCGCATACTCGCGCCATTCCATCTTGTTCTCATCCATATCAGCACCTCCCCTCATACAAAAAATGTGACAAAGGGACAGTCCCTTTGTCACATCGCATACCAATCGCTTGTGTTGCGCGCTTAGGCGAAGGTGATCTCGCCGTTCTCGCAGTCCATATCGGCGATACGGGCCAAGCTCTCAACGCGGAAGCCGCGCTTACGGAGCTTATCGCCGCCGCCCTGGAAGCCCTTCTCAACGGCGATGCCAATGCCGGCAACTTCGGCGCCCGCAGCCTCGCAGATCTTAATAAGGCCCTCAAGCGCGCAGCCGTTGGCCAGGAAGTCGTCGATAATCAGGACCTTATCGCCCTCGGACAGAAAGCGCTTGCCGACAATGACCGGGTACTCCTTCTGCTTGGTAAAGGAATAGATGGTCGTGGCATACTGCTCGCCGTCAAGGTTGATGGACTGGGCCTTCTTTGCAAAGACCACCGGCACGCCGCCAAAATGCTGAGCTGCGATGCAGGCCATACCAATACCCGAAGCCTCAATCGTCAGGATCTTGTTGATCTCGACACCCTCGAACAGACGGGCCCATTCGGCGCCCATGTGGTCGAACAGCTCAACGTCGCACTGGTGGTTGAGGAAGGCATCAACCTTAAGGACGTTACCGGCCTTTACGATGCCGTCATGGCGAATACGATCCTCAAGCTCCTGCATGGCGCAACCCCTTCTCGCGGCAACGATACCGCGCGATTAATAAACGTTGTTCGATAGTCTACCACGGACCGACCCCCGCCCGCCCCACAAGCCACATCGCACCACAAACCAGTCTTTTTGGGACGGCGCGAATCGTGGCAGACAGCCTCCCAACATGCTAATGGCGGGCGCGCATCTTCACCAAACGCACCATGGCAAGCGCAAAGCCCACGGCGGCCACAACCATAAGCACGTAGAACACCGAGCGAAAGCCGAATAGGAATACATCCGGACGGCCTGCAACAAAACTGGTCACGGCCTCGCCCATCGCCACGCTCATCTGCCCATACAGGATATTCGACGCCGCCGTAATGCCGAGTGCCATGCCGGCATAGCGTGCCAAACTGCCCAAGCTACCCGCAAAGCCGAGTGCTTCGCGCGGGGCCGAGCCCATATACAACGAGTTGTTGGGGCTCTGGAAAATCGACGTACCGCATGACATAAACGCGACGCAGCACACGATCACGGGGATGGAAGAGTGCTCGTCGAGCGTGCTTACCGCAAAGAGACCGCACACGTACACGCCCAGG
>CAUDAE010000124.1 GCA_958447445.1 uncultured Collinsella sp.
GTGACCGTCCAGGTGATATCGGACGGGGTTCCGGTGCCATCGCTCTTGTTGATCATGTCATAGCGGAAATCATTTGCTGAACCTGGCTTTTCCAATCCACCTCTACGGTCTCCGCCCCATGTCCAGCTGGCATTATTTTTTGAATCGTCGAGTTGGTTAATCCAAACTTTGTTGCCCACGGATACATCCGGGTTCATCACTGAATCATAGGTAATCGTATAAGTCCCTTTGGACAAATCCCCCAAATTCAGATTCGCAGTCTGTTTATTTATGGTTGGTTGTGGATTGAGTTCCCGATCGTTCAGCTTAAATGACCCAGGCACGAACGAGAAGCTACTGCCAAGCTCATCCGTGAGGCAGACATTGTGAGCATAGGAGGCAACCTCAAGTTTGAGAGTCCAAGTTACTTTTCCCTCGCTGCCGGATTGAGAGAACTTTCCTTCCTTCGCTCCCGTCACATCGCCGTCTATGGTCGCAATGTCGATTTCGGCTGTACCGGGAAACTTAACTTTTGTTGTATCGCCGGAGCCAACGTTCTCATTTGCCAGCTTGAATGAAAAAACAGCACCAACACGAACGTCGGATGGATGTGTCTTAATCCATGACTCTTTAAAAGTAAAAATCAGCTTATTGTTTTCACATCTCCAGCTACCGGCCTCTTGATCGGAATCATCCATAAGGCGGCCACCGGTATTGTCAAATGCTTTAATGCTGTCCGGGAGAGAGTACTCCGCAACGTTTCGCTCCGCACTCGGGCCATGATTTGGCTCGAACTTCGCATTAAACGAGCCGTAGAGTGTGTCGGTCGAAAGCACGGCATTACCATCCAAGGGCTTTGTACGACCCTCATCGGTAAAAAGCCCAACCGTAACGTCCGCCGTATCGCCGTTGATCACAATCGGCGCAGGCGTCGTCGCATCCTCGGCGCGCACGGGGGCTGCGCCGTGAAAAACTGCGGCGGTAAGGCTAATCAAAATGAAGATCAGGGCCGCCATACCCAGCGACTGCGAGCGGTGTGCATTCATAGTTGTCCCCTAATTCCTACAACACAGTGTGGAATACGGCGAATCGTCGGATCGAACACAAACCCCAACATCTACGAGAACCTACCTAGCGCATTGCAAGAACCCATTGGGGAGCACCTTCTAAGACGGTTCGTCTATGCCACAATGCATAAAATACAATTTAGATACCAATCATGTAAGCCGCAGGTCAAGAGGTCTTTTAATTTAATACCAGTTGATATTTACCTGTTAACGGGTTTGCATTAAAGCAGTCATATTCTGTGGAATTATGTATATGTTTAAACAACTTAACTTTGACCAGAAAGCCAATCGGTGGGGATAGCCGCCCCCGCTGTGGTGCAAACGAACCTGCCCCCCTGCACCAAAAAGGGCACCGACCATCGCGATCGGCGCCCTTTCTTGTTAGTTGCTATAAAGCCCAGCACTTATTTGTTGACCTGGCCGGCGCGGACGGCAGCCTTCTTGCGGTCGGTGGCGTTGAGCAGACGCTTGCGCAGGCGGATGTTCTTGGGAGTAATCTCGACCAGCTCGTCGTCGGCGATGTACTCCAGCGCCTCCTCTAGCGAGAAGGTGCGGGGCGGCACCAGCTGGACAGAGATATCGGAGGTCGAGGAACGCTGGTTGCCCAGGTTCTTGGTACGGGCGATGTTGACGACCATGTCGCCTGCCTTGCTGCGCTCGCCCACGATCATGCCCTCGTAGCACTCGGTGCCCGGCTCAACAAACAGCTGGCCGCGCTCCTGCAGCGTACCCAGAGCATAGGCAACGGCCTTCTCGGTGGTCATGGAAATCATGGCGCCGTTCTGACGGTTACCGATCTCACCAGCGTAAGGACCATACTCCAGGAAGGTGTGGTAGAACACGCCTTCGCCGTGGGTGACGTTCATGATGCGGTTCTTAAGGCCCATGATGCCACGCGTCGGGATCTTAAACTCAAGGTGCGTCACGATGCCCGAGGTATCCATGCTCGTCATGATGCCGCCGGAGGTACCGAAGACCTCAACGACCTTGCCCGAATATTCGTCCGGGCACTCGACGACGGCTTGCTCGACGGGCTCCATCTTGTTACCGTTCTCGTCCTTCTTAAACAGAACGCGGGGACGGCCGACCTGGAACTCAAAGCCCTCGCGGCGCATGGACTCCATCAGAACAGACAGGTGCAGAATGCCGCGGCCCGAGACCTCGACGCCGCTCTTGTCCTCGAGCTCCTCGATCTTCATGGTCACGTTGTTCTCGGCCTCGTTGAACAGGCGCTCCTTAAGCTGACGGGCGCCCACGATGTCGCCGTCACGGCCGACGAGCGGGGAGGTCGAAGCCTCAAAGACGATGGACAGGGTCGGCGGGTCGATCTCGATGGGCTCGAGCTCGACGGGGTTCTCGGGGTCGGTGTAAACATCGCCGATATCGGTGCGGTCAATACCCACGACAGCGGCGATATCGCCGGCGCCGACTTCCTGGCACTCGGTGCGGCCCAGGTAGTCGAAGGTAAAGAGCTGCTTGACGGTAGCGGTGGCGCTGGAGCCGTCGTTCTTCACAACCAGGATCTGGTCGCCCTGGTGAATGGCGCCGGAGTACACGCGACCGATACCGATGCGGCCGACGAAGTTGGAGTGGTCGATGGTCACGCACTGCATGGCCAGCGGGGCGTTCTCGTCAACCTCGGGCGCGGGCATGTCGTCGATGATCATATCGAGCAGCGGATACATGTCCATGTTACCGTCGTTGGGGTCAAGACGGGCAAAGCCGTTCATGGCGCTGGCGTAGACCACGTGCTCCATGGCGAACTCAAGCTGGTCGTCGGTGGCGCCCAGGTCGGCCATAAGGTCGAGGCAGTCGTTGTAGGCCTTCTCGGGGTTAGCGCCCGGACGGTCGATCTTGTTGATGACGATCATAATCTTAAGGCCGGTGTCGATAGCGTGACGCAGTACGAAGCGGGTCTGGGGCATGGGGCCTTCAAAAGCGTCGACCAGCAGCAGGGCGCCGTCGGCCATACGCAGCACGCGCTCGACCTCGCCGCCAAAGTCGGCGTGGCCCGGGGTGTCGATGACGTTGATCTTGACGTCCTTGTACTCGATAGAGATGTTCTTGGCGAGAATCGTAATGCCGCGCTCGCGCTCCTGGTCGTTGGAATCCAGGACGCGGTCCTCGACCTGCTGGTTGGCACGGAAGGCGTCCGTGGCACGCAGGAGCTTGTCGACTATCGTCGTCTTGCCGTGGTCGACGTGAGCGATGATGGCGATGTTCCTCAGATTGTCTACGCGCATGTAGTTCCCCTATCTTCTATCCATATACAAACGGCACGCGTATGCGGCCCGCCCAGCGATACAACGCTCAGCGGGAATATTGAGCCTTTTACCGAAAACTCGTTTATTTTAGCGATTTTAGATGAGAGGGGTTTCCTCACCTGCAGGTTCAGGGTCGCTCCACATAAAACCATCGCCGGCGCCCATGCCCTCATACAGCACATATGCCGAAAAGCCGCTCTCGAGCGTCGTCTCAAAGAAGCTCACGAGCAGGGCATCGTGATAGCCGCCGTCAATCTCGACGCAGCCGGTATAGCCGATGGCATAGCGGGCGATACGGCCCAGACCCTCGTCCTTAAGGCCCATCTTGTGTTCGGAGATAAAGTTGGTGGCCGCCTCCAGGCACGCCTCTTCGCCGTCCTCGTCGAGCGCCGCCAGATATCGGTTGGAAGCAGCGTCCTCGATCGCCACAACTACGCCAGGGTTTTCGCCGGCGGCAAGGTCGTCCAAGAACGCACCGATCAGATCGCACACCATGGCGTCGAGCTCGGCGGAGACGTTACCGGCGTCCTGCATATCCTGTGCCATCTTTAGACCTTCCCATCGAGTCTGGCGTCGTTACAGTTCTTGTGCCTCGGCGGCGATCTTGGCGGCAGCGTCGCGGGCGCGCATCATATCCATCGCGCGCCTGTCGAGCACCTTGATCTGACTGGTCAGCATTACCGCATCGACCACGCCCCAGATCACCAGGCCCGTAGAGATCGAAAACCCAAGCGCACCAACTGTACCACGAAGGCGCGAGCAGATTGCCGCAACAAGGGCGGAGATGACAACCATCTTGATAAACGAGCCGCGGCGTTCGCGAAGCGTGCGGGCCTGCGTCACATAGGCAATGCGAGCCGCCTCAGAAGCCTCCGAGCGCATCTGGGCCTCGCGGGCGATTGCAGCCGCCTCAGCCGACATACCGCCGGCCATCAGCGAACGCTCCACAACCTGGACGCCCCGCATTTAGAAGTCATCGGGGGAAAGCGTATGGACGAACTTGTCGAACTTCTCGAACTCCTGCTCGTCGTCGACTTCCTCGGCGTGGGTAGAAACAGTGCCCAGGCGATTCATGATGTCGTCCTCCACAAACATGGGGGCATTGCTGCGCACGGCAAGGGCAATGGCATCACTGGGGCGGGCGTCGATCTTGCGCTCGTCACCATCGGCCAGTACGACGATCGTCGCGTAGAACACCGGCGGCTCGGCGCGAACGATCTCGATGCGCTCGAGCTTGGCGCCCAGGGCGCCAACAGTATCGAGCAACAGGTCATGGGTAATCGGGCGCTCGGCGCGACCGCTATCGATGCCGCGGCTAATGGCAGCAGCTTCAAACGAACCAGTCTGAATGGAAAGGGAACGCAGCGGCGCGGGCGAGTCCGATTTGCTGCAGCGCTCGCGAAGCACGATAAGCGATGGCACGGGACCGGCGGCCATGACGATGGTCTCTATGTCGACACGAACCATGGAACACCTCCGGTACGTAGCGGTTAACACGCGGCAGCTCCACCGCATTGAATAGCTATACTACCCAATCTTTCGCACAGCACACAAAACCAAAATGAGATTTATCGCAGACAAGAAAAAAGCCCCGAGGCAACGCCTCAGGGCTCTTCACAGTTTTGATGGTGGACCTGACAAGATTCGAACTTGTGACCTCCCGGTTATCAGCCGGACGCTCTAACCAACTGAGCTACAGGTCCATCATGGTGGAGGTTAGGGGGATCGAACCCCTGACCTCAGGCTTGCAAAGCCCGCGCTCTCCCAGCTGAGCTAAACCCCCACGGAGACAGTAATAAACACCCCAGCGGCGACTCGGCTCTCGCTGGGGTGTTTATTGCGAAAGAAAGTGGTGGACCTGACAAGATTCGAACTTGTGACCTCCCGGTTATCAGCCGGACGCTC
>CAUDAE010000125.1 GCA_958447445.1 uncultured Collinsella sp.
CTGAGTCTCGGAAACTTCAGAAACCTTCATAATGTGTCTCCTTCGATCGATAGGCGCCGGCCGAAACCAGCGCACTAATCAGTAATCGTTATTGTTAGTATAGCACTAACAATAGTTACTCGCCCAGCTGATCAAGGTCGATATCGCCAAAGAACACCTGGTCCTCCTTGCCGAGCGCACTCGGGATGATGGAGAAGGTGTTGGAGATGCCGTCCTGAGCATCGCGGAACGGGAGCTTGGAAACCGAAGACAGCGAAGCGATGGCGCCGTGGCTATCGCGCTTGTGCATGGGGTTAGCACCCGGGGCGAACGGCTGGCCAGCCTTGCGGCCGTCGGGCGTGGAGCCGGTCTTCTTACCGTACACGACGTTGGAGGTAATGGTCAGAACCGAGGTCGTGGGCACGGAGTTGCGATAGGTATCGTTCATGCGGATGTACTCCATGAACTGGTGCACAACGTCGTGAGCGATCTGGTCGACGCGGTCGTCGTCGTTACCGTACTTGGGGAACTCGCCCTCGGTCTCGAAGTCGACGATGATGCCGTTCTCGTCACGGACGGGGTGGACCTTGGCGTACTTGATGGCGGACAGGGAGTCAGCCACGACGGAAAGGCCAGCGATGCCCGTAGCAAACCAGCGGTGCACGTGCTTGTCGTGCAGAGCCATCTGAATGCGCTCGTAGCAATACTTATCGTGCATGTAGTGAATGATGTTCAGCGAGTTGACGTACACGCCAGCGAGCCACTTCATCATGTCGTTGTACTTGGCCACAACGTCGTCGTAATCGAGCGTATCGCCCTCAACGGCGCGGTACTTGGGGCCGACCTGCTTCTTGGAGACCTCGTCAACACCGCCGTTGAGTGCGTACAGCAGGCACTTGGCCAGGTTGGCGCGGGCACCGAAGAACTGCATCTCCTTGCCAATGCGCATGGAGGACACGCAGCAGGCGATGCCATAGTCGTCGCCGTGGTAAACGCGCATGAGGTCGTCGTTCTCGTACTGGATCGAGGAGCTGGCGACGGAAGTCTTGGCGCAGAACTTCTTGAAGTTCTCGGGCAGACGGGTCGACCACAGAACGGTCATGTTGGGCTCGGGGCTGGTGCCCATGTTCTCGAGCGTGTGCAGGTAGCGGTAGCTCATCTTGGTAACGAGCGTACGGCCGTCAACACCCATGCCGCCGATGGACTCGGTGACCCACTGCGGGTCGCCGGTAAACAGGGCCTGGTACTCGGGGGTACGGGCAAACTTGACCATGCGGAGCTTCATGATGAAGTGATCCACGAACTCCTGGATCTGCTCCTCGGTGAAGGTACCGTTGGCAAGGTCGCGCTCAGCGTAGATGTCGATGAACGTAGAGGTACGGCCGATGGACATAGCGGCGCCGTTCTGCTCCTTGACGGCAGCAAGGTAGGCGAAGTACATCCACTGGATGGCCTCCTGCGTGTTGGTAGCAGGGTTGGAAATATCGAAACCATAGGTCTCGGCCATCATCTTGAGCTCGCCGAGGGCGCGGATCTGCTCCTGCAGCTCCTCGCGATCGCGGATGTTGTCGGCGGTCATGACCGTCGGAGTGGAAGCCTTCTGGGCCTCCTTGTCCTTGATCAGGTAGTCGACGCCGTACAGGGCAACACGACGGTAGTCGCCGATGATGCGGCCGCGGCCATAGCCATCGGGCAGACCGGTGATGATGTGAGCCGAGCGGCAAGCACGCATCTCGGGGGTGTAGACATCGAAGACGCCGGCGTTGTGGGTCTTGCGCTCGAAGGTGTAGCGCTCGACAACGTTCTCGTCGACCTTGTAGCCGTGCTGGCTGGCAGCCTGGCAAGCGATGCGGATACCACCGTTGACGTGCAGCGCGCGCTTGAGCGGCTTGTCAGTCTGGAGGCCAACAATGGTCTCCTTCTCGCGGTGGGCGTTATCGATGTAGCCAGCGGGGTGGCTCACGATACCCGTGACGGTCTTGGTGTCCATATCGAGGACACCGCCCTGCTCGCGCTCCTTAAGCAGCAGGTCGAGAACCTCGCCCCACAGCTCCTTGGTACGCTCGGTCGGACCTACGAGGAACGACTCATCGCCCTCGTAGGGGGTGTAGTTCTTCTGGATGAAGTCTCGGACGTCAACCTCTCCCGTCCAGATACCTTCCTTAAAGCCTTCCCATGCCTCCTGCATTGTGTAACCACGCTCCTAGTTACGTGTAATGCGGCGCTCTCTCACACCGCTGCTTATTGAATTCTTGAATGTTCGGCTTGCACTACCGGCTTCTTCCGTTCTTCACCGCACGTTGGTGCAGGAAAAACGTTTGTCCACCTTGGAGCTACAACCCAAAACCCAAGATTTCACCCGTCTGAGAAGGATAACATAGCGACCCTCTCCATCTGGGCTGTTATATGTTTCTTTTTTTATATCATAATGGCTTTTTTTACAAACCCGCAGGAAATGCGCGCGCGAACAACTACCGTTCACCGATTTGTTTAGTATTTTTCCTTGCCTTTGTACGACGTTCACCCTAGCTGTTATGCCAGCTTTAGCAGGGTAAAGTGCCCCAGAGACCCCACAGAAACTGCAGGGCGGCCACGGAATCCCCCGTGGCCGCCCTGTGGCCTGGCTAGTTATTTAGCTTTGATTGCCGCTTGGCATTAGGCGGCTGCGGCAGCCTTGTCGGTCGTTGCCTTGCCGTTGCCCTGGCCCTCAAAATGCTTGTAGCACCAGCTGGTGACCAGCGGGGTCAAAATAGCCGTCACGATTGCGCAGGCAGCAACCTGTGCCGTAGCCGTCGCGAGCACAGCGCCACCGTACATGGCCCCGTTGACGCTTGCCATGGCAGCAGGCGTGGCCACATTGGCTCCGGCGCAGCTCGAAATGGCCGCACCTGCGACACCCGTACCGCCCGTGAGCTTATCGACCGCGATGACGGGAATTGCAAAGACCACCGAGCAGATCACGCCGAGCAGAATACCGGGAAGACCGCCATTAATGAGCTGGCCAAAGGTCATGGTCGAGCCCATGGCAAAGAAGACGAGCACGATGATGGCGGAAAGTGCCGGTGCCATCATCTTCTTAAAGCTGGGGAACAGGTTACCCAGAATAATGCCGACGACGATCGGCAGGATGGCGCCCACGAGCGACCAGCCGATCGGAGCCTGACCGGCAGCGCCGAGCACGATCATCGTGACCGGAGGGCCGACAACCAGCGTGGTGATGGCGACGGCGCCACGCTCGGCCTCATTGCCCATGGTGCCCATCAGACCAGCGTACATAGCGTTGTTGGCGCCGGTGCAAGCCGCCAGCATCACCATGGCAGAGATGCCAAACAGGTTGTCGTTGAACACATAAAGGATGAGCAGCGACACGGCAACGACCACGATCTGCTTGACGGCGATGATGATGGCGCCGCGTGCAGCGGCGGCAGGAGCACTCTTAAACGAAATCGTCGTACCGACGATGAGCAAAAAAGCGCCCACGAGTGGGCCTGCGCCCTGCTGGGTCATACCAAGCGTAAAGCTGCCGAGCGTTTTGAACAGGTCGGGGAATAGCGTGTTGAGCAGGCAGCCCAGCAAAAGCGGCACCAAAATATTGGCACCCGGGATGGAGGACATCTTAAAGAACGGCTCCTTTGCCGCCGGCGCCTCCACCGCAGTCGATTCACTCATATATATCTCCTTTGGATGCATGCGAATCGTAGCCGCACGCGCCTATGTCAGAAAGAAGGCGACAACCCCGAGTCGCCAGGGTCGCCGCCAAACGATCACCGCGGGGTATTACCCGTCCAGGACGATGCCGCCGTCGCAGTCACCGATCTCGCCGTTCACGAAGCTGGCGAGGTCGGAAGCGAAGAACAGCACCATCTGCGCAGGCTCGCTGGCCTGGGCAGCGCGGCCCAGAGGAATACCGTTGATGATGCGCTGAGAGTTCTCGTCAGAGAGAATCGAGGTCATATCGGTCAACGTGAGCGACGGGCACACGGCGTTGCAGCGAACGCCAAACTTGCCGCCCTCCTTGGCGACCGCCTTGGTAAGGCCGTTGACACCGGCCTTGGAGCTCGCGTAGGCAGCGGTGCCAAGCAGGCCGCCGCCGATCTTGCCAGCAACGGAGCTCACGTTGACGATAGTGCCGGCATGCGCCGCCTTAAAGTGCGGGTACACGGCGTTCATCATAGTGAAGGTACCGTTGAGGTTGATATCGATAGTGCGGCGCCACTCGGTGTCATCGATCTCGTCGAACTTCTTGGTGCTGATGACGCCAGCGCAGTTAATCAAGATGTTGGTTTGCGGCAGGTCCGTAAAAATCTGCTCGACGGTCTCGCGCGCCTTGGGCGCATCGGCGACATCGAGCTGATAGAACTTGTTGCCCTCGCCAAGCTCGGCCACTGCGGCCTCGCCCTTAGCAGCGTTCCTTGCGATGAGCGCGACATGTCCGCCGCCCGCGACGATGCCCTTGGCGATCTCGAGGCCAATGCCCTGAGTGCCGCCCGTGACAATCGCGGTCTTGCCCGTGAAGTCAAATGCCATGACTCCATCCCCCTTTATGTAAGGTGTCTCCTTGCGGGAAGTTGGAGCATCACACGTGGCGATTATATGAGTCCCAGTCGTCATGGTGGTGACAACCCCTCGCCTAACCGCGTGCATAATAGTTCTTTGAAACGCTTCAGCAATTGAATGATTTTAAGTCTTAATGCACTCTTAATATTGCCTAGCGGCCAAGTAGATTTTTGGGACATGCCTAGAAATCCACCGAATGGGATGGTTGAGCGGGGGTATCATCTTTCACCGAAAATAGTTTCTAGTGTTAGGGGTTTTCGGTGGAAGATACCGATTTCCGTGAACTTGGGCGTCAGCTCCTTACCGAGTTCGGCAGCATGCATCAGCGCATTTCGCGCTTTGCGGACAAAGCCCTCGGCGGCGAGATGGCCGTCATGCGCGCCCTCATACTCGCCGGCGGTTCGCTCACGCCGAGCGAACTCGCTGATCGCGCCTGGGTCTCGAGTGCCCGCATCGCCAATATCCTACGCGCTCTCGAAGCCAAGGGCTGGGTCGAGCGCGAGCACTCAAAGACCGACCGTCGTCGCGTACACGTCACGGTGACCGACAAAGGATTCCAGGATCTCGAAATCAAACGTCGGGAATTCGAGAACCGCACTGCGGCTTTCCTCGAGCAGCTCGGCGAAACAGATACCCAAGAGATGGTGCGTCTTCTAAGGCGT
>CAUDAE010000126.1 GCA_958447445.1 uncultured Collinsella sp.
CAGCAAGACATTGGAGTCCACACTGACATCTGTCTGCCCAGCGTTCAGGGGGAACGTTTAGTTAGATTATGCGCGATTGCTTACGACAGGTGAACGTTCACTTGAATAATATCCTTGAACGGTCGATTTTTACCGCTGAACGGACACAATTGAGATCCTCACACCTATTTTCTGCTGGTAAAGGTGCCATGCTGGACAGCCATGAGATAGGTGAACGTTTATCAGATTTTCCAACATATTCACTTAACCACGAAACGAAAAAGCCCCGCCGGGAACACTCCCGACGGGGCCGATGACATCGCGCTATGCTTGGGCGCACTTGCCGCTACAAGCAGACGCCATCCTTCCAGATACTGATCTCGTGACAGCCACGGCGCTCGGCACTCGTGAGCTTACCGCTCGCCGTCTGTAGCACCAGCTGGTACAGATCGTGGGCAGCCTCGTCGAGCGTGCGCTCACCCGTGGCAATCACGCCAGCGTTAAAGTCCATCCAGTTGGCCTTGTGGTCGCACAGACGCTGATTGGTGAACACCTTGAGGGTAGGCGCCGGCGCGCCAAACGGTGTGCCGCGGCCGGTCGAGAACAGAATCACGTGGCAGCCGGCAGCCGTCAACGCCGTGGTGGATACCATGTCGTTGCCCGGACCGCACAGCATGTTCAGGCCGTGTTTATTTGCCTGGCCGGCATACGGCAGCACGTCGACGATGGGGGCAGATCCGCCCTTTTGCACGCAGCCGCAGCTCTTGTCCTCGAGCGTGGTAATACCGCCGTCCTTGTTGCCGGGACTCGGGTTCTCATAAACGACCTCGCCGTGGCTAATAAAGTAGTCCTTAAATCCATTGAGCATGTCGGAAGCGGCGTTAAAGACCTGCTCGTTCTCGCAACGGTCGAGCAGGATGCTCTCCGCGCCAAACATCTCGGGCACCTCGGTAAGCACCGACGTGCCGCCACGGGCGACGACCATATCGCTCACGCGACCGATCGTGGGGTTGGCGGTAATGCCTGAAAGACCGTCGGAGCCGCCACACTTAAGACCAATGACCAGCTCGGAGGCCGGAATGGGCTCGCGCTTGGACTGCTTTGCCAGGTCTGCCAGCTCGGCCAGAATCTTGTGGCCCTCGATTTGCTCGTCGGCTACATCCTGGCAGGTGAGAAAGCGAACGCGCTCGTGATCGAAGTCACCGAGCTCGTCGAGCACCTGCTGGTGTGTGCAGTTCTCGCAACCGAGCGACAGGAACAGCACGCCGGCCGCATTAGGGTGACGCGAGAGCGCCACCAGCAGACGACGCGTCTGGACATGGTCGGCGCCGGTCTGCGAGCAACCGAACGGATGCGGGAAGTAGTAGACGCCCTCCAGCGAGCCATCGACCAGATCCTGGGCCTGCTCGCACATGGCACGGGCGACTTCGTTGACACAGCCGACCGTGGGGATGATCCACAGCTCGTTGCGCGTCGCGGCACGACCGTCGGCGCGGCGGAAGCCCATAAAGGTCTCAGGCTCAACGGGATCCACGACCGGATGCGTGGGGTTGTAGGCGTACTCGACCTCGCCCGAAAGGTTGGTCTTCACATTGTGCGTGTGGAGCCACTGACCGGGCTGGACATCGCCCGTCACATGGCCGATAGGAAGGCCGTACTTGATGACGTCCTCCCCTGCGGCAATCGCGCGCACCGCCATCTTATGGCCCTGCGGAATATCCTCCACGGCCACGACCTCGCCCACCCCGGGAACCGCGACGGCAGTGCCCTTGGCAAGCGGCGACAGCGCAACGATCACGTTATCGGCCGGATTGATCTGGATAGTATTCATTACAAATGGTCCTAACCCTACAGGTTGAGCAGAAGTCGAGACGCGGGCACGCCGTCCCGCGCCCGCGTCTGCGCCGGAAATTTACGCCTGAGCGTTGGCGAAGGCCTGCTTGGCGCCCTCGGCACGCACGACAGCGAGCGCGCTGACGACAAACTCCTCAAGACCTGCGATTTGCGTAAGGTCCTCGCCCCACATCTGCTCGTTGGTGAGCACGTCGTGCACCAGCTGGGCATCGTCGGCGCCGGCATGGGCGGCGTAGAAGTCGAGCACGAAGGCGTCGTCCTGAGCGGTGTACTCGGTGCCGTCGGAGCGACGCAGGTGCAGGCCGTCGCCCTCGCGGGACACGAGCTCCTGCGTGTAGAAGGAGATGAGCGTAGCGAGGCTCGTCGCCAGGCACTTGGGCAGGTTGCCGGTCTCGGCAACGTAGTCCTTGAGTGTGGGCAGGTCGCGAGCGCGCCACTTAGCCGTGGAGTTGAGGCAGATGGAGAGCAGCGCATGATCAATAAACGGGTTGTCGAAGCGGTTTTCGACGGCGGCGGCAAAGGCCTTGCAGTCCTCGACATCCAAGTCGGCGGCAAGCGTCGGAATGACCTCGTCGTAGAGCATGGTGTTCATGAAGCCGCGAATGGTCTCGTCATGCATGCAGTCGCGCACGATATCAAAGCCGGCAACCCAGGAACCCGGAACGAAGGCGGTGTGGGCACCGTTGAGGATGCGGACCTTGCGCTTTTTGTACGGGGTGACGTCGGGAGTCACAAAGACACCCGGAAGACCAGCCTTCACAAAGGGAAGCTTCTCGGCAAGCGACTCGTCACCCTGGATGCCCCACATCTGAAAGGGCTCGCGCACGGCCAGGAAGGGATCCTCGTAGCCCAGACGCTCAGCCACCGCGGCGGCCTCGGATGCGTCGCGGATACGGCCCGGTACGATGGTGTCGACGAGCGTGGTGCAGACGGTGCAGTCGTTGGCCATCCACTGCGCAAACTCGTCCTCCCAGCCCCAGTCGCTCACATACTGGTTCATGATGCGCAGCAACTCCTCGCCGTTGTGATCGATGAGCTCGCAGGCGAGGACGATGACGCCCGGCTTACCGGCAGCCCAGCGGGTGTGGAGCACCTGGGCAAGCTTGGCGGGGAAGCTCGCAGGTGGCATGTCGTCGGCCTTGCAGGACGGGTCATAGGCGATACCGGCCTCGGTGGTGTTGGAGACGATGATCTCTAGGTCGTCGGAGACAGCGACCTCCATCATGGCGCGGTAGTCGTCCTCACGATACGGGTTAAGGCAGCGGCTGCAGGCGCTGATCACGCGGGACTCGTCAACCGTGTTGCCGTTCTCCTTGCCGCGCACCAGCACGGTGTACAGGTCGTCCTGGGCATTGATGCCGTCGGCAAAGCCAAAGGCACCGCTGATGGGCTGCACCATGACGACCTTGCCGTTCCAGCCGGTGGCCTCGTTGCCCATGTCAAAGAAACGGTCGACGAAGGCGCGCAGGAAATTGCCCTCGCCAAACTGTAGAACCTTCTCGGGAGCGTCCTTGGGCAGCAGATAGCCCTTGTAGCCGATCTTCTCGAGCGCATCGTAGCTGATGTTCTCCATCTGTGTCTCTCCTTAGATAGCTGTTAGCGTGCAAGCAAAACGGGGGCGCCGTGTGTGGCAACGGCGCTCCCGTGTTCGATGTGATTCGATGCGGGCTTAGGCCTCGACGGTGTCCAGGTCAAAGCCAAAGTAGCGGACCGCATTGTTGTAGCTGATGTCGCGCACAACCTCGCCCAGCAGCTCCATGTCGGCCGGGTACTTGCCCTGCTCGACCCACTCGCCGATCACGCTGCACAGCACGCGACGGAAGTACTCGTGGCGCGGATAGGACAGGAAGGAGCGGGAATCGGTAAGCATGCCCACAAAGTTGCCCAACACGCCCTCGTTAGCCAGAGCCGTAAGCTGCTCGCGCATGCCGACCTCGTTGTCGTTGAACCACCAGGCGGAGCCGTTCTGGATCTTACCGGCAGTCGGAGCCTCCTGGAAGCAGCCCATGACGGTATCGATCATGGTGTTATCGATGGGGTTCAGGCTGTACAGGATGGTCTTGGGCAGGCCGCAGGTCTCCTGGATGGAGTTGAGGAAATCGGCGAGCTGGTCGGACGGCGTGTAGTTGGAGATGCAGTCGTAGCCGGTGTCGGGACCGAGTTTGGCGAACATGGCGCGGTTGTTGTCGCGCTTGCAGCCAAAGTGCAGCTGCATGGCCCAGCCCAGACGGACATACTCGCCGGCAACGAACTGCATAAAGGCAGTCTTGTACTTGAGGACCTCTTCCTCGGTAAGCGGCTCGGCAGCCAGACCCTTGGCAAAGATAGCCTCGATCTCGTCGGCGGTAGCCGGGACGTACATAACGTAGTCGAGTGCGTGGTCGGAGGCGCGGCAGCCCAGCTCGTGAGCAACGTCGTAGCGCTTGGAAATGGCAGCCTTCATGCCCTCAAAGTCGCTGACCTCAACGCCGGCAACCTCGGAAAGGTGCTTGCAGTAGTCGGCAAACTCCTGGCCGCGCTCGATGCGCAAAGCGGCATCGGGGCGCATGGCGGGAACGATCTGAACGTCAAAGCTGTCGTCGGCGGCAATCTTCTTGTGCCACTCAAAGCTGTCGGCGGGGTCGTCGGTAGTGCAGATCATGCGGACGTTGGACTGCTTGATCAGGTTGCGGCAGGTAAAGCTAGCCTCAGCGAGCTTGGCGTTGGCAAGGTCCCAGACCTCCTGGGCAGTCTTGCCATTGAGGACGCCCTCGTAGCCAAAGTAGCGCTTAAGCTCCAGGTGGCTCCACTCAAAGACGGGGTTGCCAACGCAGCGACCCAGGGTCTCGGCCCACTTTTGGAACTTCTCGCGAGCAGGGGCGTCGCCAGTGATAAAACGCTCGTCGACGCCGTTGGCGCGCATCAGGCGCCACTTGTAGTGGTCGCCGCCCAGCCAAACCTCGGTGATGTTCTCGAAACGCTTGTCCTCCCAAATCTCCTTGGGAGAAATGTGGCAGTGATAGTCGACGATGGGCATGCCCTCGGCAAAGTTGTGGAACAGCTCCTCACCGGTCTTGGTGCTCAGCAGGAAATCCTGATCGTCCATAAAGTTTTTCATCAAACAGCCCCTTTGCTGGCAACGCGGGCGCACGGCGCGCTCGTTATCCTTTAGGTGAACGTTCACCATACTAATCCATTACGACTCAAAAGGTGAACGTTCACCTAACAACCATGGGGTGAACGGTAGGTTTTGCCCGTTCAACGGTTGCCGGAGCTGTGACTTGCATGCATTGCGGACCGGTTGGCGTCCCCGAACACCGAACTTGAGCGCTTTTGCTCAGGTGGGTCATGTCCCGACGTACATTTTTGGGAGTATTCAGCATTGG
>CAUDAE010000127.1 GCA_958447445.1 uncultured Collinsella sp.
CTCATCATGATCGCATGCAACTACGGCGTGCGCAATTTCCAGGTCTCAGACATCGTCGAAAAGACGTCCTTTGCCTCCTACCAGCTCAACCGCTGGCTTTGTGGAGCGCTCGCCCTAGGCTGCGGCCTCATGTACAGCAGCGCTCGCGGCTATGACGCGCAGATGGCGACGATCGGCCTGGGCGTCTACCTGTATAAGGTCATCGACGGCGTCGCCGACGTGTACGAAGGCCGACAAGCTCTACTTGGCTGGAATGAGCCAAACGCTACGCTCCGTCGGCGTCATCGCGGTCTTCAGCGTGGCGCTGTTCCTCACGCGCAGCATGCCCATCGCGGCCATGGCCATGGGCATCGTCGCGATTGCCTCGCTCGTGCTGGTCACCGCGCCGCTCGCCCTGCTCGAGACCGAAAAATCGCGCCGCGTGAGCGTGCGCGAGGTCGGCCATCTGTTTGTCCAGTGCGCTCCGCTCTTTGGTGCACTGTTCCTGTTCAACCTAATTGAGAGCATGCCCAAGTTTGTGATGGAAGGTACGCTGGCATACAAATATCAGCTGTACTTTAATGCCCTGTTCTTTCCGGCGCAGGCTATTTTGCTGAGCATTGGATTTATCTATAAACCGCAGCTCCTGCGCTTGTCGAGCATTTGGGCTAATCCTCGTAAGCGTCGTCGCTTTGACCTGATTATTGTTGCCGTTATGGCGTTGATCGTGGTCATCACCGGCGTGTGCGCCGCATTTATGGCAGGTCCCGGTATTCCCCTCATGAGCTTTATGTACGGCCTCAGCTTTGAACGCTACCGTACGCTGGCGCTGCTGATGGTCGTCGCCGGCGGCATCACCGCGGCCATCGACTTTATCTACGCCATCATCACGGTGCTGCGCCATGCCGGCGACGTCACCAAGATCTACCTGATCTGCTTCGCCGTAAGCGTGGTGTTGCCGGTGATCCTGATTAAGCTGCTGGGTCTGATGGGCGCTGTGGTGAGCTACCTAGCCATCATGGCCCTACTGCTGGTACTGTTGATTATCGAGTACGCCCACATCCGCCAGCGCATAGAACGAGCCCGCAACCCGTATGGGGCCTAATTAGCTACCCCCGGTCACCGGAATTTGCGATGGAATCACCCCGGCTGGGGTCACATTGCGAACAATATGCATCACGCAAAACTAAGTGAGTAGACTTTTACCGAATCCCCGACCACACCGACAAAGCACAAGTCTGTGACCTGCGGTTTTATTGAGGCAAATATGTTGGGTGCTCGGCATTTTCAAAAAAGTCTACTCACTTAGCCAGCGGGCAGCCAAATGATTATTTAATCCCCGTCCCTGAAAAATCAATTTGCGGGCAGAAGGGCAAAAGTAGTCAAAAAGGGCCCCGTCCAAAATTAGCCACCCCTTGCACCGATTATTCGCCCGGGTTGATGTTCGCGTAGAACTCCGCCCCGTCGTCCAGGCGCAGGATGCCCACGCGGCCGAACTCGGAGCCGGTGGCGGCGGCGCAGTCGATGTCGATGCGATCGGGCACGCCGGCAGTGTCCTCGCCGCCCAAGCGCACGATCTGCCCGCGTCCCGATTCCTCATCGAGCCCCGCCAGACCACCGACCTCGCAATAGCGCCCAAGCGATACCGTGGGCGTGTGACCGCTCACCACGACCGGGCCCTTACCCTCGGTAGAAAGCAGCCCGGTCGGCACATCCCAATAGCCGTGACGAATCCACAGCAGGTCATCGGACGACTGCACCGCGAGCATCTGCTGCAGCAGCTCGCGATCGGCACCCACCGCTCCGACGCCATCGGCACAATCGACACCATGCTCAAGCAAAAACGCGCGCGCCGCCTTCATCTCGATTCCAGCATGTACCAGCAGATACGGGCGCTCCTCGGTCTCGACCACCGCGTAGAGCGGCAGCGCGGCCATCCATCGCACGAGCTCCTCGTATGCCTCAAATTCCATGTCGTTGAGCTGCTCGCGCGTCGTCCAGCCACCGTTGATATCCCAGGTCTCGGCATCGAGCGGATCCTGACCAATGATGGCATCGAGCATGATCTGCTCGTGATTACCCTTGAGCACGTGGGCGTTGGGCAGCGAGCGCACGAGTTTAATAACGCCGACCGGATCGGGCCCGCGATCGATCATGTCGCCCAGCACGTACAGCGTATCGTCGGACGTCAACGAGATCTTAGACAGGGCCTCGTCAAGCGCACGCACGTGCCCGTGAGCATCAGATGTCACATAGATCGCCATGGTACGCCTCTCCTTGCATTGCGGCCTAAGCCCGGCGCCGCAACTAAAACTTCAAGTTGAACTTAAACGTTATCCATTGTACTCCGTTGCTTTAAAGCTGGAAAGGGTTTCCGAGCAGAGGCAAAGACGGCAGCCGTCTATGACGATATCGCGCACGCCCGCAATCCAACCCCATAAACCCACCATCTTTGGGTACAAATAACCGCAGACAACTGACCGTGCCACGCCAACCACCCAGGAGCGGACACTATCCATGAACCAGATCCTTCTCTTTATCGGCCTCGTCATTATTCTGTGCCTGACCATCAAACCCGTCGGCAAAAAGCTCCCCTTCCCCACCCTGTTCATCTTTATCGCGCTCGGCATGCTGTTGGGCGTCAACGGCCCGGCGCACATCGACTTTAGCGACTACGCGCTTACCGAAACCGTCTGCAGCACGGCGCTGCTGTTCATCATGTTCTACGGCGGCTTTAACACCAATATCGACCGTGCCAAACCCGTCTCCGTGCCCGCGGTGTTGCTGAGCACGCTCGGCGTCGTCATCACCGCAGGCATCACCGGCGCGTTTGCGCACTTCGCGCTGGGGTTCGACTGGATCGGCGGCCTGCTGCTGGGCTCGGTCGTGGCATCCACCGACGCGGCCAGCGTCTTTAGCGTGCTGCGCGAGCACAACCTATCGCTGAGGGGCGGCACCGACTCGCTACTCGAGATCGAATCGGGCTCCAATGACCCCGTCGCCTACATGCTCACCGCCGTGCTCGCCACACTCGCGGCCGGCGGCGACATCAACATTCCCGCACTGCTGACCAAGCAGATTATCCTGGGCGTGGGCCTGGGCCTTGCCATCGGCTGGGCGGCGGGCCGCCTGATTGAACGCGCGCACGCAACGGCCAAGGACGCGCAGACCATCTTTTTGTTCGCCGTGGCGATCGTCGCCTACGCGCTACCAAGCTATCTGGGCGGCAACGGCTTTTTGGCTGTATACCTGGCCGGCATTGTGCTGGGCGCCAGTGACATCACTGGCAAAGTCGAGATGGCGCACTTCTTTGACACTCTCACCGAGATGGCAGAGATGACGATCTTCTTCTTGCTCGGCCTGCTCGTGACGCCCGCACGCCTGCCGCAGATGCTGCTGCCGGGCCTGGCGCTCATGGCGTTCATGCTCTTCGTGAGCCGCCCCATCGCCGTGGGAATGCTCCTGGCGCCGTTTAGGACGAACCCTCGCCAGGTTGCGCTCGTAAGCTGGGCGGGTCTGCGCGGAGCAGCTTCGGTCGTCTTTAGTCTCTTCGCCGTGGTTGCCGGCGTTCCTGGCGGACACGACCTATTTGACCTGGTGTTTGTGATTGCTGTGTCGAGCATTGTGGTGCAGGGCTCGCTGCTGCCGGCGGTGGCGAAGAAGCTCGATATGATCGATGCGACCGGCGACGTGCGCCGCACCTTTAACGACTACCGCGACGAAGACGGCATGTCGTTTGTAAAGCTCAAGGTGGGCGCTGGACATCCGTTTGCCGGACGCTCGCTCGCGGACATTGGCAGCGCCACAGACATGCTCGTGGTCCTGGTGCTGCGCGACGGGGCGCACCCGGTGCTGCCCAACGGCGATACCGTCATCGAGGAAGGTGACCTGCTGGTGATGGCCGCGCCGACGTTTGAAGAGCGTGCCGAGGTTACGCTGCGCGAGGTCACCGTAACCCCCCACGGTCGCCTGGCCGGCCAGCGTCTTCGCGATGTGCCGCAAGGCAAGCATCCCTTTATCGTCGTGATGCTCAAACGCGACGGCCAGACGATCATCCCCGACGGCAACACCCTCATATACGCCGGCGACGAAGCCGTCATCGCCACACTAGCATCGTAGCCATCCCCACCCATAAGTTGCGGTGAAATAGGGATTGAATAGGCTTCTGAACAGCCATTTCAGTCCCTATTTCACCGCAAGTTATTGAGGGGATGGGTTGAAAAACATTTGAATTGACACCGAAATGAAAAAAGCCGGGGAAAACGTCCCCGGCACTTGGAAGCCCTCTCTTTTGAGATGACCGATTTCTTTATATCACGAACGCTAGTTAGATGCCATTCATTGAGGGCTTTATCAGGCGCGCCATCCCATCCCATCCACATGGCGCCATTTGAAAGCCGTCCGATCTCATGCTATAAAGAAATCGGTACCCTCGAATAGAGGGACCTCCAAGAGCCGGGGTCTTACCCCCGGCATTTTTTATGCGAGTCAAGACTAAATGCTTCTTGGGAAACCGCCGGTGCCATTGCGTCAGCAATTTACGAGCCGCCCTACCCCACCTCTCGACAGCGAAGGACTTTTCGCAAGTAGTTTGACGAACATATGTTTGCTTATTATAATTAAGCTTGAAAGCACCCCCTATCTCATGGTATAAAGAATATGGTTCCCTCTAAAAGAGGGGCCTCCAAGAGCCGGGGTCTTACCCCCGGCATTTTTTTGCAAAAATGGAGGCCCACCATGAGCGAACTCTCCGTCTTTGTTGACGAATCTGGCGACCTCGGAGGCGTCTCCAACTACTACCTCGTCACCCTCGTTTTTCACGATCAAAACGATGCAATCGTTGAACGCATTGACCGCTACGAGCGCGCCCTGTCTCAGTCCTCGCTTCCCAATACGCCTTTTCATGCAGGACCCCTACTGAATGGAAACGGCGACTACAAAGATCTTCCCAAGGAGCAGCGAAGGCACATGTTGAGCGCATTTCGCGCGTTCATTCAGCATCTCCCCATACGCTACCTCTGTCTGCAATACCGAATGAGCGAATTCGCCGGCAATCAAAACGGTCTCGCGGAGAGAATGAGGCGAGACCTCACGGTTGAACTTTTTGACCATCTGGAATTCTTCCAGCGATACGACACCGTTAAGATTTACTACGACAACGGTCAACCGATCGTAACGGAGGGATCGCGTCGGAAATGTTGGTGTAAGCGCGCC
>CAUDAE010000128.1 GCA_958447445.1 uncultured Collinsella sp.
GCGTACGGCCAGGTGTCCGCGGCGTACGGTATTCCGCGGGACGATCCGGCTCGAGCGACCGCGATTCAGGATGCGCTGCATGTGGCCGCTATGCCGCCGTATCGCATTATGGATGCCTGCGGGCGTGCGCTGGCGCTGCTCGAGGACATGGCCGACAAGGGCTCGCGTCAGCTGCTGTCCGATGTGGCGTGCGGCGCCGTGTTCTGCCGTGCCGCTATGCAAGGCGCGAGTTTGACGCTCTTTGCGAACACCACGTCTATGAAGGATCGGGCACGCGCTGAGGAGCTCGAGGCGGCGTGCGATGAGCTGCTGGATACGTGGCTGCCGCGCGCCGATGCGCTGGCGCGCCGTGCCGCCGATGCCGCCAGGAAGAGGGGATAGCCATGGCCGAGCTGCTCAAAGGGGCCCCTGTTGCCCGCGCTTTGACCGAGGAACTCGCCGCTCGTTGCGCTGCCCTGCGCGAACAGGGCATCGTGCCGACGCTGGCCATCGTTCGCGTGGGCGAGCGCGAGGATGATCTGTCCTACGAGCGTGGTGCCCTCAAGCGCTGCGAAAAGGTTGGCATTGAGGCTTGTCGCGTTTTGCTTCCTGCCGATGTTTCTCAGGATGAGCTGCTGGCGGCTATTAAGGACATTAATACCGATCCCGCTGTTCACGGCTGCCTGATGTTCCGCCCGCTGCCCGCTGGGCTTGACGAGGATTCGGTTGCCGCGGCACTTGATCCCGCCAAGGATGTTGACTCCATGACGCCGGCCTCGCTGCTTACCACGCTTTCGGGGCGCGGCGAGGGTTTTGCTCCCTGCACGGCCGAGGCAGTGTTAGCGTTGCTGGATCATTACGGCGTTGAGCTGGATGGAGCTAAGGTTGCTGTGGTCGGGCGCTCGCTGGTGATTGGGCGTCCTGTTGCCGTCATGCTTACGGCGCGCAATGCCACCGTGACGACGTGCCATACGCATACGCGCGACCTTGCTGCCGAGTGCCGTGCGGCTGATATTGTGGTTGCGGCCGTTGGGCGCGCGCACACGATTGGTGTGGACGCGGTTCGCGAGGGCCAGACGATCATCGATGTTGGCATTAATTGGGATGAGGCTGCCGGAAAGCTGATCGGTGACGTCGATTTTGATGCTGCGGAGCCGATTGTTGATGCCATCACGCCCGTGCCGGGCGGCGTGGGAGCTGTGACGACGGCGATCCTTGCCAAACACGTGATCGAAGCGGCCGAGCGCGCATCGAAATAGGCGTTTTGAAGCTGTTTTGAGGGGTTAGTTCTATACCCCATGGACAAAAAATGCCAAATATGAGTACTGTTGCCAAGATTGTCACATATAATTTAGGTTAATTTGGCTCTCTAACGATATTTATTATCGATAGAGAGCCTATTTTATTGGACCTATGGGGAATTACATCATCTAATTATTGAACAAATGTAGACTTTCGACACCCATGCATAGCAAAATTGCTGTTACTAAATTGGTGACAGTACTCATATTTGGCATTTTTTGACCACAGGGGTTGCCGGGGCTGTGGCTTCGCCCTTTTTTCGCCGAAGCGATACACTGTTGCCGTTTGATTTCTTCGCTCAAGGAGGATGCGCATGCCGTGCACAACGATTTTGGTTGGTAAGAACGCGAGCTACGACGGGTCGACCCTGGTCGCGCGTAACGAGGACTCGTCCAACGGGGTGTTTGAGCCCAAACGTATGCGCGTGGTGCATCCCGACGAGCAGCCGCGCGTCTACACAAGCGTCCTGAGCCACCTGACTGTTGAGCTGCCCGATAACCCCATGCGCTACACGTGCGTCCCCGATGTTGTCCCGGGCCACGGCATCTGGGCCGAGGCCGGTTTCAACGAGCTCAATGTGGGCATGTCCGCAACCGAGACGCTCACCACCAACGAGCGCGTCCGCGGTGCCGACCCGCTCGTCGACTACGTACCCGCCAAGGGCAACAAGGGCGAGGACGGCTATGTGCCGGCGCAGTCTGGTGGCCTGGGCGAGGAGGACATGGTGACCCTGGTCCTGCCGTATGCCAAGTCCGCCCGCGACGGCGTTCGTATCCTGGGCGACCTGCTCGAGCGCTACGGCACCTACGAGAACAACGGCATCGCCTTTAGCGACGTGGACGAGATCTGGTGGCTCGAGACCATCGGCGGCCACCACTGGATTGCCAAGCGCGTGCCCGACGACGCCTATGTGACCATGCCCAACCAACTGGGCATCGACAGCTTTGACCTGGACGACGCCGAGGGCGCCCAGGCAGATCATATGTGCTCCGCCGACCTGCGCTCCTGGATGGCCGAGTGGCATCTGGATCTGACGCTGGGCGTCGAGTGCGACGGTCCCGCTGCGGTCTTCAGCCCGCGCGAGGCCTTTGGCTCGCACAGTGACAGCGACCACGTCTACAACACGCCGCGCGCCTGGTACATGCAGCGCTGCCTCAACCCCAGCGATGTGTGGGACGGTCCCGAGGCCGACTACACGCCCGAGAGCGACGACATCCCCTGGAGCCGCGTGCCCGAGCGCAAGGTGACCATCGAGGACATCAAGTACGTGCTTTCGAGCCACTACCAGGGCACGGAGTACGACTGCTACGGCAGCAAGGGCACGCCCGCCACGCGCGGCGCCTATCGTCCCATCGGCATCAACCGCAACAGCCAGCTCGCCGTGCTGCAGCTGCGCCCCTATGCGCAGCCGGCCTATCGCGCCGTGCAGTGGACGGCGTTCGGCTCCAACTCGTTTAACGCTCTGGTTCCGCTGTACGCCAACGTCGAGACCATGCCCGAGTACTATGCCGACACGCAGGCTCGCGTGACGTCCGAAAACTTCTACTGGGCCAACCGCCTGATCGGCGCGCTGGCCGACGTCCGCTTCCATGAATGCGGCCGCGCCGTGGAGGACTACCAGGAGAAGGTCGGCGGCATGGGCCACAAGCAGATCCATGATGTCGACGCTGCCGTAGCCGCTCTGCCCGAGGCCGAGGTACCTGCTGAGCTTGCACGCGCCAACGAGGCCTTTGCCGAGCGTGTTCGCGTGGAGACCGATGCTCTACTGGGCAAGGTGCTGTACACCACGAGCTGCGCCATGAAGAACTCTTTCGCGATGAACGACAACGTGAGGTAGGGATTTCCCGTCGATCGAATAGTGCTAAAACGCTTTGTCGCTTTCACTCAATCTTGGGTACAAGAACGCCAATGCAGTTGTTTGTGATTGGAGACAACCATGGTTATGAAACTCGATCAGCTTGTTAACGGCGCTATTAACGTTGGCTTTGGCGCCGCCGCCGTTGCCGTCGAGGGCAGCAAGAAGGTTCTCGACGACCTTAATACCAAGGGCGAGCAGGTTCGCAAGGACGCCGGCGCTCCCGATATCGCCCGCAGTGTGTCCGACATGTTCGAGCAGGCCGGCGGTACCATCTCCGATCTGACCGAGCGTCTGGGCATGCAGGGCGAGACCGCGGCCCAGCGCGTGCTCGATGAGCTCATCCTTGCTCGCGTCCGCGTTATGACCGCGTCCGAGCGCACGGCCTTCCTGGCCCACGTGCGCGACATCGTCGATTCGGTCGAGGACAACGTGACCTCGGTGCCCGTCGAGTCCGTTGAGCCCGACGATGCGAAGGATACCGAAGAGGCCGAGTAGCAGCGCAGATGGCAGATTCCACCACCGATTACAACAAACTAGATCCCCTGGGTGACGAGGCGGCGGTTGTCGATGAGGTCGATGCCGCCGTCTCGGGCGCTCGCAAAAAGCCGCGCGCTGTCGATATGGTCCCCGAGGAGCCCGACGCGATGGCGCCGGACGAGGAATATCAGCTCACACCGGCGGGTCGTCGCGAACGCATTGGGCAGATTGTTCGCTTGGTCAAAAAGTACCGTGTGTGGGATAACCTCACGCCGGTTCGCTTGCGCCGCCTGCTCGAGGAGCTCGGCCCCATGTTCGTCAAGATGGGGCAGATTCTGGCCAACCGGTCCGAGATTCTGCCGCAGCGCTTTTGCGATGAGCTGCGCCGTCTGCGTTCCGACGTGGAGCCGGTGCCGTACGAGGTAGTGCTCCGCTGCTTGGAAGAGGAATACGGCCTGCGCCTGGGGGAGATGTTCGATGCGATCGACCCCAATCCGCTTGGTAGCGCATCGCTCGCGCAGGTGCACCGCGCTCGTCTGGTGACGGGCGAGGACGTGGCCGTCAAGGTGCAGCGCCCCGGTGCGCAGCAGGTTATGGCGCAGGACATCGATATCATCCGCTCGGTGGTGCGTATCGTTTCCAAGTTCGTCAACACCGATCAATTCGTTGACCTGCACGGCGTGGTCGAGGAGCTGTGGACCTCGTTTCGCGAGGAGACCAACTTTTTGGCCGAGGCCAAAAACCTCAATGACTTTTACGAGTTCCATAAGAGCGTTCATGGCGTGACGTGCCCTAAATCCTATCTGGACCTGTGCACCGAGCACGTGGTGGTTATGGACTACGTCGACGGCATTTCGATCGCCGATCCTGAACGCTTAGTGGCCGAGGGCTATGACTTGGAAAAGATCGGTGCCGCGATTGTTGAGGACTACTCGACGCAGGTGCTCGACGACGGCTTTTTCCATGCCGACCCGCATGCGGGAAACATCATCCTCAAGGACGGCATCGTTTACTTTATCGACTTGGGCATGGTCGGACGCATGTCGAGCCACGACCGCGGTATCGTCAAGGATATGATCTTTGCCGTGGCCGAGGGCGACGTGCCAAAGCTCAAGGATTCGCTCATGCGCTTTGCCGTGACGCGCGGCGACTCGGCTGAGCTCGATCATTCGGCCTTTTTGTCAGATTTGGACTTTATCGTGGCTGACTTTGCGGGCCTTGACCTGAAGGATCTGGATATCGGCGAGTTTTTGACCTCGTTGTTAAACCTCGCGCGTAAGAATGACGTTGAGCTGCCGAGCGTGGTGACGATGTTCGCCCGCGGCATGGTGACGCTCGAGGGCCTGTTGACCGAGTACATGCCCAACGTCAACATGATCCAGATCATCCAGACGCACATCAAAAAC
>CAUDAE010000129.1 GCA_958447445.1 uncultured Collinsella sp.
CGACTCCCTTTCGTTTGTCCCGTACAACACCAAGATCGTCAACTGCTACGACCACTACGAGGAGCTTGCCTGCTGCGACGTCATCGTCAACGCCGCCGGCAAGGTCGCGCTGGCCGCCGGCAACCGCGACGGCGAGCTGTTCTTTACCACCGACGCCGCCCGCACCTTTGCCAAGCGCATCGTCGACGCCGGCTTTGACGGCATCTTCGTGAGCATCTCCAACCCCTGCGACGTCGTGTGCACCGAGCTGTGGCACCTGACCGGCTACGATCCCAAGAAGATCATCGGCTCGGGCTGCGGCCTGGACTCCGACCGCCTGCCCACCGAGATCTCCAAGAAGGTCGGCGTGAGCCCCAAGTCCATCGACGCCTACATGATCGGCGAGCACGGCTTTAGCCAGCTTGCTGCCTTTAAGGCCGCAACCATCGCCGGCAAAAATCTCAACGAGCTTCAGGCCGAGAACCCCGACAAGTACGCCTTCGACCACATGGAGGTCGAGGAGCTTGCACGCAAGGGCGGCTATGTGACCTACCAGGGCAAGCAGTGCACCGAGTACGCCGTTGCCAACTCCGCCGCGCGCGTCTGCGCCGCCGTGCTGCACAACGAGCACGCCGTGCTTTCGGCCTCTACGCTTATGACCGGCCAGTATGGCGAGGAGGGTATCTTTACCTCCCTGCCGTGCGTGATCGGTGCCGAGGGCGTCGAGGAGGTCTACACACTCGACCTTTCCGAGCACGAACTCGAGGGCTTCCACAAGAGCTGCCAGCACATCCGCGACAACATCGCCCAGCTCGACTGGTGGGACGCCGAGGCCTACGACGCCAAGTAAGCGTCGGTTGCCGCGACACCTCGCGAATTTAAGCGCGATACCAAGCGGGCTGCGCCGGGGATTTCCGGCGCAGCCCGCTTTTTTGACTCACGCAGCGCCCTTGTGAATCGAAGATGAATGGTTTTCCCGTTACCTAGTACTGCTCGATGCCCATGTAGCGACGAACCTCGGGGCTGTGGTCAAACACCTTGCCGCGCGCGGCGCGCAGCTCGCAGCTCATATTGTAGAAGAAGATCGGCTCCAGGAACGAACGCACGCTGGCGGGCACCTCGCCTACGCCGTACTCGAGTGCATCGAGCACCATGACTGTATCGGTGTGCGTGTTGAGGAACGCGAGCGCGCGCTCCTCCATGGGGCGGCACTCGCCCGATCCGAGCTGCACAAAGTAGAACACGCCGGGCTCGGTGGCCTCAAACGGGCCGTGGAAATACTCGCCGGAGTGGATATAGCAGCAGTGCTGCCACTGCATCTCCATGAGCGAGCAGATGGCCATGGCGTAGGTCTGGCTAAAGTTGGGGCCGGAACCCAGGATATAGAAGAACTTATGCTGCTGGCAGAGCTCGGCAAAGCGATCGCCCAGCTCGGCGTTGACCTTCTCACGGGCAGCGGGCAACAGCGCATCCATCTGCTTAAGACCGACGTACATGTCGGCGAGCGCCTCGTAACCCTCCTGCTGGTCGAGCAGCTCGGCAGCCATCAGGACGCCGATGCCCTGAGGCACCTCGGCCTGCGGCACGCCCTCGCCCCAGGGGTAGACCCAGGTGGTCCACTTGCCGTTGTCGATCTTGGAGCCCTCGCAGTCGGTGAGGGCAACGACCTCGGCACCGGCCGCCAGCGCCATCTCGCAGCCGTCGACGACCTCTTGCGTGTTGCCGCTGTGGCTGCAGGCAATAACGAGCGACTTCTCGCCAAGGCTCTTGGGGGCCATCAGGCAAAACTCGCGTGCCGTGTAGACCGTCGAGGTAAACGTGGTAGCCTCGCGCTTGAGCAGCTCGTTGGCCGGCATCAGGTCGATCATCGAACCGCCGCAAGCGATCCAAAAGACGTTCTCAATCTTGCCCTTGCGCTCGATGATTTCCTGAACCAGATCATGTGCGTTCATCCTGGTTTTCCTCCTTGTGTGGCGGTTTTGAACGACGACAGCTCGTACCTGCGGTCGTTCTATGTTGTCCTATTTATAGCACGCACGACGACGCTCGTGAAGTCATTTCACCAAACTTGTTCTATGTTGTTCTATCTATGGACGTTAGATGTCGAACACGTAGCGCGAGCCCACGATCTTTTGGCGTCCGAGCAGCAAGGGTCGCTCGTCCTCATCGGTAAAGTACGCCTCCATATAAAAGAGCGGCTCGCCGACCGGCACCTCCAACAGCGGGGCCGCCTGAGCATCGGCAAGCGCAATCTCCACGGTGCAAGGGTCGGACTTGAGCGGTGCGCGGCCCGAATGCTCGGCAACGAGCGCAAAGATCGAGTTATCGGTGAGGTCCTTATCGGCAAGTGTCTGCAGATAGGGATGGTCAGCCAGCACAAAGGCGTTGTTCTCGAGCATGACGGGGATGCCGTCGGCCGTGCGCACGCGCTCGACCACGATAAGCTCGCAGCCGGGTTCCACCCCAAAAAACGCCGCATCCTCGCGCGTCGCCGCAACCACCGTGCGCGACACCAGGCGTGCTCCGGCCACCATGTCGTTGGCAGCGCAACCCTCGGAAAAGCTCTGAACGTCACCCTTCTGGACAATCTTGCGCTTGAGCTTGGGCGCGCACACGAACGTGCCCCTCCCCTGCTGGCGGTTGAGATACCCCGCGCGCGACAGCTCCTCGATGGCGCGGCGCACGGTGATGCGTCCCACGCCGTAGTACTTCGCGAGCTCCATCTCGGAAGGAATGCGCGAGCCGGATGCGTACACGCCACGCGCGATCTCGCCCTTTAGGTCGTCCATAACCTGCTGGTACAGCGGCACAGCGGACACCTCAGTGCGCTCGGTTTTATCATCGGATGCCATCGTTATGCTCCATTCCGTGCATGCTCGGACTCAAACTCTTCAATCGCCGCCATAAACTGCTCGCCAAAGGCGTCGGCCTTTTTCTCGCCGATGCCGTTGACCTGGATAAGCTCGTCGCGCGTCTGTGGGCGTAGGCGGCACAGGCCGCGCAGGGCCTTGTCGGAAAAGACCATGTACGGCGCCATCTCCAGCTCCGTCGAGATCTCCTTGCGGAGGGCACGCAGGCTCTCGAACAGCTCGGCATCGTCGCCAACACGCGGGCGCTGATCCAGCTCGGCCTCCTCGCGCAGCAGATCGACGGCGCGGCGGGCGCGGGCCGAGGCCTTGCGCTTGGACGCACGACGCTTAACGGTAAAGGCGAACGCCTCGTCCTCGACCTCGACGGCACGCGGACCCAGCCCCACGACCGGGTACTGCCCCTGCGAGGTAGCCAGATAACCGCGGCCGCACAGCTGGCCGATGATGTCCTTGATGCGCCCGACCGATTCGCTCGACAGCTCACCGTAGCCACGGTCCTCGTCCAGATGCATCTGGCGAATGCGCTCGGTGTTGCCGCCGTGGAGCACGTCGGCGATCAGCGACTTGCCAAAGCGCATGGGTCGCGCGGCCACGTAGCGCACGGCGGCGCGGGCCATATCGGTGACGTCCTCGACCTCGAACTGCGTGAGGCAGTTGCTGCAGTTGCCGCAGCCCTCGGCGTCATCCGTGGCGGTGGCGCCCGCACCAGCCGCAGCAGCATGCTCGGCCGCGGCCTCGTCGCCAAAGTAGCGCAGCATGTATTCGCGCAGGCAGCCGGTAGTATTGCAGTAGCCCTCCATCTGGCTGAGCAGGCGGTAGCGGTTCTGGAGCGCCCATGCGCGCTGCTCGTCGTCGAGCGCCTCATCGGCAGCATCGCCGCGGTCGATCAGAAAGCGACGCATGCGAAAATCGTTGCCGTTCCACAGCAAGTAGCAGCTGGACGGGTCGCCATCGCGGCCGGCGCGGCCCGCCTCCTGGTAGTAGGCTTCGATGCTCTCGGGCACGTTGTTGTGGATCACGTAGCGCACGTTGGGCTTGTCGATGCCCATGCCAAAGGCGTTGGTGGCAACCATCACCTGGATATCGTCGTCGATAAAGGCGCGCTGGCTTTGGCGACGGGCGTCGTTGCCCATGCCGGCATGGTAGCGGCCAACGCGAATGCCGCTGGGGCCCAGCGCCTCGGCAAGCTCGCCCGCCAGCGCATCGACCGTCTTGCGGGTCGAGCAATACACGATACCGCTCTCGCCCGAATGCGCGATCACATAGTCGCGCACCCACGCGGTCTTGGCCTTGTCGCCCATCTCCTCGCAACCAAAGTAGAGGTTCTTGCGATCAAAACCCGTCACCACCGTCGCGGGGTTTTGCAGGCCGAGCATCTGCTGAATGTCCGCACGCACGCGCTCGGTCGCCGTGGCGGTAAACGCCGCCACGATCGGGCGCCGCGGCAACGAATCAATAAACTCGCGAATCTGCAGGTAAGCGGGGCGGAAATCCTGGCCCCATTGGCTCACGCAGTGGGCCTCGTCAATGGCCACGAGCGGCACGCCAATGCCGCCGTCCGCCGCGGCTTCCTGCGCAAAGGCCAAAAAACGCGGCTCGAGCAAGCGCTCGGGCGCCACGTACATAAGCTGGTAGCGGCCCTCGCGCGCCCGCTTGAGCACGGTGTTTTGCTGGGCCGGAGTAAGGCTGGAGTTGAGATAGCTGGGTCGCGCACCCGCCGCGAGCAACGCACGGGTCTGGTCCTCCATAAGCGACAGCAGCGGACTCACCACAAAGGTGATGCCGGGCAGCATGAGCGCGGGCACCTGGTAGCAAATGGACTTGCCGGCGCCCGTGGGCATAACACCCAGCGCATCACGACCGGCAAGGATCGCATCGACCATGCGGTCCTGTCCCGGGCGAAACGAGGTGTAGCCAAAATAGGCGCCGAGCGTGTCGAGCGCCATCTGCTGCATGCTATCGGTCATGGTTTCCTAACGTTCAAGTCATCTGCCGCCGATTATACGCCGCCACGCGGACAGCAGCACACGGCCGCCGCCCAGACTAGTCGTTTAAGAACGCCCCCAACGGCTAAGGAGTGTCCCCAGGTGCCGGCAGAGACGATATGAGCAGGACATAAAAACATTGAGAGCCCCTGCTGCAT
>CAUDAE010000130.1 GCA_958447445.1 uncultured Collinsella sp.
CCTCTTCTCCAAGCTGAGCCGCAACATCACCGTTGCTGCCCGTCTCGGCGGCGACCCGCTGCCCGAGAACAACGCCAGCCTCGCCGCTGCCGTTGCTAAGGCCAAGGCTCAGTCCATGCCCAAGGACAAGATCAAGTCCGCTATCGACAAGGCCTTCGGTTCGGGTGCCGATGCCGCCGTCTACGAGAACATCGTGTACGAGGGCTACGGTCCCGCCGGTGTCGCCGTCTACGTTGACTGCCTGACCGACAACCGCAACCGTACCGCCGCCGATGTCCGTTCCGCCTTCTCCCACGCTGGTGGTAACCTGGGCACCTCCGGCTCCGTCGCCTTCCAGTTTGAGCGCAAGGGCCAGATCGTCGTCGCCAAGGAGATCCTGGACGAGAACGCCAAGAAGGAGACCATGATCGCCAACGGTCCTGCCGGTGACGAGGATGAGTTCATGATGGCCATCGCCGAGGCCGGTGGCGAGGACTACGAGGACGCCGGCGAGGAGTGGATCGTCTGGACCGCTGCTAACGACGTCATGGCTGTCTCCAAGGCGCTCGAGGAGCAGGGCGTCCAGGTCAAGGGCTCCGAGACCACCATGGTCCCGACCACCCCGACCGAGGTTTCCGGTACCGACGCCAAGAAGGTCCAGCGCCTCATCGACCGTCTCGAGGAGCTCGACGACGTCCAGGACGTCTACAGCACCATGGACATGACCGACGAGGTCATCGCTGCCCTCGAGGAGGAGTAGCGCCCACACGGGTTAAGCCGTGCATATCTGGGCATAATGAAGCGAGCATGCAAGCCTCGTGGAATAGATGAGCCGGATCCGCGTGCGTACAGCACCGGACCCGGCTCTTTTATAATGATGCGAATCGTTTTGCATTCTGTGGACCGAAACCTGAAGGGAGCGCGCGTGCGCGTACTCAAACGAGCCCTAGCGATCGTGTATCTTGCCGCCGCCATCGTGGCGCTGGGTACTCTTGTCTGCCAGTTCTGGGGACCGTATACGTATCGCTTTATGCTGCTGTTGCGTGACACCATGCCTCGCGTCGTCGTTACGGTGTGCGCCGCCATCGTGGCACTTGGCGTGCTCATCGGTTTTTTCCGCCTGATGTTTGCACGTCGCGAGCCGTCCTGCGTGCATCCGGCGGGGGAGCGCAATATCGAGGTCACGCTCGCAGCGCTTTCCTCGTGCGCCCGTGCCGCGGCGGAGTGCGATGATCGCGTGATGGTTGAGCGTATCGAGGCACGCGTTCAAGGCTCCGACGAGTCGCGCGTTCGTTTTAAGGTCGAGGCCATCGCGCTCGATGATAAGGACGTTGCTGCTCTTGCCACCTCGATGCAGCAGCGCATCGAGAAGGCCTGCGACACCATGCTCGGCACGCCGGGCACGACCGCGCGCGTCCGTTTTTTGCCGTCCAAGACTACCGTCCAGACCGTGGAGGTTTCCGGTGAGTGATACCAACCAAGACAAGACCGCCCGTACGCCGCGCCTGACGATCGACCAGAACGCTACGCCGGCAGGCGAGTCCGCCGACACCAAGCCCGAGTCCGGCGAGCAGCACGACAGCGCCGCCAACGACTTTGACGAGGCTATGGGTCTCATCAAAGGTACGGGCGCTGCTATCTGGAGCTATGCCGTGCGCCACCCCAATACTACGCTCGGCGCCTTGGCAGGCTTTATCCTCGCCGTGCTGGTACTTACGTTGGGCCTGTGGGACACGCTCGTCATCGCATTCTTTGTTCTGATCGGCGCCGTGATCGGCCAGATTCGCGACGGCGAGAACGGTATCGTCAACTTCTTCGGCCGTCTGTTTAGCGGCCGCTAATATGTATTCGACTGTCGCATCTGCGGCAGGCATAAGGAGGAACCATGGCTTTTAACACGAAGGTCGATGTAGCCGATACCGAGCTCGAGGCGAATGAGGCCGTCGCCGCCGAGGCGGAGGACGTAACGCTCGAGGACGAGGCGCTCGTCGAGGCCGAGTCCGATGCGGACGAGGACAACGAGGAGATGGATGAGGAGGCGGACGAGTCCGAGGACTCGCTGACCTATTCCAACGGTGTGATCGAGAAGATCGTCGCCATGGCCACCCGCGAGGTGCCGCACGTCCTGGGCATGAAGGGCAACCTCATGCACTTTGTGCAGGAGCAGTTTGGTGCCGAGAACCTGACCAAGGGCGTGACGGTCGAGGTCACCGATGACAACCGCGTGGTCGTCAACATCTCGGTCATCATCGAGTACGGCGCCTATGCGCCTGCGATCTTTGACGACGTTAAGGCGCGCGTCACCGAGCGTCTGGCCGCGATGACCGGCCTTGAGGTGGCAGGCGTCAACCTGCGCATCGAGGATGTCATCACCCCCGAGGAGTACGAGCACCGCACCAGCCAGCACGAGTAACCTACCAAATAGGGACAGGTTTGTTTCGATGGGTTTTACCTGCGAAAACGCTAAACGGTCGACCGCGCAAGCAAAAGTGCGGTCGACCGTTTTCTATATGCCCCCGATGCAGGCATACCGCTCGTCTAACTAAGGGTTGCAATCTTCGCGTTCCGCGTTACCCTAATGGGCGCATTGTTTCCAAATTGTTAACGAGGGGTTGCCGTAATGGCCGACGAACACGAGACCGAAAGCAAGGCATGGGCGATTGAAGCCGCTGCGGCAGAGGCGGCGTCGCGTGCCGCCGAGGAGATGCATCGTCCTCCGGTGGTGCCGATGGAGCGCGTTGTCGGTCGCGAGGATATCGAACGTGGCGAGCGCGCCGGCCGCAAGCGCAGCCAGGAGCCAGGCTTTCCGCGCTTTTTTGCCGAGCTCAATCTGGGCCTGGTCCTCACGGCGTTCGCCATCGTGGCCTTTAAAACCCCCAATCACTTTGCCTTCGGCGGCACCTCGGGCGTGTCGGTCATTCTTTCCACGCTGTTCCCGACTCTGCCCGTCGGCGTCTTTATGTGGATTATCAACGCGGTCCTGGTCATCTTGGGTTTTATCTTTTTGGAGCGCAAGGCAATCCTTTGGAGCGTCTTTGCCTCGTTTGCGCTTTCGGCCTACGTCTCGCTGTTTGAGCTCTTCATTCCGACGGATGTTTCGATGACGGGCGATATGTGGCTCGACCTGTGTTTTGCCGTCATCTTGCCGGCGCTGGGCAGTGCCATTGTCTTTGACATTGGCGCCTCGACGGGCGGCACGGACATTCTTGCCATGATCCTCAAGCGCCGCACGACGCTCGAGATCGGCCGTGCCCTGTTGCTGGTCGATATCGGCATCGTGACCATTGCGGCTTTCCTGTATGGCCCGCGCGTCGGTCTGTACTGCGTGCTCGGTCTGTTTGCCAAAACGCTTGTGGTCGACAAGGCTATCGAGAGCATTCACCTTCGTAAGGTCTGCACGATCATTTGCTCCGAGCCCCTTAAGGTCGAGGAGTTTATCGTCAAGCATCTCAACCGCACGGCAACGATCAGCCGTGGCTACGGCGCCTTTTCGGGCAAGTGCGTCACGGTGATTATGAGCGTGCTGAGCCGTCGCGAGGCAGTGCAACTGCGCCGCTATACCCGCGAGATTGACCCTGATGCCTTCATCACCATCGTCGATAGCTCCGAAATCGTCGGCAAGGGCTTCCGCGGCACGAACTAGCCCTGGTGCGCGCTTCGAATCATTGAATTAACCGGCTGCGTTGCAAATCGGTCATCTTGGGGTATTTGTCCCCACATTGGGCGATAATGATGCCAAAGACATCGTTTGCGATCCAGGTGATTCGCTCTAGATACGAAGGGATGATTTCGATGTTCTGTTCGCAGTGTGGCGCCCCCATGGGCGATAACGACAAGTTCTGCGGCGTGTGTGGTGCTCCTAATGCCGGTGCCGCTGGCCCCGCTCCCCAGGGACAGCCTCAGCCCCAGCAGTTTGTTCCACAACCGCCCGTGGCGAATGCGCCAAAGGGCTGTGTGGCTCAGGCGTTCCAAGATATGACCAAGACCCCGGGTGTGCTTCAGCGTGTATGCCAAATCGCGTTTTTGCCGGCGCTGATTTGCGTTGTGTCGGTGCTCGTGTTGTTTATTCCCGTTATTGGCGGCATTGCGGCTACCATCGGCTTTTTGGCAGCTTGCATTGCGAGTGTGTGCGGTTCCGGCTTCAGTATCGAGTGGGGCCGTGATCTGTCGCTCAAGGTCGATGACGGCATGGACCGTCCACTCATGCGTTCCACGTCGTTTGGTCTCGGAGTCTTTTCGAGCGTTATTTCGGTCGTGCTCGAGGTTATCGCTGCCATTCCCGTTATCGGTGTAGTGCTTTCGCTGGTGGAGGGCGTGGTAATTGGCGCTGCGGGCTCGTATTCTTATTACGGCTCTTATGCGCTCGAGGCTGCGCTGTTTGGCTCGCTTGGCCTGCTTGTCCTGGCGCTAATTGCCTCGGCGATTCTGGGTGTCTTCTTTAAGATGTTCGCCGACATCGCCGTGATGCACTTTGCGGTGACCGGGCGTGTCGAGAGCGCGTTTTCGCTCGATAAAGTCTGGGCGGCGTTTAAGCACAACAAGACCAAGCTGTTCTGTGCTTCGTTCCTTCCCGAGTTTTTGACGGGCCTGGTCGCCAACGTTGTCACATGGATCTTGACGGTCGTCTTTGGCGCCATTGCCTCTGTCGGTATGTATAGCTACTACTATCGTCCTACGGGTATTGAGGCAATTGTTACCGGCGGTGGCGTCACGCTCGCGCTGTTCTTGGTGCTGGTCGCTTTCGTCACCGTATTTCTTACGGTCTTTGGCAAGATGCTCAAGCACCGTGCCGTTGGCTATTGGGCCGCACGCTATGCAAGCGAGTGGGCCGATGAGGATAAGGACGACGTCCTGACTTTTGTATTGCCCTTCGAGAAGAAGTCCGCTGCTTCGGGTTACAGCGCTCCGGATACTTCGCCGGCACCTGC
>CAUDAE010000131.1 GCA_958447445.1 uncultured Collinsella sp.
GAACGGCAGAATAAACTCGGATGCGCCAATGCCAACGAACACGATGAGCATGCAGGCAAGGTTGATGGTGAAGGCCGAATTTGCAAAGCAGCGACGAGCGGCCTCGGCAAGGGACATGGGACGGTCGCCGGCCTCCGGCTTAACATGCGGCAGTGTGTAGAGTCCCACGATAAACGAGATGACGCCAATAGGCAGGTTGATGAGGAAGATACTCTCCCAGGGAAAGCTTGCCACCAGCATGCCACCGAGCACGGGGCCACACATCATGCCGAGGGCCACGAAGGTCGCGAGAATACCCATGGAACGGCCTCGTTCGCGCGCCGGAAATGACTCGGTGATGATACCCATGTTGTTGGCCATGGCCGCCGCGCAACCGACGCCCTGAACAATGCGTGCCAGGATAAGAACCTCGAGCGAGGACGAAAGGCCGCACAGCAGCGAACCGACCGAAAAGACGATGACGCCCAGCTGGAACACATTCACCTTGCCGCGCACGTCGCCCAGACGGCCAAACGGTAACATAGCCACGCATGTCGCAAGCAGATACACCGAGCTTACCAGCTGAATGCGATCGAGGCCCACGCCCAGCTCCTTTTGCATCACGGGCAGCGCCACGGTCACGACGGTCGAATCCAGACACACCATAAACGTCATGATGAGCACGGTAAACAGAATCGCCCACTTGTTCTTGCCATGGGTGTCGCCCTCTAGGGCAATGTGCTCGCGGCGCAGCTGCTCTGCAGTTTTCTCCATATCCATCCTTTCGAGTGGCCCAACGCAAAAAAACGGGGCCCCAATCGCCTGCAAACAGCCGCGATTGGGGTCCCGCCTACGGAATCGGAACGAAAGGTCGCCGAAGCATTCTGCCAGCATCGGCGCCTTATGCGAACGCTAGCCTAGCACTGCTCGAGCGCCTGCTCAAGGTCGGCAATCAGATCGGCCGTGTCCTCGAGGCCGCACGACAGGCGCACCATGTCGGCGGAGATGCCACAGGCGATGAGCTCCTCATCGTTCATCTGGCGATGCGTGGCATTAGCGGGATGCAGGCAGCAAGTGCGGGCGTCGGCCACGTGCGTGGCGATCTGGGCGAGCTTGAGGCTCTTCATAAAGGTCTCGGCCGCCGCGCGACCACCGTTAAAGCCAAAGCTCACAACGCCGCAGGTACCGTTGGGCATGTACCTCTGAGCCAGGTCATAGTACTTATCGCCCTCCAGGCCCGGATAGCTCACGAAGCGCACCTTGGGATGGCTCTGCAGGAACTTGGCAACGGCCAGACCGTTCTCGCAATGACGCGGCATGCGCACATGCAGGCTCTCAAGCGAGCTGTTCAGGAAGAAGGCCGCCTGCGGGTTCTGCATGGGGCCGAGATCGCGCATGAGCTGCGCGGTGGCCTTGGTAATAAAGGCACCCTCGCGACCGAACTTCTCGGCATACGTCACGCCGTGGTAGCTCTCGTCGGGCGTGGTGAGACCCGGGAACTTGTCCGCATGGGCCATCCAGTCAAACTGGCCGTGGTCGACGATCACGCCGCCCAGGTAGGCAGCATGTCCATCCATGTACTTGGTGGTGGAGTGCGTAACGATGTCGGCGCCCCACTCAAAGGGACGGCACATCACGGGCGTCGGGAACGTGTTGTCGACCATCAGCGGCACGCCGTGGTCATGCGCGGCCTTGGCAAAGCGCTCAATATCGAGCACGGCAAGGGCGGGATTTGCGATCGTCTCGCCAAAGACGAGCTTGGTATTGGGCTTAAACGCTGCCTCGAGCTCCTCATCGGTGCAGTCGGGGGCGACGAACGTGCAGGTCACGCCCATGCGGCCCATGGTGTGGGCGAGCAGGTTATACGTACCGCCGTAAATAGCTGAGCTCGCGACCACATGATCGCCGGCACCGGCCACGTTAAAGATCGCGAGGAAATTCGCCGCCATACCCGAGCTCGTGAGCATCGCAGCGGTGCCGCCCTCCATCTCGCAGATCTTGGCGGCAACGAGATCGCACGTGGGGTTCTGCAGACGGCTGTAGAAGTAGCCAGACTCCTCCAGATCAAACAGCTTGCCCATGTGCTCCGACGTGTCGTACTTCCATGTGGTGGACTGGTAGATGGGCACCTGGCGCGGCTCCGCATCTCCCGGGTGATAGCCGCCCTGAACACATGTAGTACCGATAGTCTGCTCGCTCATATCTAGCTCCCTTGCCTGGGTTACGTTTTATTCGGTTCACGATACCGCTACCCTGCACCCCTCTCAACCCATCCCCAAGGTAGGTTATAGGACAAATTGATCAGGGGTATTTATCTCAAGCCTTGGGCATTTGCTCGATAGATAAAAATGAGGCATCCATGAAGCTCTCGATGATTACATACCCCGTCACGGGTACCATAGGCGGGTACACCGTAACCAAGGAGACAACGATGAAGCAAATCGATACGGCCCAGCTCGACATCACCGCCTGTCAGGCTCAAGCTGCCGAATACCACGCCCGTGGCTTTAACTGCGCCCAGGCCGTTGCCTGCACGCTCGCACCTGCCGTCGGGCTCGACCCCCAGACTGCCTTTACCCTCACCGAGGGCTTTGGCGCCGGCATGGGTGGCATGACCGAGACCTGCGGCGCCATCTCGGGCGCTGTTGCCATAATGGGCTTTGTAATGAGCGACGGCATGGAGAACCCCAAGACCAAAGGCCAGACCTACAAGCTGGCGCGCGAGATTGCCAAGCGATTCGGCGAGAAGAACACGACGACCGGCTGCGGCACGCTCACGGGCAGCGGACCGGATAAGGGTCCGCTCCGCAGCTGCCCCGGCTGCATCGACGATGCCATCGAGATCGCCTGCGATGTGCTAAAGCAGCTCGCCGAGTAAACGGCAGCAACATAAAACGACGGCCGGCGCGTTTGGGATCCATCCAAAAAAAACGCCGGCCGTCGCCGTTAGAACTCGGCAAATTTGGGAGCGCCGACCTCGATCTCTTCGCGCCCCGCCATAAGCTCGCGCATCTTGGCGCAAAATTGCTCCTGCTCCCCCGCTTTGAATACCAGGTGAAGTGTCACGGCATCCGCGTAATCGGTATCCGAAACCTTGGCACCCGAATCCTGCGCCAAACGAAGCACCTGCTCATACTGCGGATAGGCCACATGCACGTCAACAGGCACGACACTCGTCATCTCGACAATCTGCCCGGCCTCCCGAGCAGCTGCCACCGCCGCCTGCGTCGCCGCAGTATAGGCGCGCACCAAGCCACCAGGTCCCAACAGCGTGCCCCCAAAATAGCGCGTCACCACGCAGCAAACATTTTTGAGCTCTGCGCCGCGCAACACCTCGAGCGTCGGCATACCGCTCGTGCGGCTCGGCTCACCATCATCGCTCTGGCGCTCGCGTCCATCGACTAAAATCCACGCGGGAACATTGTGTCGAGCGTCGTAATGACGCTTGCGAACCATCTCGATAAAGGCATTCGCCTCATCCTCGGACTCAATATGGACCAGCTGGGCAATAAACCGGCTCTTGCGGTCAACGAACTCGCCCGTAGCCTCAATATTCGATTGCAGAGTAAAATAGCTGTCCAACAAAGCCCCTCAACAAAATTAAGCGCAGCAACAAACAGCCTCAATAATACGGCAAAGACAGAACCGTTGCCCTTGCCGACAAGAACGGAAACGCCAATAATGCCGTCACCAACAGCGAGAACCCGTCAGCGCGAGCAAGGTGCCTTGAAAGACGAGGGCATTGACCTTATGGTCATGCCCGAAGGCTTGTAAGGCAGATTGCCGCGCTGACGGGTTCGCAGCGTCAACATAGTTGCCAAGTGGGCCTATAAGCCGGGTTCTGTCGTGAACGGTCATTTATCTTGTCTGCACGTTACCGTGCAGCTCCACGCACGCTACCCGAACGCGGACCGGGCCGGCCCATAGCGTTCCTATTCGCGCTTGCTCCGGATGGGGCTTGCCAAGCCGCCGTGTTGCCACGACGCTGGTGGTCTCTTACACCACCGTTTCAGCTTTTCCCTTTACGCCTTGCGGCGCAGGTGGGAGTCTTCTTTTCTGCGGCGCTTTCCGTCGGATCACTCCGCCCGGCCGTTAGCCGGCATCCCGCCCTCTGGAGCCCGGACTTTCCTCACGCGTACTGCAAGCAACACATCGCGCGACCGTCTGGCCCACTCAGCAGTGCAAGAGTGTAACACACCGTTGCCGCAGGCAATGGCACAACGCAAACGCTCGACACGATAAACCAAGAACCGCCATGCGCTACAATGGTCCTGTCGATGGGCAACGTCGTCAGTCGAGACGCGACCGCGCTCCGCACCCCTCCGTCTACTCGGTGCGTTCCCGCCTCCTCCCCGAGGCGGGATGTCGGCGTTTTTTCATGCAGCGACAACCAAATAGCCTGTGGACAGCATGGGCAGCATCGTGCATCTCGGCACCAAATCAGAACCACCCTTAAAAAGGGTGGTTTGCTCTTAGGGTATAACCCACGGGCCCCGGGCTCGCGTCTAAAGGCGCGGGCCCGGACTTCGTCCAGGCCTAGTGCATCTTGACCCGTGGCGCGCCGGTCGAACCGGCAGCATCACCCCCTCTTGAAGGGGTCCTCGTACTCCTTCACGCTCAGCTTGTCCAGCGCGACGTCGTGGGACTCCTGCTCCCTGATGTACTTGGCGATCGTCGCCTCGTTCAGGCCGACGGTGGACACGTAGTAGCCCTCCGCCCAGAACTTCCTGTTGCCGAACTTGTACTTGAGGTTGGCGTGCCTGTCGAATATCATCAGCGAGCTCTTCCCCTTCAGGTAGCCCATGACGCTCGCGACGCTGTACTTCGGCGGGATCGCCAG
>CAUDAE010000132.1 GCA_958447445.1 uncultured Collinsella sp.
GGTACAGTAACGCTCCATTGCTTTAAGCTATCGCTATTCTCCGTGCTCGTGGCCTCGATCTTGGTATAGAGCTCGACCTCGCGGCCTAGGATTTTGCTGTAAAGGTCGTTCTGCTTTTCGAAGGGGTTCTCGCTCTTCAGCGTGCTGTTTTGGATATCGCTTGAGGCTGCGACGCCAATGCTGAGCGCATAGGGGTTCTCGTACACCGCGCTTGTGGAGTCGGCCTGATTCGTCTTTGCCGAAACGTATCCCGCAGGTGCGTTTTCAGGAATGGCATACTTAACTCCCAATAGGGCATCGACGGCAAGGATGGGTTCGGCATAACGGGTCGAAAACTCGCCGGCGCTGCTGTATCCAAGGGAGTTGAGCAGTGCGATAGCTTGTGGGTTGTTGGCAGACGAATATGAAGACAGCTGATCGTACCCGAGCGCCAAGCCTTCGTTGAGTGCGGCGCTATCGGCACGCGTGGTCGTGCGGTCAATGCGATAGAGCGACGCCGAAGTCTGGTCTTGAATGGCCGTGATCGTGTCGGTCGCGGTGGCGACATAGGCGCTGTTGGCTTCTTCGGAATAGCCTGTGTACAGCTGATTCCACATGACATGGGCGTTGGCAAAGAGTTCAATTGCCGTGAGTGCCAGGAGTGGCATGATGATGGCCGGACGATAGGCTCGACGTAATGTTGACCGCTCTTTGAGTTTCTGCAGCGCGTATCCTGCCGCCCACAGCGCAAAGAAGCTAAGCAAAAAAGCCGTGCGTGAGTAGAAGCCATTGGGAACGCGCATGCCGCACCAGATGTACTCGAGAGGGCTCAAAACGGAGCTTGCGACTAGGATTATCGTGACGACAAGTGTTGCGATGCGCGTCTTGATTGAAACCGTGCGGTTAACCAGCAGGCTCACCGCGAGCAGCATCATGATGATGCCGCAATAGAACTGCGGTGTGCTTTCGTTGTTTACCCACATGCAGGGAAGAAATCCCCTGATGAGCGACTTGAAGCTGGTTTTAAGTAGGGGGCCGAGTGTCAGAACGGGACCGCCCTTGGACATGGCAAGGATGGTCGGCAAAAAAGTCCAGGCGGACAGAAGCAGTCCAAGCGCGATAGCCTCGGCGAATCGCAGGGCCCGATCGAGCATGAGCTTCCAGCTATATCCTTCTTCTGCAACGTAATCGACAAATTCGACCAATACGAAGATGCAGAGGAACAGGATGCTGATATAGGCCGTATACCAACAGAACATGACATTGAGGGCAATCGCAATAACGAGGCGTATCATTTTTTGTTCCCGAATGAGCTCGTAGCATCCGAAAGCGCAGATGGGCAGTAGGATAAGACAATCAATCCAGAGCGGATTACACAAATTACTTATGGTCCAACTGCAAAACGTAAATGATAGGGAAAGTAGGAATGCTGCGGGCTTGGGTAGACCAAAACGCCTTTGCAGGAACCAAGCGCTGCTGACGTGAATACAGCCAAGCTTGAGCGCGGCTATGACGAATACGAAGAGCGTCAGCTTGTCTGCGGGAAACAGCACGCAGAGCAGGTTGAAGGGGCTGGCGAGGTAGTAGCTATAGAGCCCCCACGTGTTCATGCCGAGTCCCTGCGAGAAGGAATAGCGAAGGTTTGCCTCGCCTAAAAGGACGCGGCGAAACCACGCGAAGAAGTCGATGTATTGGTATTTGAGATCGTTGGTGAGAAACGAGTTATCGCCAAAGGGGTAGACATGCCCCGCCGCTGCAAATGCGACAAAGAGTGCGACGGAAAACGTGAAGCAGGCGGCGTAGAACGCCACATTCTTGAGCGTGCTGTTATTGGGCCGTGTCATCAGATTCCTCGTTGGATTCTCGAATGATATAGATGGGGCGGCGCTTGGCCTCCAAGTAAGCCTTTGCCAGATACTCGCCCATGATTCCCAAGCACAGGAGCTGCATGCCGCCAAACAGCGTTATGAGACAGGCGAGGGACGGCCATCCGCCGACGGGGTCACCCCAAACAAGCGTTTTGACCAGGATGACGATGAATCCCAGGATGGCAATGAGGCAGAAAACGATACCCGTGAGGGCGGCGAGGGAGAGCGGCGCCGTGGAAAATGCGACGATGCCGTCGATGGAATAGAGGAGCAGCGACCAAAAGCTCCATTTGGTCTCGCCGCCCACGCGGTTGACGTTTACGTAGGGGAGCCATTTGGTCTTGAAGCCGACCCAGCCGTAAATGCCCTTGGAGAATCGGTTATATTCGCCCATGGAGATGATGGCGTTGACCATAGGTCGCTTCATGAGCCTAAAATCGCGTGCTCCGTCGACGATGTCGGCCTTGGAAATGCGGTTGATGATCTTGTAGAACATACGGGCACAGAACGACCTGATGGGAGGCTCGCCTTCGCGGGTGGTCCTGCGTGTGGCGACGTTATCGTAGTTTTCGGTCTGCAATATCTCGTACATCTGCGGCAGGAGCGAGGGCGGGTCCTGCATGTCGGCATCCATGGTGGCGACATAGTCGCCCTTTGCGTGCTGGAGTCCGGCGAATAGTGCCGCCTCCTTGCCAAAGTTGCGCGAGAAAGAGTGCCAGCGGATGGCGTATGGATGCGCCGCCGCGGCTTCTGCTTTCATGACGGCGAGCGTTTTGTCTGTCGAGCCATCGTCGATGAGGACTGCCTCAAAGGAGATGCCGGGGTCTTGCTGGGTCATGATGTGAACGACGCCATCGAGCTCTTTGAGAAAGATCGGAAGTGATTCCTGCTCGTTGTAGCACGGCACGACGATGGAGATGAGCGGCATGGTGGTTTACCTCTCGCTTGGCTTGGAAGTAGGGTGGCCGGGCTGGACATCGTAGGCGTATTTGCTGTACACGTTGACCTCCCACTGCTTTTTTTCGACCTTTGCTACAGAATCCAGGATGAATCCGGTCGCAAGGCTCAGGCCGCACAGGAACATAAACGAGGCGGCGAGCATGGCGGTGGGGAAGCGCGGGACCAGGCCGGTCTGAAAGTACTCGACAACGATGGGCATGCCCAGGGCGAGGCCGATCACCGCAAACAGAAGCGCGACGAGGCTGAAGAACTTCAGCGGGCGGTAGTCCTTGAACAGCGTGCCGATCATTGCAACGACTTTAATGCCGTCGCTCACGGTATTGAGCTTGGACTCGGAACCTTCCGGACGGTCACGGTACTCGATGGGCACATCTTTGATGCGCCAGCGGTGGTCGACGGCGTGGATTGAGAGCTCGGTTTCGATCTGGAAGCCCTCGGAAAGCACGGGGAAGGTTTTAACGAACGGGCGGCTCATGGCACGGTAGCCGGTCATGACATCATCGAAGCTGTAGCCATAGATCCACTTGATCATGGCGCGGACTAGATTGTTGCCAAAGCCGTGGAAGGCACGCTTGTTCTCCTCGGCATAGGTGCCGTTGGAAAGGCGATCGCCTACGGTCATGTCGGCCGTGCCGCTGAGGATAGGCTCGCAGAGGGCTTTGGCCGCCTCGGCGGGGTAGGTGTCGTCTCCGTCGACCATCAGGTAGCAATCGGCGTCGATGTCGCGAAACATCTGACGGCACACGTTGCCCTTTCCCTGACGGGGCTCAAAGCGGACCGTGGCGCCGTGCTCGGTGGCGATGCGCGAGGTGTCGTCTGACGAGTTATTGTCATAGACATAGACCGTAGCCTGCGGAAGCTCGCGGTGAAAGTCATCGATGACTTTGCCGATCGTGAGCGCTTCGTTGTAGCAAGGGATGATGACGGCGATGGATTCAGAATTCACTTAATGCTCCTTATACATTCAATCCTAGAAAGTATAGCCGTTTGGGCCTGGCATCCTAAGATGTGGGTTAGTTCTCCAGTTTTGTTGCGCGAATCGTTTGCATGGCCGTCGGGTCTATACTGTTCGTTTGTCAACGATTACGAGTAAAGGAGTTGCATCCGTGTCGGATCAGACAAAGCAACAAGAAACTCGCAGTCTGCCTGCGACGTTTGCTAAGAACGAATTTGAGAAGGACGCGTTTATCCTTCGTCAGCTGGTTACCAAGGATTTTAAGATCAAGTATCGCCGTAGCGTTCTGGGCGTCGCATGGTCGGTGCTCAACCCGCTGCTGATGATGATCGTCATGGCCATCGTGTTCTCGACGATTTTTGGCCAGGGCCGCAATGGCTCAATGACGCCCGAGATGTACCCGCTGTACTTGATCGTGGGTAACATTACCTTTGCCGTCATGTCTGAGTCTACTAACCAGGCCCTGACGTCGATCGTGGGCGCTGCCCCTCTGCTCAAGAAGGTTAAGGTGCACCGCTGGGTTTTCCCGGTGCAGAAGGTGCTCTTCTCGCTGGTCAACTTTGCCTTCTCGCTGGTCGCCGTCGCCATCGTCATGCTGTGGTTCCGCGTTATGCCTTCTTGGCACCTTATTCTGCTGCCGGTTTGCCTGCTGCTGCTTATGTGCTTCTGCATGGGCCTGGGCATGATGCTCTCTGCCCTTACGGTCTTCTTCCGCGACGTTATGCATCTGTGGAGCGTCGTCATTACGGCGTGGACTTACATTACGCCCATCTTCTGGACGACTGACTATATTGCGCAAATGCCGCATCTCGTGCGTATCTTGATGTATGCGAACCCCATGTTCAACTACCTGCAGTTTATGCGCGATATCTTCCTGTTCCAGACCACGCCTTCGCTTATGACGTTTGGCATGTGCGTTGCTTGGGCGGTTCTTGCGCTTGCCATTGGCTATACCGTGTTCCATAAGTCCGAGCGCAAGTTCATCCTCTACATCT
>CAUDAE010000133.1 GCA_958447445.1 uncultured Collinsella sp.
CGCCTCTTTGATTCGGGCACGCGCCGTATCGATATCAAAGCCCGGTCGTGTCGCCGCAATAAAGGTAGCAAGCTCAGCGATTCGTTCGGCATCATGCCAGGTAACAATATCGATAATCGCGTCGGCGCCCGTAATAAAGTAGAGCTTTACCTGCGGCGGGTAAAAGTCGCGAAGGGCATGAAGCGTATCGGCCGTATAGGTTACACCCGGACGGTCAATCTCGAACCGACTCGCCAAAAAGGCCGGGTTCGCAGCGGTGGCGAGGACCGTCATGGCATAACGGTCCTCGGCAGGCGTCACCGGCTTGTCAAGCTTAAAGGCAGGCGTACCCGCCGGCATAAAGAGCACGGCATCCAAGTCGAGGGACTCACGCGCCTGCTCAGCGGTCACCAGGTGCCCGTAATGGATGGGATCAAAGGTGCCACCCATAATGCCGAGCCTAAACTCCTGCCCGTCCTCTAGAGGAAGCTCGGGCAGACCGATTCCACCGCGCAGCGACATGGCTTACTCGCCCTCCGAGGTCTCGGCATCGTCCTCGGCATCCGCCGCATCGACAACCTCGACGCCCTCATCCGCAGCATCGGCCACGTCAATGGCCTCGACGGCAACGTCCTCGCCAGCGTCCTCGAGCTCCTCGTACTCCGAGAAGTCCTCGGCGCCCTCAAAGTCAAAGGCGCGCTGGCAAATGCGGACCTCGTCGCCCGCACGGCAACCGGCCTTCTCGAGCGCGTCGTCAACACCCATACGCGCAAACTTATGCTGCAGGTAAATGACGGCTTCCTCGTTTTCCCAGTCGGTCTGGATGACCATGCGCTCGATGGCACGACCGACCACGCGGAAGGCACCGGGCTCTTCCTGGACAATGCGGAAACGCTTCTCGCGCTGCAGACGGCGGCGCTCCCACTCCTCGTCGCGCAGATCGACCGGCTCATCAGCAACCGCCAGCTCGGCGCGAAGCTTAGCCACCTGCTCGCCCACGGCAAGCATCAGCGTGTTGAGGCCGGCGCCCGTAACAGCAGACACGGCAAAGAACATATGGCCATCGTCGAGCGCCGCACGCTTAAGGTCGGCAATCTTGTCAGCCGTGCCCGGCGCATCGCACTTGTTAGCGACGACGATCTGCGGACGCTCCGAAAGCTCGGCGCCATACTGCTCGAGCTCACGGTTAATGATGTGGTAATCCTCGACCGGATCGCGATCCTCAAAACCACCCGTCATGTCGACGACGTGCATGATCAGGGCCGTACGCTCAATGTGACGCAGGAACTGGTGACCCAGGCCCTTGCCCTCGCTCGCGCCCTCGATAAGACCGGGGACGTCGGCAACAACGTAAGAATATTCGCCGGCACGCACCATGCCGAGGTTCGGCACGAGCGTTGTAAACGGATAGTCGGCGATCTTGGGACGGGCGGCACTCATGCGCGCGATGAGCGATGACTTACCCACCGAGGGAAAGCCCACGAGCGCGGCATCGGCCATAAGCTTCATCTCGAGCTCGATCCAGTGTTCCTCGGCCGGCTCGCCCAGCTGAGCGAACGCGGGCGCGCGGCGCACCGACGTCACAAAGTGCGTGTTGCCAAGGCCGCCGGCACCGCCGGGCGCCACGACAACGCGCTCGCCATCGTGAACGAGGTCGGCAATATCGAACATCGGGGTCTGCGTCTCGGGGTCGAGCTCGCGCACCACGGTACCCATAGGGACCTTGAGAATCAGGTCTTCGCCGCTCTTACCGTTACGACGGGCACCCTGCCCGTGTGTGCCGCGCTCGGCGCGGAAGTGATGCTTAAAGCGGTAATCGATCAGCGAAGACAGCTGAGCATCGGCCTGGATGACGACATTGCCGCCACGACCGCCGTCGCCGCCATCGGGGCCGCCCTTGGGGACAAATGCCTCGCGCCTAAACGACATGCATCCGGCTCCGCCGTCGCCGCCGCACACGTTAATGCGGCTGATATCGGTGAACTGTGACAACAGAATCGCCTCCTACAAAAAGAGGGAGACCCTTGAATCCTAAAACTCAAGTGCCTCCCACATATGTGCTCTATGAAGGGTGAATTACGCGTTCGCGAGCGGGCGTACGCTGACCCTGTGCTTGATACCCTTGTGGAACTCAACGGTACCGTCGACCAGCGCGAACAGCGTGTCGTCCTTACCACGGCCAACGTTCTCACCCGGGTGGATGTGCGTGCCGTGCTGACGGACGAGAATCGTGCCCGTGGTTACCGTCTGGCCGGCATAGCGCTTCGTGCCAAGGCGCTGACCGCGGGAGTCACGGCCATTACGGGAGGAACCGAGTCCTTTTTTGTGTGCCATTGTGTATACCTACTCTTTCGTTACGAGTGTAATCTACTCGGCGACGGAAGCCTCGGCAACAGCCTCAGCCTCTGCCTTGACAGCCTTCTTGGCGCGGGAGGTAGCCTGGACCTTCACGATCTTCAGCTTGGTGAGCTGCTGACGGTGACCCTTCAGACGACGATAGCGCTTACGCTTGTGGAACTTGAAGACCAGCTGCTTCTCGCCCTTGAACTGCTCAACGATCTGAGCGGTAACCTTGGCCTTGGCCAGCTTGTCGGGATCGGTGACGATCTTCTTACCATCGTTGAGGAAGATAACCGGCAGGGTGACCTTGTCGCCCTCATTGCCCTCGATCTTCTCGACGGTGATGACATCGTCGGTGGCGACCTTGTACTGCTTGCCGCCCGTGTTAACGATTGCGTACATGTTTACTTGCCCTTCATGCATCAGTTAGTGCAACAGCCGAATATAGTAGCAGGCGAAAATACCCCCGTCAACGAGTATGTGGAGCAAATCCACAAGTTCGCACAGGTATGGGGCTGACGAGTCGGCCCTCGTCGTCCTCGCATGCTTGATTCTGACGCTCGACATCGTAGGAGCAGATGGTCACGAGGTCTTGCATACCGGTGGAAACAATAGGTGCATCCACGCCCGGGGTCAAGCCCTGCAACAAAACATCAGCAGCAGAAAGCAAAATTTCCGGACGCATGGAGCCCTCGTTGTCGGCATGGGTGTCGAGCATGAGCACCAAATGGTCCGGGCGCTCCCCAGCCGTGAGCTCATAGCCCACGAGCGTGTGATCCAAATCCAAGCGCTTGCTCTTTTTTCCGCGCACGTAGTCGATGCCATGGTCCGCGCGCAGCGTGTCGATCGCACGACGCACCTCGTCGGCGCTTACGGGCGCCTCGGGATCCAAGTGCAGGTCGATGCGATACGACAGGCGCGTGAGCTGCGCCGTCAACGCCGGCGAGCGCACGTCGATGTACGCCGCCTCGATGGGCGCCAGATCGGCCGGAGACGCCGCAGACAGGCGCCCAAACGCCTCGTCGAGCGCCACGAACTCGGTCATAAACAGGTCATACCACTCGCAGGTCGACGACGTACCCACCGGTAGCGCCGAAGAGAAGCCCACGCGCATGTGCGGAGAGAAGCCCTGCGTGACGGCATAGGGAAGTCCCGCACGGCGCACGATGCGCTCAATGGTATGGATCACTTCGAGATGGCCCAGGTACTTAAGGCGATCGCGCTTGCCATAGCGAACACGAAGCCTAAAGAGCGAGGGGTTGTCGGTCAGGCGCTCACTCATGCGCGATCACCCATCAATACATTCTTGGCGTGGAGCGTGGGGCAGATCCCGCAGCCGGTGCACGACGTGCGGGTGCAGTCGGGAGTCGTGACGCCCTCGAGCGAGCGACGGCACTCGCGCTCGAGGAAGCCGCGCGTGCAGCCGGGGCTCACGTGCTCCCACGGCAAACGCCAATCCAACTCGTAGGGCAGGTGCACGAGCTCATTGAGGTCGATGCCGTTTTTGGCAGCAGCTTCCTTCCAGTTATCGAGCGAGAAATGCTCTACCCAGGCGTCAAAGCGAGAGCCCGAGCGCCAAGCATCGATGATGACGGGCGTCATGTCACGACCGGCGCGGGACAGCGCGGCCTCGATGAGCGAGGTCTCGGCATCGTGGTAATGAACGCGGACGGCACGGTTGCGAACGCTCGTGACGAGCAGCTTCTGGCGACGCTTGACGTCGTCGTAGTCGAGCTGCGGGCACCACTGGAACGGCGTGGCAGCCTTGGGGATAAAGACCGAAACCGAGATCGACACCGAGATCGAGCCGCGACGAGCCTTGGGCACCACAGAACGACCGAGCTCCAGCACGTGATCGGCCAGATTGGCGATGGCCACGATGTCCTCGTCGCGCTCGCCGGGAAGGCCCATCATAAAGTAGAGCTTCATGCGGTTCCAGCCGGCCTCGAAGGCCGCCTTGGCCGCACGGTCCAGGTCCTCCTCGGTCACGTTCTTGTTAATGATGTCGCGCATGCGCTGGCTGCCGGCCTCGGGCGCGAACGTCAGGCCACCTTTCTTTTCGCCGGCGACCGACTCGGCCATATCCACGCCAAACGAATCCAGGCGCTGCGACGGAATAGACACGCGAATACCCGTATCCTCCAGGCGACGGTTGAGCCTGCCGAGCACGTCGCGAATGCAGGAATGATCGGTCGTGGAGAGCGAGGTCAGCGACACCTCGTCATAGCCGGTCTTTTCCAGACCCTGAATCACCGACGAGACGATCTGGTCGGCCGAGCGCTCGCGCACCGGGCGATACGTCATGCCGGCCTGGCAAAAACGACAGCCGCGGGCGCAGCCGCGTAGGATCTCGATAGACAGGCGATCGTGAACCAGCTGCGCATAGGGCACGCACGACTGGGACA
>CAUDAE010000134.1 GCA_958447445.1 uncultured Collinsella sp.
CGAGATGTGAGGGCGGGATAACGCTGCTCGGGGGTAAAGCCTGTCCTCGAATGGCTGGAACGGGGCCCTCTGTTGTCATGCTAGCTGCCAGCGGAATGCCGGCGGAAAGCGTGTCCCAGATTTCGGCCCCAGAGTGGGATGTCGTTTCCAGATCGGGCCTCAAACGGAAATTGCATCCCGGAATGAGCGCTCAGAACGGGATGAACTTTCCCAACGAGGTCGCATGTGGAAGCTGTGTCCCGGATTCTGACTCCAGAGTGGGATGCCGTTTCCGGCTGAGGTCTCTGGCGGAAGCTGTATCCCGGAATCGAGCTTCAGAGTGGGACGTGCTTTCCCGTCAGGAGCTCAAGTGGAAACTGCGTCCCGGATTCAAGCCTCGGAATGGGACGTGCTTTCCGGATGGGCTTCAAGCGGAAACTGTGTCCCAGAATCGACATGGCTTCAAGTGGAAAGCGCGTCTTAGAATACCGCGCCGGCGTTTTTGGCGGTCGTGGTTGGAAAGGGGAGCATTGCCTACACGCGCGACGACGGCGTGGCGGTGATCCCCATGGCGGCACTTGGGGCGTAGTGATTTTGCGGTTTGCGGTTTGCGGGGTACTGGGCCTCCATTACCGAAAATCCATTTGGTAAACCAGATGCTCGCGGATAGAATAAAGTCGACGGCAGCCCAAATAGTGAAGAGCTGGGCAGCGCCGTTGCTTGGTCAAGAGGTCAGTGCCTTAATGGCAGCGACTTGTTATGCTTCGAATGCTGCTTGAGTGCCTCGGAAAGTTCGATAAGCGCCGTGAAGAGCGAGACCAAAGCAACCAAGAGCTCTACGAGCTCTGATGGGCCCGGGATGACCGCTGATTCAAGTCACCGGGCCTAAATCTTTTTCACACATTCGAATAGGCGGGCGACTCTTTTGGGGCTGTCTGCGTGGCGCGTGCCTGGTGCATGGCACTGCATCCCGCTTTTGCGTCCGCACGGGCGGCTACGCTTACCGCAACGTAGCCATTCGTGGAAAGGACGGATGCCATGTCGATGGATAAAACTGGGTTCGTGAGCGTTGGCGCCGAGATCGAGGACGAGGTGATGCCCGATCGCGTCGTGTTTAGCATCTGCTTTGGGGGAAGCTTCGATACCAAGGAGGCGTGCCTGAACGACTACAACGCCGATCGCGTTAAGGTCGCTGCGGCATTGGTGCCCTTTGGTTTGGATGACGAGCTAACGTGTCGCGGTTACGCCTGCTACGCGCGAACGACACGCAGAAAGGCGACGATCACTGGCTATAGCTACCATGCCTACGGCACAATCGCCGCGTCGATTGACGCCGTCGATGTCGCCGCTATATGGACGGCTCTTAACACCTGCGGTTCGCGCGCCGACATGAGCGTAGGTTTTGATCTAGCCGACCGGCGTGCTGCCGAGGATGCCCTCATCGCCCGCGTCGTCAAGCGAGCCCGCAACAATGCGCAGGCGCTTGCGGCGGCATCGGGTTCTAAGCTGGATGGCGTCAAGCATATCTCCTACAACAGTCAGCTTGGCAGCATGGATCGGCTTTGCTATGCAAGTGCGGCCGATTTTGCGCTCGGAGCTCCTGCGGGATCGGCTGATTCCAAGGTGACGGTGCTGGAGCCAGAGCCTATCGAGGTCGAGTGCTCCGTGGATGTGGAATGGTGGCTGGAGTAGAGGGGCGAGCCCGGGCGAGCCCCGGACTTCGTAACCGAAATTCCATTTGTTAAACCTGGCGCCCGTGGGTAAAATAAAGTCGACGGCAGCCCAAGTGGTGGAATGCTGGGCAGCGCCGTTACTTCGATTAAGGGGTCAATGCCTTAACGGCGTCGACCCCTCTTCTTTTGCTTCGTACGCTGCTTAAGTGCCTCGGAAAGTCCGATAAGCGCCGTGAGGAGCGAGACCAAAGCGGTCAGGAGCTTCACGAAATCAATCAGATCGGTCATGGGCATCACCTCCCGTCGCATGGAGGGCGCTGCCCGGCACATGGAACTGCCGTCAACAACTGCCATTCTATCAAAGCGCGGTCATAAATACGAATATATGTTCGATAATAACAGTGACGTGATTCTCTCAAAGTGTGGTTTTACGCAAGGATGCCGGAAAGCTGTGCTGTGCGATTTCATGTCCGCACGGGCGCCTATCCTTACGGCAATGTAGCCGCCTATGTAGCAAGCAGCAGTTGACGGAGAAAGGCCTAACCGTGTCAGCTGAAAAGACGCCGGGTATCTCGGCCATCGATACGACGAACTTTGCGCGCCAGATTGTGCTGGACTTTGAGTTTGCGCCGGTGCCAAAGCAGCGCCAGCGTCGTGGACTGCGCAACGAGATTATCGAGGTCGGCGCCGTCAAACTCGATTACCACGGCAACGTTATGGGCGAGTTCTCGCAGTTTGTGCAGACGGAATTTACCGAAGGCGTTGTGTTCCCCGTCCGCGAGCTTACAGGGATATCGGCTGTGGACACCGCGATGGCCGATCCGCTCTACATGGTGATCAAAAGGCTCAGCGATTGGATCGGTCGCTACTCCGCCCAGGTGGTTTGCTGGAGCGGGGCGGACCGTCGACAGCTTTTGACCGAGTGTCAGGCAAAGCGCATCGACCTTTCCGCCTTTCCTACGGACTGGGCCGACCTGCAGGCGTTTTACACCTCGATCATGGACGTGGGCAGCCACGGGTGCGTCTCTTTGAGTGACGCGGCAACGTGGTTTGGCATCGAGTTCGACGAGTCGACGGGTCACGCCCATAGCGCCTTAGCCGATGCGCGCGTGACCGCCAAGCTGCTCAAGCAGATGATGGACGGGGACTACCGCGTGAGCCCGCGCGCCCAGGAGGTCCGCCAACGGTGGGGGATGGGCGAGCGAGCTCAGACGCGCCTTTCCAACAAGTGGCCCGATCTGGGCGATTTACTGCTGAAGCTGAAAGCGGAGGGGAAGTAGGGGGCGTTAGCTGTCTGCGTGGCGCGTGCCTGTCGCGTATCGCTACACTTCCTGCGACTTGGCAGGCAGGATGTAGACGTTCTCGGCGTCCACAGCGATTTGCGTGGGGCGGTTGTAGAGGGCGTCGATCTCCATTATGCTCTGCCTGAACGGCGCGACGTCGGGCGTCTTTGCCTGATGGAGCTTCTCGAGGAGTTTCTCGGATTGCTTGTCGTTGAACCTGTCGATGTCCTCTCCTGCACCCTCAAGCGCCTCGTCTATGGGCGTGAGCTCGCCGATGGGCGTCGCCGCGATGGCGCGACCGAGCATCTTGCCTGCGGAGGCGATGCCGCCCAGAAGTGCCACATCGATAGTGTCGGCAGTGCTCGCCTCGAGTGCGTCGTAACATTCGGTGCAGAGCTCGCGGTACGCAAGCGAGTCAGCCTCGATCTTCGCGGCGGCGTCCGCGAGCTTTGCGGGCTCGAAGTTCTGGGCGAGCATGGGTTCGAGGAACAGCGAGAATGCGTGGATGTAGGTGGCAAGCTGGCAGTCTTTGAGGTAGTCGAGCACCTTGTCGAGGCGTCTACTCAAGCCGTCTCGCACCTCGATGAACCCTTTCTTTTTCAGATCCGCCTGCGCCTGCGAGCGGAAGAGTTCCATGTCCTGCGCGGACGACTGCTTGATGTCGAGCACCTTCATATGGGCGTTTGCCATGTAGGTGGCGTTGCCGTAGTTGAGGCCGTAACCGTTGAGGATGTCTGCAAGTGTCTTGAGGTTGCCGCGCATGTTGGCCTTGTCGCGCTGACGCATGCATTCGAACATCTCGTCGACGGACTCCTGGATGGAGTCGAGCTTTTGGTTTATCTGCGCGATTGCGGCTGCCATGAACAACGACGTCGGGTCGTAGGGCACTTGAGTGACGCTTGTGGCGATGTCGCCCTCGACTACGTGGAAGCGCGCCTGTCCAAAGCCCTTGACTGCGTCGCGGTAGCCCCCTGCGAGACCGCTGCCGTCCTTGAACGAGTAGAGTATTGACGGATCGAGTTGGTTTCCAAACTTGTCAGTCGCCTGGAGCAGCGTGGGTACGCTCACCGTGTTAGTGACGGTGCGAAACATCGAGGGGAGCGAGGCGAACGCTACGCCGAGCTGGGGGATTCGGTCGAGCGGGAGCTTGATGGCGCCGGAGACGTCCACCCGCTCCTGGGTGAGTGCGAGGTGGATTTTGGTCGATGCGAGCTGTTTTGCCACAAGTTCCTCTCGGCCGTCGTCCGTCGAGGATTCGATCTCGTTGTCTGCCATAGCGTGCTCCTTGCTTGCGTTGATAGCCGTGGGCATTATCTCACCGTTGGGTGGCCTGCTGGAGCGGGACGGAATGGTAGTGGTTCAAGATTGAGTAGCGAGTTTTGCTCGACACGGTATTCGATTAGCGAACGCCTGCCATGGCTGGCCGCGCGTGCGCTGACGGCGAATAGCATAAATATAGCCTCGGACCGGTCTAAACACTTTTTGTCCGTTACCTCTGTTAACATCTAATAGGTTGAACCGTTTGTATTGCAAAACGATTCGGAGAATACGATGAACTACTTTGACCTCAATGACAAAGGCGCTTCCGATAACGAAAAACGGGCATTCCTTGTAGATGGCGATACCACTGCGATTACGATTCGGATTCCTAAGAATCTAAAAAATTCGGTTGCCGATACAGCTTCTCTAAAGGGGCTTAGCTTTAGTGCTTATGTACGGACTTGCCTTATGGACAGCCTTATTGAGTCCAAGTAGTTTTGTTTTTGTTTCATTCT
>CAUDAE010000135.1 GCA_958447445.1 uncultured Collinsella sp.
TTGTCTCCCATGTTGCAATTCGAGAATAGCCGCCAGGCGCGAACCGGGCGGCTATTCTACATGTTACGAGCGATGTTGCGGTGCCAACGTTAACGTACGATGGTGGTATCAGAAGTTAACGGAGCCTTGCCCAGCACCAGGATGTTCTCGGGCGTGCCGCGAAGCTCGGTGTTGGTGGGAACCACGTTGTTCTTGTCCAGGATGGCATTCTCAACGCGGGCGCCGCTCTTGATGATGCAGCTCTGGTTGATGATCGAGTTGGTCACCGAAGCGCCTTCCTCGACCACGACGCCGCGCGACAGGATCGAGTTGCGCACGGTGCCCTTGATGATGCAGCCGGCCGAGATGATCGAGTTGCACGCGTGGCTGCCGGTCGTATAGCGCGAAGGCGGCACGTCGTGGGCCTTGGTCAGGATCGGGCGCTCGGGGTCGAAGAGCTGGTCGGCCACGGTCTGGTCGAGCAGGTCCATGCTGCGGCGGTACAGCGACTTCTCGCTAAACACGCCCACGACCTCGCCCTTGTACTCGTAGCTGCACACGTCGATGTTGCCAAAGTCGCCCTGGAGTGCCTCGAGCAGGTCCAGATAGTCGGCTGCCTGGTAGTGGTCGATGATTTCGAGCAGCGTCTCGCGATTGACGATGCAGCAGTCCATGGAGGCGTTGTCGCCGTACACAACGCCGGCGCTCACGCCCGTCAGGCGGCCGTTCTCGTTAATCTCCAGCTTGGTCTCGTCATCGACGTTGCGCGTGGCCTTGCAGTACACCACGGTCATCTGGGCGCCGGAGTTCTCGTGCGCGTCGATGATGGTGTTGAGGTCCATGTTAAAGATGATGTTGGTGCCCATCATCACGACATAGGGCTTGTCCGAGCGCTGGAACAGCGTCTTGTTGGAGATGATGTCGCGCCGCAGGAAGCGCATGCCGCCCTTGGTGGTGCCATACGCGTTGCCGGGCACCATGAACAGGCCGCCCTTCTTGCGGTCCAGGCCCCAGTCCTTGCCCGAGCCCACGTGGTCGATCAGCGAGCGGTAGTTGCCTGGCATGACGACGCCGACGGTTTTAATGCCGGCATTCATCATGTTGGACAGCGGGAAGTCGATCAGGCGGTAGCGGCCCAAAAACGGAACGGACGCGATGGGGCGGTCCTTGAGCAGCACGCTGCCGTAGGTCGAAGAGTAGTTAGCGGTGATATAACCGATGGCCTTGCGATTGATCATCGGATCATTCCCCCTTCCCGATAACGACGTCATTTCCAACGACGGCCGTATCCTTGGTGGTATCGACAGAGCCGAGCTTCACGCCCTCTTCGACCGTGGAGTTCTCGCCCAAAATAGCGCGGCAGATGTGCGCACCGCTCTTAACGTGCGCACCCGGCAGCAGCACGGAGTCTTCGACCACGGCGCGCTCCTCGATGATGACATCGGTCGAAAGGATCGAGTGACGAGCGGTGCCGTAGATCTTGCAGCCGTTGGAGACCAGGCAGTCGTCCAGGCGGCCGTCCGGGCCAATGTAGTGCGGCGGACGCGTGGTGATGTTGGACATGATGGGGAAGTTCTTGTCAAACAGATCGAACTCGGGGATGTTGCCCAGCAGGTCCATCGAGGTCTCGTGGAAGCTGGCGATGGTGCCGACGTCCTTCCAAAAGCCGTGGAACTCGTAGCTGTACAGGCGCTTGTTCTCGCCGAGCAGCTTGGGGATGATGTCCTTGCCAAAGTCGTGGCTCGAGCGCTGGTCCAGAGCGTCCTCCTCGAGCGCCTCGATCAGCACGTCGGCCGAGAAGATATAGATGCCCATGGACGCGAGGTTCGAATCGGGCTTCTCGGGCTTCTCGGTGAACTTGGTGATGCGGCCGTCCTCGGGGTCGGTGGTCAGGATGCCAAAACGGCTGGCCTCCTCCCACGGCACGGGCATAACGCTCACCGTGAGGTCGGCGTTGTTCTCAATGTGCGTCTTGAGCATCTTGCGGTAGTCCATGCGATACAGGTGGTCGCCCGAAAGAATCAGGACGTACTTGGGGTCGTTGGCCTTGATGTAGTCGAGGTTCTGCGTAATGGCATCGGCTGTGCCCGCATACCAGGCGCCACCGGTCTGCGTCTCGTACGGCGGCAGGATCGACACGCCGCCGTCGCGGCTGTCCAAATCCCAGGCCTCGCCGGAACCCACGTAGGCATGCAGCAGGTAGGGACGGTACTGCGTCAGAACGCCCACCGTGTCGATGCCCGAGTTGGAGCAGTTGGACAGCGAAAAGTCGATAATGCGGAACTTGCCACCAAAGCTAACCGCCGGCTTAGCGATCTTTTGGGTGAGTGCCCCCAATCGGCTGCCCTGTCCTCCTGCGAGGAGCATCGCGATGCATTCTTTCTTACTCATCGATTTCTCCTTCTGTCATCGATGTTCTTAAACCCATTAGCGACGGGCGCGGCGCTCGGTCGCGCCCGTCGAGTAATGCCGTGCTGGCATAAGGGAGCTCGCGCGCCTTTACGCGTGCCAGATCTCGTCGCGGTACTCGCGAATGGTGCGGTCGCTCGAGAACCAGCCGGAGGAGGCGGTGTTGAGCAGAGCCTTGCGGTTCCAGGTCTCCTGGTCGCCGTAGCTGTTCGTGAGCTTCTCCCATGCATTTACGTAGCTGCGGAAGTCTGCCATGACCAGATCGGGGTCGTTGTTGTTCATGAGCTCGTTGTAGATGCTCTCGAAGTTGCCCGAAAGACCCGCAAAGGTGTTGTCCTTGAGCTCGTCCATCACGCGGCCCAGACGCTCGCGATCGTTGTTGAGGGTATCCCACGCAAAGTAGCTGTTGGATGCCCAGAGCTGCTCGACCTCGGGAGCGGTCAGGCCAAAGATGGCCTCGTTCTCGCGGCCGGCCAGGTCGGCGATCTCGATGTTGGCGCCGTCGAGGGTGCCCAGCGTAATGGCGCCGTTCATCATGAGCTTCATGTTGGACGTGCCCGAAGCCTCCTTGCCGGCCGTGGAGATCTGCTCCGAGATCTCGGCGGCGGGGTAGATGAGCTGGGCGTTGCTCACGCGGAAGTTGGGGATAAAGCAGACCTTCATGACCTCGTTGACGCGGGCATCGTTGTTGATGACGTCGGCCACGGAGTTAATGAGGCGGATGGTCTCCTTGGCGAAGGTGTAGCTCGAGGCAGCCTTGCCGCTAAAGATGAAGGTCGTCGGCGTCACGTGGAAGTTGGGATCGGCGATGCGACGGTTGTAGATGTCCATCACCTTCATGATGTTCATGAGCTGGCGCTTGTAGGCATGGAAGCGCTTAACCTGGACATCGAAGACGGTGTTGGGGTCGATAACCAGACCGGTCTCGGCCTTAACGTAGGCGGCCAGACGCTCCTTGTTGGCGCGCTTGGAGGCACCCACGGCCTTCAGGAACTCGGTGTCTTCCTTAAACTCTTTGAGCTTCTCCAGCTCAAAGGCGTCCTTGAGCCAGCCGTCGCCAATGGCCTCGGTCACGAGCTTGGCGTAGGTGGGGTTGGCCTCGGCAAAGAAGCGACGGTGCGAGATGCCGTTGGTCTTGTTGTTGAACTTCTCGGGCGTTAAGGTATAGAAGTCCTTGAGCACGATGTTCTTGATGATGTCGGAGTGGATCTTGGCCACGCCGTTGACGCTATGGCTGCAGATCACGGACAGGTTGGCCATGCGAATCTCGCCGTCCCACAGGATGGCAGTCTGGCGCAGACGCTCCTGCCAGCCCTCCTGCGTGGTGTCGAACGACTCGTGCCAACGACGGCTAATCTCGTCGATGATCTGGTACACGCGGGGGAGGAGCTTGGAGAACGTGCCGATGGGCCACTTCTCCAGAGCCTCGGGCAGGATGGTGTGGTTGGTGTAGCTCACGACCTGCGTCACGATGTTCCAGGCGTCATCCCACTCGAGCTTCTTCTCGTCAATGAGGATACGCATGAGCTCAGGGCCGCACATGGCGGGGTGCGTGTCGTTGGTATGGATGGCAACAAACTGCGGCAGCAACTCCCAGTTCTCGCCGTGCTCCTTCTCAAAGGTGTCGAGCAGGCTGTAGATGCCGGCCGAAACAAACAGGTACTCCTGCTTCAGGCGCAGCAGGCGGCCGTGCTCGCCGGCGTCGTTGGGGTAGAGGATGGCGCTGATGGCCTCGGCCTCGGCGCGCTCGGCGTCGGCCAGGGCGTAGTCGCCGCGGTTGAAGGCTTCCAGGTCAAAGTGCTCCTCGACCGGCTCGGCAGCCCAGACGCGCAGCTTGTTGACGGTCTCGCCGGCATAGCCCACCACGGGGATGTCATAAGGAACGGCCAGGATGTCCTGCGTGTCCACCGTGCGGTAGAACGTGCGGCCGTTCTCCTCAAAGCCCTCAACATGGCCACCAAACTTGATGGTCACGGCCTTGTCCTGACGGCGGACCTCCCAGGGATAGCCGTGGGTGAGCCACTCGTCGGTGGCCTCGACCTGGCTACCGTTGACGATTTCCTGCTTAAACAGACCGTAGCGGTAGCGCATGCCGTTGCCGTAGCCGGCGATGTCCTCGGCTGCCATGGAATCCAGGAAGCATGCGGCCAGACGGCCCAGGCCACCGTTGCCCAGAGCCGGATCGGGCTCCTGGTTCTCGATGACGGACAAGTCGAAGCCCATGTCGTCGAGTGCCTCGGCGACCATATCGCGCACGCCAAAGTTGAGCAGGTAGTTGTCGAGCAGGCGGCCGATCAAA
>CAUDAE010000136.1 GCA_958447445.1 uncultured Collinsella sp.
GACCATCTTCATCTACTTTATGATCTGGACGGCCGCTGCCTCGTTCTACGCGATCCAGAGCTTTTTGATGTCGAGCGTTGCCGAACGCCTCAACCTGTGCCTACGCAACCGCATCGCACAAAAGCTCAACCGTCTGCCGCTTGCCTTTTTTGACGCGCATCGTCCCGGTGAGGTCGTCAGCCGTGCGACCAACGACTTGGACAAGATGTCCGAGAGCATGCAGCGCGGCTTGCTGCAGCTTCTGGTGTCGATCGGTACCGTGGTGGGCGCCGTGAGCGTGATGTTCGTGTTTAGCGTGCCGCTCACGCTCGTCTTTTTGTTCTTTACGGCGTTGTCGCTGCTGGTGACCAAGGTGGTCTCGCGCCGCACGCATGACGTAACCGGTGAGCGCCAAGAGTGGGTGTCCAAGATTACGAGTGCGGTCGAGGAAGGCTATTCGGGCCGTCTGGTGATCCGCGCGTTTAACCGCGAACGCCAAAGTTCTGCCGAGGTGCACCAGGCCTCGGGCGAGCTGGCACGCGTGAGTGCCAAGGCCGACTTTATGATTAACGCCGTCGGCCCCGCGGTGCGCTTTATCGGCCGCCTGGCACAGATCGTGATTGCGATTGTGGGCTGCAGTATGCTGGTTGCCGGCCACATGACCGTCGGCGTGTTCCAGGCGTTCTTCCAGTTTATCTACGAGGCGTCCGAGCCCATGACGCAGCTGTCGTTTACCTTCAACTCGCTGCAGAGCGCGCTGGCGAGTGCGGAGCGCGTGTTCGACCTGCTCGATGAGCCCGAGATGGAGGCCGATCCGCTGCCGGACGAGGCCGCCAAGCTGCCGGGCAAGGTCGAGGGCCGTGTCTCCTTTGAGCATGTGCGCTTTGGTTATTCGCCCGACAAGCCGCTTATGCGCGACGTGTCGTTTACCGCCGAGCCGGGCCAGAAGATCGCGGTGGTGGGAACCACGGGCGCAGGCAAGACGACGCTCATCAACCTGCTCATGCGCTTCTACGAGATTGACGGCGGGCGTATTACGCTCGACGGCGTGGATACGAGCCGCATGGATCGCGGCGAGCTACGTCAGCAGTTTGGCATGGTGCTGCAAGACGCCTGGCTATTCGATGGCACGATTGCCGAAAACATCGCCTACGGCTGCCCCGAGGCAACGCGCGACGAAATTGTGGCCGCCGCTCGTGCCGCGCAGGTCGACTTCTTCGTGCGCACCATGCCGCAGGGCTACGACACGCGCGTGGCCAACGATGCCGAAAGCATCAGCCAGGGCCAGCGCCAGCTGCTGACCATCGCACGCGTGCTGCTCAACAACCCGGCGATCCTCATCCTGGACGAGGCGACCTCAAGCGTGGACACGCGTACCGAGCTTGCCATCGGCCGTGCCATGGACGCGCTTATGCGCGGGCGCACGAGCTTTGTGATCGCGCATCGCCTGTCGACGATCGTGGACGCCGACCTGATCTTGGTCATGGACCACGGCAACATTATCGAGCAGGGCACGCATAAGGAGCTGCTCGCAGCCGAGGGCGCTTATGCCGACCTCTATCTGAGTCAGTTCGCATAATGTGACAAAGGGACAGTCCCTTTGTCACATCAAAAGGAATGGCGCGCCGGGGATTGATTCCCTGGCGCGCCTTTTGCGTCGGTGCCGATGTCGTTTTGTGCCGCTTGCGTTCCTAGCGTTCGTCCACGAGCTCGGCGACGAGGGCCTTGAGCTCGGCCACCTCTCGCTCGAGTTCCTTGACGCGGCGGGCATTCTCGGTGATGCCCTGGCGGTTGAGGGCGGACTGCTCGGCGGCGTCATCGGGCATGTACTCGCGATGCTGCTTGGCGTCGAAACTCTCCTCGAACACGCGGCAGCCGTTGCGCTTGATGATGCGGCCTGGCACGCCCACGACGGTGCAGTTGTCGGGGACGTCCTTAACGACGACCGAGTTGCCGCCGATCTTGACGTTGTTGCCGATGCGGATGTTGCCGAGCACCTTGGCGCCCGTGCCCACCGTGACATTGTTGCCCAGGGTGGGGTGACGCTTGCCGGTCTCGTTGCCGGTGCCGCCGAGCGTGACGCCCTGGTAGAGCACACAGTTGTCGCCCACAATGGTGGTCTCGCCGATGACGACGCCCATGGCGTGATCGATAAAGAAGTGCTTGCCAATCTGCGCGGCAGGGTGAATCTCGACGCCGGTGATGTTGCGGGTGATTTGCGAGAGCACGCGGGCGAGCGAGCGATGACCGTGCTCCCACAGCCAGTGCTCGGGCACGTGGTTCCACTTGGCGTGCAGGCCAGGATAGGAAAGGAAGATGACCAGACCGTTTTGCGCGGCGGGGTCCTGCGCCTGGACGGTCTTGATGTCCTCGCGAATGGTATTGATAAAGCTCACCGGCCGCCCTCCCTTAGCGCCATGGCAATGCGATTCAATAAAGTATAGCGATTCGCTAGGGATTAAAAAGGACAATCTTGGCGGCTTTGCGCTACAAGTGTCAGTTATGTAAACTTGCTGGTAATGGAGTCATGCTTTTGTGGGGTTGCGCACGAGGGGGCACCGCAACCGTATACTGGTCAACTTGGACGTATCCGCGCCCACAACTGAGAGGTTTTACTTCATGGGTTTCATCAATTTTATCGCCGAGCTGCTTAAGGACCCGCGCACCGCGATCGCCAGCTGGATCGCCGCCGGCCCGCTTATGGCCTACGGCTGCGTGTTCCTGATCATCTTTATCGAGACGGGCGTGGTGTTCTTCCCGTTCCTTCCCGGTGATTCGCTGCTGTTCGCCTCGGGTTTCTTTGCCCACAACGGCGGCTTTAACATCGTGGCGCTTCTGGCCACCGCATGGGCCGCTGCCATTTTGGGCGATCAGTGCAACTTTATGATCGGTCACTTCTTTGGCAAAAAGATCATCGCTTCGGGCAAGGTAAAGGCCATGACGCCCGAGCGCATCAAAAAGTCCGAGGATTTCTTGGACAAGTGGGGTCACCTGGCCATCTTCTTGGGCCGCTTCTTCCCGTTTATCCGCACCTTCGTGCCCTTTATCGCCGGCATGGGCGGCATGCACTGGCGTAACTTCGTTATCTTTAACGTGCTGGGTGGCATTACCTGGTCAACGCTCTTTACACTGCTGGGCTACTTCTTTGGCGGCATCCCCTTTGTGCAGGAGCACTTTGAGCTGCTGATTATCGGCATCGTTGCCGTGTCGATCATCCCGACCGTGGTCGGTTTGGTTAAGGCTAAGCTGGGCAAAAAGAACGCGTAGCTCGAGCCGGCGCGCAAACCGTGCAGTTGAGGCCCGTCCCTGTTTACGGTGGCGGGCCTCTTCAGTTTCGGTCAAATGAAAATACTTTAGTTAGTTAAAGAAAAACGTTTTATCCGACGCGCGTGCGGAGTACAATCTCGTGCATGCGAATCGACGTGCCATCGGCTTTGATGCTGCTCGCGTGTCCCGTCCGGCTCTACGCTCCGGGCGTGCGACGTTGCGACGCGGTCGGCCTCGGTCCTTGCGTGCGGGTTCGCGAGTATGCAACTGTGTATGTAAGGAGCGACATATGACTGTCGAGAAGAAGGATATCGATTGGGGTAGCCTCGGCTTTGGCTACATGAAGACCGATTACAGCTACGAGGCTCATTGGAAGGATGGCGAGTGGGACGAGGGCGGCCTGACCACCGACCACACCCTGCATGTCTCCGAGTGCGGCGGTATCTTCCATTACTGCCAGGAGGTCTTTGAGGGCCTGAAGGCCTACACCGCCGAGGACGGCAGCATCGTCTGCTTCCGTCCCGACATGAACGCTGAGCGTATGTATAACTCTGCCCAGCGCCTCGAGATGCCCCCGTTCCCCAAGGACAAGTTCGTCGAGGCTGTCAAGCAGGTCGTTTCTGCAAACGCCGCCTGGGTTCCGCCCTTCGGTTCCGGTGCGACCCTGTACGTGCGTCCGTTTATGATCGGCTCCGGTGACGTGATTGGCGTGGCTCCCGCTCCTGAGTACACGTTCCGCATTCTCGTGACCCCGGTCGGTCCGTACTTTAAGGGTGGCCTCAAGCCCGTTAAACTGCGCGTTTCCGAGTATGACCGTGCGGCACCGCATGGCACCGGCAATATCAAGGCCGGCCTCAACTACGCCATGTCCCTCAAGCCCACGATGGAGGCTCACCGCGAGGGCTATGCCGAGAACCTGTATCTCGACTCCGAGTCCCGCACCTATGTCGAGGAGACCGGCGGCGCCAACGTCCTGTTCGTGAAGGAGGACGGCACGCTCGTCGTTCCGCAGTCGCACACTGACTCCATCCTGCCCTCTATCACCCGTCGTTCGCTCGTTCAGGTTGCTCAGGACCTGGGCATGACCGTCGATCAGCGTCCCGTCGAGTGGGCCGAGGTCAAGGCCGGCACCTTTGTGGAGTGCGGCCTGTGCGGCACCGCTGCCGTCATCTCCCCGGTTGGCGAGATCGACAACAAGGTTTACGGCGCCGACGAGACCGTGACCTTCCCGGCTGGCTACACCGAGATCGGCCCTGTGATGAAGAAGCTCCGCGAGACCCTGACCGGCATCCAGTCTGGTGCTGTTGAGGATAAGCACAACTGGGTTTACACCGTCGCGTAAGCTGTCTTAGCTGTCCGGCCCGAGGGCGACCTTCCTTTCCGGCACGTCCTCGGACATGATAGAACCTCCGCTGCGCAC
>CAUDAE010000137.1 GCA_958447445.1 uncultured Collinsella sp.
ATGCAGCAGGGGCTCTCAATGTTTTTATGTCCTGCTCATATCGTCTCTGCCGGCAGTTTGGGACACTCCTTGCGTTAATAGGCTGGCGTGCGTCAACCTATTCTCGTTGCAGTAAAAAAATCGCCCCGTTCTTGGTTGAGGACGGGGCGATTCGTCTTTTGGACTTGTGCAGCCAGGCTTATGCAAAGCGGGCGACGAGCTCCTGGAGTACGTCGGTCATCTTGACGAGCGAACTGACCGGGACGAACTCGTTGACGCCGTGGTAGCAATAGCCGCCGGTGGAAAGGTTGGGGCAGGGCAGACCGCGGAACGACAGCTGCGCGCCGTCGGTGCCGCCGCGAATCGGCAGCACTTGGGGCTCAACGCCGCAGGCGAGGTAGGCTTCCTTGGCAACATCAATAAGCTCGGGATAGTCACGAACGATCTCGGCCATATTTCGATACTGCTGCTTAATCTCGACCGTCACGCGCTCCTCACCCAGACGCTGGTTGAGCATCGAGGCGGCGGCAACAATAAGGTCGAGCTTCTGCTGGAACTTGGCGGCGTCATGGTCGCGGACGATATAGCGCGCTGTGGCGTAATCGACGGTCGCAGATACACCCTCAAGGTGATAAAAGCCCTCGTAGCCTTCCGTATACTCCGGGCGCTGCACGTAGGGGAGCAACGCGTTGAAGTCGCAGAACAGATTGCCTGCGTTAACCATACGGCCCTTAGCGTCGCCCGGGTGGATGGACTGGCCCTCAAAGCGGACGGTCGCCTCGGCGGCGTTAAAGCACTCCCACTCCAGCTCGCCGATGGGGCCGCCGTCGACCGTGTAGGCGTACTTGCAGCCAAAGGTATCGATATCCAACAGCTCGGCTCCGTGGCCGATCTCCTCGTCAGGGCAGAAGCAAATGCCGAGTGCGGGATGGGGCAGAGAAGGGTCCTGAGCGATACGCGCGACAAGCGACATGATCTCGGCGACGCCTGCCTTGTCGTCTGCGCCCAGCAGCGTGGTGCCGTCGCTGCAGACCAGGTCCTCACCCGCGAGGTCATTCAGGGCGGGAAGCTTGGCGGTACTCATGGCAACGGGCTTACCGTCAACCGTGCCGCAGACCAGGTCGCCGCCTTCGTAGTGTACGATGTGCGGCTTCACGCCGGCGCCCGGTGCAACTTCGGTGGTGTCGAGATGGGCGATCAGGCCCAGGGCGGGCTTGTCCTCAGCGCCCGCACTTGCGGGGATATGCGCGCAGACATAGGCGTGCTCGGTCACGTGGGCATCTTCCGCACCAAGCTCGCGCAGCTCTTCGGCCAGCACGTTGGCAAGGTCAAACTGAACGGCGCTCGAGGGCACCTGGTCGCAGTTTGCATCCTCGGACTGCGTGTTGATCTGGACGTAGCGCAAAAAGCGTTCGAGGACATCGGGGCTCGTGGTAGTGTTTTCCATAAAGACCGCTCCAATCTTGGTCGTCGTGTGCAACAAGAACTCTAGCACGGTATGCCACGGCATACCACGACGCTTGGATGGGGTAGAATCAGCCATTGAATGCAGAAGGGACGGAAGATCATGGATACAACAAATAGCTCGCGCGAACTACATCTGACGGTGGCGAACGAAGACTACTTGGAGTGCATGGTTCGCATTGAAAGCGAAGAGGGGGAAACCAACGGCGTGCGATCGGTCGACATCGCGCAGCGCCTTGCCGTCTCCACGGCATCGGTCAATCAAGCGGCTTCGGCGCGCAAGGAATCCGAGCTTGTCGAGCAATCGCACTACGGCAAGGTGCGCCTGGCCGACCGCGGCCGCGAGGTTGGCACGGCTATCTGGTACCGTCATCGCCTCATCCGCACGTTTTTGGTTCAGGAGCTCGGTGTCGAATTTGAGCGAGCCGATTCCGAGGCCTGCATGATGGAGCATGCGCTATCCGAGGACACGATGAGCCGTTGGCTCGCCTATCTCGAAAAGCAGGGAATCAGCGTCGAGGAATAGCGGGATATATATGGATACGAGTTATTACAACCGCTTTGGTGCCGAGGAACTTACGCGCCGCTTGTCGAGCGAGACCTTGTTGGCGCAGGGCCCCATGGGCAGTGTTCTGTTGAGTGAGTACGATGCCGCCGACATTCCACCGGCGTTTTGGAATCTGGCAGAGCCGCAGACCGTTTCTCGTATCCATCGCTTGTATGTCGCCGCCGGCGCGCAGGTGCTCATTACCAACACCTTTCAGGCATCGAGCTATGCCCTCAAGCACGACCAGATTGCGCCGTCCGTGGCGGAGGTCAATCGCGGGGCCGTCGCCGATGCCCGCCAGGCGCACCCTCAGCTGCTGCTAGGCTCGATGGGCCCGATCGGTATTGAGTGGTTTGCCGAGGACTCTGCCGAGTATCGTGAAATCCGAGGCATTGCGCGCGAACAGGCGCACGCCTTGCTCAATGCTGGTGTTGACGGTCTGCTGATCGAGACGGTAACGTCTATCCGTAATCTGCAGCCCATGCTTGCCGGCGCCCTAGATGCCGCCGACGGCATGCCTGTTCTGGTGAGTTTTGTCGTTGACGATAAAGGCGACCTGTTGGGCGATGGCCTCAACATCGAGGCAGCCGTTTTGTACGCCGAAAAACACGGCGCAAACTCGGTTGGTGTTAATTGCTGTTCGCTTGCGGCCGCGAACGCGGCGGTGCCCAGGATGGTTGCATCGGCGACTACTCCCGTCACGGTGCGTCCCAACGTGGGCGATCCGGTCCAGACTCAGGATGGCCCCGTATGGCACGAGAACCCCGAAGCTTTCGCGCGCGCATGCATCGAATGGAGGCATGCCGGCGCCGCAATGGTGGGCAGTTGTTGTGGAACCACGGCAATCACTACGGCAGCGATGGCCGAGGCGCTCGATATATAAAGGGTAAAACCGCTCCATACGGGGCGGTTTTTTTATTGCTTGCATGTCCTCGGCAGCATTTGCCCAAATGGTGAATGCTGGTGCCGGCAGGTTGTCGAGTGCGTGTTGCGGGTATACCTCATGCGTACCATGATCCAAACACTGTGAGGTGTCTGCGCGTGTGCGCGATAATTCATTTTGGAACTGACGGTTGGCGCGCTCGCGTCGACGAGGACTTCACTGCCGATAACGTTGCCCGTATCGCCGATACCGTCGGCGAGTTGTGGCAAAAGACCAATCCGGGCAAAACGGTATATATAGGGTTCGACACCCGGCCCCTGGCGCGCGAGTTCGCTGAGCTTGCGGCGGGTGTGCTAGCAGCGCACGGGCTAGACGCCGTGCTCGCTTCGCGACCTGTCCCGACCCCTGCCCTTACGTGGGCGGCGGCTTATGACGGTGAGGCGTGCGGCGCGCTCATGGTGACGGGGTCCCATCATCCGCAGGGTTATCTGTGCCTCAAGATTCGCATGGGTGACGGCTCGACCGCCAACCAGGATGTCATCGAAGAGCTCGAAGAGACCATGGCTCCCGAGCCAATGGGGATCGAGGGGCAATATCGCGCCGCGGATATCATTCCTGACTATATGCAGGCGGTGGCATCGTTTGTCGATGCCGAAGCCATCCGCGCCGCGCACTTGCGCGTGGTTGTCGATCCCATGGGCGGCGCAGCCCAGGGCTATCTAGCCGACTTGCTGCGCGAGCTTGGCGTTGAGGTGCACGAGATTCACGCCGGGCAGGCGTCTGATCAAGAAGATATCTGCCCCGACCCCGTTGAGCCTTGGGTGGACACTTGCGAGCGCACGGTTATCGAGGACGGAGCTTGCGCTGGCCTGGTGACCGACGGCGACGCCGACCGTATCGGTGCGGTTGACGAGCGCGGCAGATATATACATCCGCATCAGATCATGGCGCTCGTTTTGGGCGACTTGGTTCAATTTCGCAATTTGGAGGGGCGCGTCGTCGTCAATCTTTCATGCTCGACGCTCGTGCGTCGCATTGCCGAGGCGCTTGGCTGCCGCGTGACCGTCAAACCAGTCGGTTTCAAATATATAGCGGCGGAGATGAAGAAGGGCGGCGTCCTCATGGGCGGCGAAGAAGCCGGTGGTATCGGCATCGCCGCGCATATGCCCGAGCGCGATGGAATCCTCGCCTGTCTGATTCTGTGTGAGCTTATGGCAAAGACGGACGCGCCTTTGGGCGTTCTGGTCGACCAACTCGAGGACAGTTTTGGTAAGACGAGTTACGGTCGACGCGATTTGCGCCTTGAGGCCGAAGATGCCGAAACGTTACGAACCCTGCTGCCGGGCGTAAACCCCAAGTCGATTTGTGGCAAGGTGCCGCAAAACGTTAGTCATATGGATGGCTTGCGTCTGTCATTTGAGGATGACACGTGGCTGCTGGTCCGTCCTAGCGGGACCGAATCGGTGGTGCGCGTCTACGCCGAGGGGTTCTCGGTGGAAGAACGTGATGAGTTGCTCGATGCTGGCTGTGCTTTAGCTAAGGGGACGTATCCGCTTTAACCATGAGACTGCCTTATATAAAGAGATGCTCGGCGAGCGGTAGGTAACGGCTGGCAAACGTTAGTCGGATCCCAAGATGTGTAGGAAATGTGTACGCCCAGATTCCCGCCCACGGCGCCCCTCCGGTCTGGCAATATATCTCCTTGCCGCGCGGCCCGGTGGAACCGG
>CAUDAE010000138.1 GCA_958447445.1 uncultured Collinsella sp.
CAGCGGATTGGGTCATATGAGCGAAAGCCCGCCAGGGCGAGCAAGGTGCCTTGAAGCAAGGCGGCATAGACCTTATGGTCATGCCGCCGAAGCTGAAAGGCAGATTGCCGCCCTGGCGGGCTTGCAGCGTCAAGTGGTTACGCGGTTTGGTAAAACCGCGTAACTACAGCGCCTCCGCGCAGCGCTTGCAAATATGCGCGTGGCCGTTGTACTCGCCGACGGTGGTGCGATAGTTCCAACAACGGTCGCAGCACTCGCCCTCGGCAGCCTCGATGGCAACGGAGAGCTCCACGCCCTGGGTCAGCTCAACATCGGAAACGATGTAGAACTCGGCCAGGTCGACCGCCTTGTCGCCGGTCAGCAGCGCGTACATCTCGGCGGGAACGACCGCCTTGACGCGAACCTGCTGGCTCTTAGTGAAGGTGCCGACGGAGCGGGCATCCTCAAGGGCCTTGGTCACGGCGCTACGGAGCTCGAGTGAGGCCTCGAGCACGCCCTCAAACTCATTGGCCTCGTCGACCGTGATGGGCGACTTGTACCAATCGAGCAGCGCGGCGTACTTCTGGTGGTCGACGCAGCCGGCGGGCGCATAGGCCATGGCCTCGTCGACCGTGTAGGACAGGATCGGCTGCAGGTCGCGCATGAGCATCGAGAAGAGCTCGGCAAGTACGGTCTGGGCGCTGCGGCGCTCGAGCGAACCGGGCTTGTCGCAGTACAGACGGTCCTTCAGGGCGTCGAGATACACGTTGGAAAGCTCGGTAACCACGAAGTCGTAAAGCGCACGGTAGGCGCGCGGGAACTCATAGCTGGCGTAGGCGTCGTCGACCTCGGCCTGGACCTGGGTCAGACGGGCAACCATGAGCTTGTCGAGCGGCAGCAAGTCAGCAAAGGCAACGCCGTCGGTCTCGGGCTCAAACTGACCTTCGAGCTCGGAGAGCAAGAAGCGCAGCGTGTTGCGGAAACGGCGATAGGCATCGGACGTACGAGCGAGAATCTCGTGGTCGATGGAGACGTCAGAGCTGGTGTCGACGGAGGCAACCCACAGACGGATGATGTCAGCGCCCATCTCGTCGCAGACCTTATTGGGGTCGATGACATTGCCGAGCGACTTGGACATCTTGCGGCCCTGGCCATCGAGTGTGAAGCCCTGCGAGACGACCGCCTTGTACGGAGCATGGCCGTTGGCACCCACCGAGGTGAGCAGCGAGCTCTGGAACCAACCGCGGTGCTGGTCGGAGCCCTCGAGATACAGGTCCGCCGGGTACTCCAGCTCGGGACGGTACTCGCAAACGGCCTTCCAAGACACGCCGGAGTCCCACCACACGTCGAGGATGTCCTTATCGGCCTTGAGGTGATGGCCGCCGCACTTGGGGCAGACGCAGGCCTCGCCCAGGTAGCTCTCGGGAGCGTCGGTAAACCAGGCGTCGGAGCCCTTCTCGTGGAAGAGCTTGATGACGGCGTCGAGCGTGGCGTCGTTCATGACCTTCTCGCCACAGTCGGCGCAGGTGTAGCTGGGGATAGGCACGCCCCAGTTGCGCTGACGGCTGATGCACCAGTCGGGACGCTGCTCGACCATGGCGCCAATGCGGTTGGCGGCGTGAGCCGGATACCACTTGACGTTCTCGCGAACCTCCTTGCCAGCCTGCTCACGCAAACCGGTCTTGTCCATAGAGACAAACCACTGGTCGGTAGCACGGAAGAGCACCGGGTGCTTGCAGCGCCAGCAGTGCGGATAGCTGTGCGTGATCTTCTTCTCGAGGACCAGGGTGCCGCGCTCGCGCAGGAACTCGATGATGTGCGGGTTGGCCTCATCGGTATCCATACCGCTGAAGGGGCCACCGGTGCCAAACTCCTCGCCGGTGTAGAACTTGCCGTCGTCATCGACCGGCATGCAGATGTCGCTAATGCCCTCCTTGAGGCAGGCAAAGTAGTCGTCGACGCCGTGGCCGGGCGAGTTGTGGACGATACCGGTACCGTCATCGACACCGACGTAATCGGCCAGCAGCGCCACGCCCTCAACGCCGTCAAAGATCGGCTGCTTGTAGTGGATGTGGTGGAAGGTCTCGGCGGGAACCACATAGGGCTTGCCGTCGACCATAACCGGGGTGTACTCCCAGCCAAACTCCTCGCAGCACTTGGGAGCCAGGTCCTCAAGCATGACCTCGGCACGGCCGTCGTGCTCAACGGCGACGTAGGCGGCGCCGGGCTTGAGGGAAACTGCCTGGTCGGAGGGAATGCTCCACGGCGTGGTCGTCCAGATGATAAAGTCAACCGGGCCGTCGAAGTTCTCGAGGCCGGCGGGCTTGGAGGTCATCTCGAAGCGCACGAAAATGGACGGGCTCGTCTCGTCGGAGTACTCGATCTCAGCCTCGGCGAGTGCGGTGTGGCAGTGCTTGCACCAGTGGACGGGCTTGTGACCGCGATAGATCATGCCCTTGTCAAACATGGCCTTGAAGACCTCGATGTCGGCAGCGTCATGCTGGTGATAGAGTGTCAGGTAGGGGTTGTCCCAGTCGCCAAGAACGCCCAGGCGACGGAAGCCGGCCTTCTGCAGCTCGATGTTCTCGACAGCGAACTTGTTGCAAAGCTCACGGATCTGAGCCGTGGAGGTCTGGTTGAACTTCTCGGTGCCGAGCTTCTCCTCGACCTTGTGCTCGATCGGCTGACCGTGGCAGTCCCAACCGGGGACATAGGGAACCTCATAGCCCTGCATCATCCAGTAACGGTTGATCATGTCCTTGGAAATCTTGTTCATGGCATGGCCGATGTGGATCGGACCGTTGGCGTACGGAGGACCGTCGTGCAGCACGAACTTCTTGTGACCCTCGTTCTTCTTCAGAACCTGCTCGTAGACCTTGTTGTCCTGCCAGTCCTTGAGTCGCTTGGGCTCGGACTTGGAAAGACCGGCACGCATGGGAAAACCGGTCTTGGGCAGATTCATCGTCTGCTTGTACTCGTTTGCCACGGTACCCCTTTCATGTCGTGGGCGCGCACGCCCGTTGGGCACCAAAAAAAGCGCCCGTCCCTGCAAGCTGGGACGAAGCGCCACAAAACGGGCTGCACGCCCGCAAAAGCTCTTCGCTTAACCACCCAGCTTAGATGCCCTCGCCCGCGTATTCGCGCGCTCGCATCCGTTACTCGGCTGGCCTGTATCGACGACCATCTCGGCGATGTCTACTAAGACGAACCTGCGCGGCACGTCCGTTGGGACCGCAGCTCCGGGGTGATTTTCATCGGTCGCATGCACGGGTTCTCAGCGCTCCCCGCTCTCTGTAGCATGCGGGTGGCCGACTACTCGTCCCCATCAACGCTTATGCGGAGTATGCTAGCACGTTCCGCGCCAGCGAAAAACCCTCAACACTGGTTTTATACGTTCGAAATTTCTCGCTATTACAGCCCTTCTCTAGGAGCAAAATACCTGAAAGCACTTTATCGAACGAAAGAAGGTTGCTATGCGCACGATCGGAATGAGCGACTACACCGTTGGCGAGGATTGTTTTACCGAGTTGCCCGCCGCACTGGCAGAGTACGGAGCGACCAAGGTCGCCATCATTGGCGGCAAACGAGCACTGGCCGCCGCACTGCCCGGTATCGAAGCTGCGCTGGCAGGCACCGATGTCGAAATTCTAGAGACGCGCGTCTATGGCACCAACAGTACGCGTGCCAATATCGCCAAGGTCGTGAACTCCCCTTCCTGCCAGGAGGCTGATGTTCTTATCGCCTGCGGCGGCGGCAAGGCGCTCGACACCGTCAAGACGGCGGCCATCGAGCTCAAGAAGATCGTCTTTACGGTCCCGACGATCTGTTCCAACTGCTCCGCCGCGACCGCCATTGCCGTCGTGTACAACGACGACGGCTCGCTCGAGGGCTATTCGTACCCCAACCGACCGGCGCACATCTTCATCAACCCCAAGATCATCGCCGAGGCTCCGGCGGAGTACTTCTGGGCCGGCGTGGGCGATGCCCTGTCCAAGCAGCCCGAGGTCGAGTACGCAACGAGCGCCGGTAATTTGGAGCACACCGCCGGTCTTGGCCTGGCGCTTGCCCACACCTGCTCCGAGCCGCTGTTTACCTATGGCGTCCAGGGTCTTGAGGACGTGCGCCAGGACCTGTCGAGCGAGGCCGTCAAGCAAATCGCACTCGATATCGTGGTCAATACGGGCTATGTCTCGAACCTGACGAACCAGAACGATTACTACTACAACTCGAGCGTGGCGCACGCATTCTACAACGCCACATGCAGCATTCCGCGCGAGGGCACCTACTTGCACGGCGAGGTCGTGAGCCTGGGCGTGCTCGTGTTGTTCGCCTACACGGGCGACACCGAGAACCTTGAGCGCTACGCTACCTTTAACAAGCAGATGGGCCTGCCCGTGACGCTTGAGCAGATCGGACTTTCCGAGGCCGACATCCCTGCCCTGTGCGAGTACGCGCACGCCACCAACGAGTGGAAGCAGGGAAACCCCGAGCCCTTCACCGACGAAAAATTCGCTGCCGCCATCAAAGCCGCCAACGCCTACGGCCACACGCTCTAGACCCAGGCCAAAACCACCACAAAGGTGACAGGCACCTTTGTGGCGGTTTACCTTGTGGTGGTT
>CAUDAE010000139.1 GCA_958447445.1 uncultured Collinsella sp.
TTTATGCCCCTGCTTCCGTTTAACACCGAGTTCGCCCGCAAGTGGTCCAACCTCTACGACATCCAGGTAACCGAGGGCTATCGCGACCCCATCATCGCCACCGAGTTCATGCATCGGTTCTATGTCCAGGAAGGCAACAAACGCGTCAGTGTCCTCAAATTCCTGGACGCTCCAACGGTTTCGGCCAGGGTCACCCGTCTCTACCCTGGTACATGGGATTCCGTCGAAAGCCGCCTGTACGGTGAATTCTGCGCGTTTTGGCGCGTCTGCCCCCTATACGAGATCGAGTTCTCGCGTGAGGGAAGCTACGAGACGCTCGCCAAGATGCTCGGTCAGAACCTTATCGAAAAATGGCCGCAGAAAAAGGTCGACTACCTGCGCCACACCTTCCTGCTCTTTAAGCGCGCCTACCTTCGCGCAGGCGGCGACCACCTGGACATTACGCCTGCCGACGCCATGCTCGTCTACCTCAACGTGTACAACCAGGACCGCCTGCTGGATACGCCGACGGATATCGTCGTAAACCGCCTGTGCAAGATCTGGCGCGAGCTGGTCATTGCCGGCAAAAATGACGAGGACAAGGTCAATCTTGTCGAAGCGCCGAGCGTCGACGAGGAGGAGACGTCCGCCAAGTCCACCTCCGGCGTGCTCAACTACTTTATGGGCAAGACCGTCTACTCGGCGGCCAACCCCCTGCGCATCGCCTTTATCCATGAGTTCCCCTGTGCGACGTCGAGCTGGGACAGCCTGCACGACCAAGGGCGTCAGTATCTCGATGAGCACTTTGGCGGTATCGTGCGCACCGAGGCGTTTGAGGACTGTCACGATCCGGATGTGTTCTACGCCGCCGTGGAAACGGCTGTCAAACATGGAGCAAACGTCATCTTCTCGACCTCGCACCGCCTGATGGAATACACGCTCAGGGCTGCCGTTGAGTATCCCCGGGTTCGGTTCCTCAACTGCTCTATCGGCCTTCCCCATCAAAGCGTCCGTTCGTACTTTGGCAAGATGTACGAGGCCAAGTTTCTGCTGGGCGCCCTTGCGGCCAGCATGGCGGACAACCACCGCATCGGTTACCACGCGTCGGTCTTCGCCTCGGGCGCACTCAGCGAGATCAACGCCTTTGCGATTGGCGCCTCGCTGCTCGACCCGCGCGCGCAGGTCATCCTCACCTGGGGCGATGTTCCCGCCGGTGGTCTTGCCGAAGCCATGTGCCGCGAAGGCGTAAGCGTCATGACCGGCGCTGACATGTCAAAGTCGCTCGAAGACCCAACGGCCTACGGGCTTCACCGCTTGGTCGACGGCAAAGTCACCGGCATCGCCATGCCCGTATGGAACTGGGGCCGTTACTACGAGCTCATCGTTCGCAGCCTTCTTCACGGCACGTGGGACGAGACCAGCGACGACAACCAAGTGCGCGCTGTCAACTACTGGTATGGCATGAGCTCCGGCGTTATCGACATCCGTTACGCTCCGGGCCTACCCTACCAAACGCGCAAACTCGTGCAGTTGCTCCGCAACGGCATTGTTGAGGGATCCATCAACCCCTTTGGCGGCGAGCTCCACAGCCAGAACGGCGTGGTACAGATCGAAGGCTTCCCTCCGCTGCCGAGCACGCAGATTGTCGAGATGAATTGGCTGGCGGACAACGTGGTAGGCACCATTCCGCAGCTCGACGATGAGCCGAAAGTCCCTGCCCTATGAAAATCCTTGCCATAGCCGATACCGAAGAACGATGCCTTTGGGAGTGCTTTCGCAAGGAACGCTTTGAGGGAGTCGACCTGATTTTGTCCGCCGGCGATCTGGACCCGGACTATCTTGAGTTTTTGGTTACGGTCATCAACAAACCGCTCATCTACGTGCGCGGCAATCACGATGACCGCTACGCACGTCATGCACCGGGTGGATGTATCTGCGTAGAGGACAGCGTGTACACGTACCGAGGGATTCGCATTGCGGGCCTTGGCGGGTCCATGCGTTATCGCGACGGCGCCAACATGTACACCGAACGCGAGATGTCCAAGCGCATGCGTAAGCTGTCGCGTAAGATTAGGATGGTCGGCGGGTGCGACATTCTGCTTACCCATGCACCCGCCGCCGGTATGGGTGATCTGGACGATCTGCCGCATCGAGGGTTCGAGTGCTTTAACACAGCACTCGAATCCTGGAATCCCGACTACATGGTGCACGGGCATGTGCACCAAAGCTACGGCTACGATTTTCAGCGCGAGCGGCAGCATGTGTGTGGAACGACGATCATCAACGCCTGCGGCTATACGCAGTTTGAGCTCGACCAGACGCGCTACCCCATCCGTGGCTGGCAGGCAGCCTGGCTCAACTCGCAAACCATGCGCCGCGAGCTCAAACGCCACGATGCTATCGAGTCCTCAACAGCCAGAACACCCTGGTAACCACCTCAAAGGGGACGCTGACCCCTTTGAGGTGGTTTTGGCACGCGATAGTAAGAAACCCGGTCCCACACGAGGCGGAACCGGGTTTCTTTAGCAATGCTTGCTTTGCTCAGGCAGTAACTAGCAGTTACTCAGCCAGGAAGTCACGCTGGACAGCGGGATCGACCTTGACGCCAGGGCCCATGGTGGAAGACACGGAGATGGACTTGACGTACTTGCCCTTAGCAGAAGAGGGCTTGACGCGCAGGATCTCGGTGTACAGGGCAGCGTAGTTCTCGACGAGCTGCTGCTCAGAGAAGGACTTCTTGCCCAGGGGCACGTGGCAGATGCCGTAGCGGTCGGCGCGGTACTCAACGCGGCCAGCCTTGAGCTCGGAGACCATCTTGGCGACGTCCATGGTCACGGTGCCGAGCTTGGGGTTCGGCATGAGGCCACGGGGACCAAGGATCTTACCGATGCGGCCAACCTTGGCCATCATGTTCGGCGTAGCGATAGCGGCGTCGAAGTTGATCTCGCCCTTCTGAATCTGGGCGACGAGCTCGTCGGAACCGATGATGTCGGCGCCGGCAGCCTCGGCCTCGCGGGCCTTCTCGCCCTCGGCGAAGACGGCAACACGAACGGTCTTGCCGGTGCCGTGGGGCAGGGAGATGGAACCACGGATGTTCTGGTCAGCCTTACGAGTATCGATGCCCAGACGGAAGTGGGCCTCGACGGTCTCGTCGAACTTGGCGGTGTCGAGCTCCTTGATGAGCTTGGCAGCCTGAAGGGGGGTGTAGAGCGTGGCGCGGTCGATCTTCTCGGCAGCGGCGTTATAGCTCTTACCATGCTTAGCCATGTGCATTACCTCCTGTGGTTAAACGGGCGTGAGCCCTCCCACATCGTATCGTGTGCCCTATTGCACACATATAACGGGCGCCCCGGTCGGAGCACCCGTCGTTACCATAAGAAATCGCTACTCAGCGATGGTGACGCCCATGGAACGGGCAGTACCGGCGATGATCTTCTTGGCGGCGTCAATGTCGTTGGCATTGAGGTCCGGCATCTTGATCTCGGCGATCTTGGTGAGCTGCTCCTGGGAGAGCTGACCGACCTTGTCGGCCTGGGGCTTAGCGGAACCAGACTTGAGGTTCAGCTCCTTCTTGATGAGGTGAGCCGCCGGCGGGGTCTTGGTGATGAAGGAGAAGGACTTATCCTCGTAGACAGAGATCTCAACGGGGATGATGTCGCCCTTCTTGTCCTGCGTCTCGGCGTTAAAGGCCTGGCAGAACTGCATGATGTTCACGCCAGCAGCGCCCAGGGCGGGGCCGACAGGAGGAGCGGGGTTAGCTGCACCAGCAGGAATCTGGAGCTTAATGACGTTGGCAACCTTCTTCTCAGCCATGGTCATTCCTTTCGAATCACGAGTGTGAAGTATTTGCTATATCGTAAGCACGCACGTGTTAGAAGCACTCCTGAGATGAGCAGTCACAGAAGAAGCACGCTCGCGCGAACGGACGAAAACTTAAGCGATGACAGCGACCTGATTAAAGTCGAGCTCGACCGGCGTCTCGCGGCCAAAGATCATCAGCGTGACCTTGAGCTTGCCAGCCTCGGTGTTAACCTCGGAGACCTTGCCATCAAAGTCGGTAAGCGGGCCATCGGTGACGCGGACGGACGTGCCGACCTGAATATCAACCGAGGTGCGCTTGGGCGAATCGCCCTTACCGGGACGACGAGTCATCTTATTGTACTCATCGCGGGAAAGCGGTGCGGGCTTACCGTTGGCGCCCAGGAAACCGGTGACGCCGGGCGTGTTGCGAACACACGTCCAAGCATCGTCATCCATCTCCATGCGGACCAAGACATAACCCGGGAAGATCTTGGAATCCTTGGTCTCGCGCTTGCCACCCTCTTTGATCTCGGTGACGCGCTCCATAGGAATCTCGATATCAAAGATACGGTCCTGCATGCCCATGGTCTCGATACGATGCTCGAGATCGGACTTTACGCGGTTCTCGTATGTTGAGTCAGTGTTAACTACGTACCTACGCTTATACATGGTTTTTCCCCTCAATCTATAGAAT
>CAUDAE010000140.1 GCA_958447445.1 uncultured Collinsella sp.
ATCCTACGAGTTCATCGTCAAGGGTGAGAACGTTCCGGTTCCGGGTATCCCCGAGTCCTTCAAGGTTCTCGTCAAGGAGATTCGTTCGCTCGCACTGGACATCGAGCCCATGCACGATGCCGACGAGGACGCCTCCGCCCCTGTGACCGCCGAGGAGACCTCTGCTCTCGACGACCTGGCTGCGCTCGCCGGCGTTGACGCCGACGTCGAGGCCGAGGATGCCGAGACCGCCGAGGCGCCCGAGGCTGTCGCCGCCACGACCACTGATAAGGAGTAGTTGACTGTGGCAGATTTCGAAGCTACTGATTTTGACTCGGTAAAGATCTCCCTTGCCTCCGCCGACCAGATCCGTTCCTGGTCGCACGGTGAGGTCAAGAAGCCGGAGACCATCAATTACCGTACCCTCAAGCCCGAGAAGGACGGCCTGTTCTGCGAGAAGATCTTCGGTCCCGCCAAGGACTGGGAGTGCTCCTGCGGCAAGTACAAGGGCATCCGCTTTAAGGGCATCGTCTGCGAGCGCTGCGGCGTCGAGGTCACCTCGGCCAAGGTGCGTCGCGACCGCATGGGCCACATCGAGCTCGCCGCTCCCGTGTCCCACATCTGGTACTTCAAGAGCCCCACGAGCTTCCCGATGAGCCGTATGCTCGACATCAAGTCCAAGGACCTCGAGAAGGTTCTGTACTTTGCCAGCTACATCATCACCGAGGTTGACTACGAGGCCCGCGAGGCCGACGCCGACGACCTGCGCGAGGAGCTCGCCGCCGATCTGGAAGAGATCGATGCCGAGTGCGCCCGCCAGATCGAGTCCCTCAAGGAGCAGGGCGACCCCGAGAACTTCGACGAGTTCTCCGACGAGGAGCCGCTGACCCCCGAGGAGATCGCCTCTGGCATCGTCGACATCGAGGAAGAGTGCAAGGACGAGAAGCAGCTCCGCACGGACGCCTTCAACGCCTTCATGAAGCTCACCGAGCGCGACCTCATCTCCGATGAGCCGCTGTTCCGCGAGATGACCCGCTACTACTCCATGTACTTCAAGGGTGGTATGGGTGCCGAGGCCGTCCGCGACCTGCTCGCTGCCATCGACCTCCCCTCCGAGGCCGAGAAGCTCAAGGCCATCATCGCCGACGAGGATTCCCAGAAGCAGAAGCGCGAGAAGGCCGTCAAGCGCCTCGAGGTCGTTGACGCCTTCCTGAAGGGCGGCAACAGCCCCGCGAACATGATTCTGGACGTCATTCCGGTCATTCCGCCCGATCTGCGCCCGATGGTCCAGCTCGACGGTGGCCGCTTCGCCGCGTCCGACCTCAACGACCTGTACCGTCGCGTGATCAACCGTAACAACCGACTCAAGCGCCTGCTCGACCTGGACGCCCCTGCGATCATCGTGAACAACGAGAAGCGCATGCTCCAGGAGTCCGTGGACGCCCTGTTCGACAACGGCCGCCGTGGTCGCCCGGTCTCTGGCCGTGGCGGTCGCCCGCTCAAGTCGCTCGCCGAGGCCCTCAAGGGCAAGCAGGGTCGCTTCCGTCAGAACCTGCTGGGTAAGCGTGTCGACTACTCCGGCCGTTCGGTTATCGTTACCGACCCCAAGCTGCTGCTGCACCAGTGCGGTCTGCCCAAGACCATGGCGCTGGAGCTCTTCAAGCCTTTCGTCATGAAGCGCCTGGTCGAGCTTGGCAAGGTCGAGAACATCAAGGGCGCCAAGCGCGCTATCGACCGCGGTGCCACCTTTGTGTGGGATATCCTCGAAGAGGTCATCGACGGCCGCGTCGTGCTGCTCAACCGTGCACCGACCCTGCACCGTCTGTCCATCCAGGCCTTTGAGCCGGTGCTGGTCGAGGGCAAGGCTATCCACCTGCACCCGCTGGTCTGCTCGCCCTTCAACGCCGACTTCGACGGTGACCAGATGTCTGTCCACGTGCCGCTGTCCAGCCAGGCTCAGGCTGAGGCCCGCGTGCTCATGCTCTCTGCGAACAACCTGCGCTCGCCGGCATCCGGCAAGCCGGTCAACATCCCTTCGCAGGACATGATCATCGGTGTGTACTACCTCACCCAGGTCCGCGAGGGTCTGCCGGGCGAGAACCACGTGTTCTCGAGCTTCGACGACGCGCTGCACGCCTATGACTGCCGCTCCGAGGTCGACATGCAGGCCAAGATCCAGGTCCGCGTGTCCGCTGCCGATGCCAACGTCATCAACGAGGACGGCACCCGTATCTTCCGCGTCAAGAACGGCAAGAACGAGTTTGTCGACTACGACGTCACCGGCAACAAGACTGCGCGCTTCGAGACCTCTATCGGCCGCATCATCTTCAACCGCCAGTGCCTGCCCGAAGACTATGAGTTCATGAACTACAAGATGGTCAAGGGCGACGTGGCCAAGCTGGTTGCGGACTGCTGCGATCGCTATCCCGAGGCCAAGGTCGGCCCGATCCTCGACGCCATCAAGTACTCCGGCTTCCACTACGCTACCCGCGCCGGCCTCACCATCTCGGTGTGGGACGCTCTCATCCCTGCCGAGAAGCAGGAGCTGCTCGATCGCGCCCAGGCCAACGTCGACCAGATTAACGAGTACTTCGAGGAGGGCTTCATCAACGAGACGGAGCGCCACATCGAAGTCGTTAACGAGTGGACCGCTTGTACCGATAAGGTTGCAGCGCTCATGCTCGACATGTTCGACGAGGAGAACCCGCTGTACATGATGGCCGACTCCGGCGCCCGTGGTTCTAAGACCCAGCTGCGTCAGCTCGGCGGCATGCGTGGCCTGATGGCAGACATGTCCGGCGAGACGATCGACCTTCCCATTAAGGCGAACTTCCGCGAGGGCCTGCTGCCGCTCGAGTACTTCATTTCGACCTACGGCGCCCGTAAGGGCCTGGTCGATACCGCATCCCACACCTCGGACTCTGGTTACCTGACCCGTCGTCTGGTCGACGTGGCCCAGGACGTCATCGTCCGCGAGGAGGACTGCGGTACGCACGAGGGCGTCACCTACTTCCTCATCGATCCTGCCACCACCGAGATCTACACCGACCTCGTCGGCCGTTGCTTCATCGAGGACGTCGTGGCTCCCGATGGCACCGTGCTCTTTGAGCAGGACGGCTACATCGAGAAGGTCGCCGACATCCAGAAGATGGTCGATGCGGGCCTCAAGAAGGTCAAGCTTCGCGCGCTGCTCACCTGCCGCTCCAAGTACGGCGTGTGCCAGAAGTGCTACGGCTGGGATCTTTCCACCCGTCGTCCGGTCGCCATCGGTACTGCCGTCGGCATTATTGCCGCCCAGTCCATCGGCGAGCCCGGTACGCAGCTTACGATGCGTACCATTCACTCCGGCGGCGTTGCTGGCGTCGACGATATTACGCAGGGTCTGCCTACGGTCAGCCGTATGTTCGATATCGTCGGCAACGTCAACGAGAAGATCCTGGGTCGCGAGGCCGAGCTGGCTCCGTACTCCGGTCACCTCTCGATTAAGCCCGAGAAGTCCGAGTACGTGCTGACGCTCACCGACTCCGAGGATCACACCCGTGTCCTCGACGAGCGCCGCGTCCCCGCTTCGGTGCGCTTTATGCCCGAGATCGAGGACGGCTGCGAGGTTCGCGCCGGCGACCAGATCACCAAGGGCTTTGTCAACTTCCGCAACCTGCGCAAGCTGACCGATATCGAGTCGACGATGCACACCTTCGTCGAGAGCGTCAAGGACGTCTACACCAGCCAGGGCGTCGACCTGAACGACAAGCACATCGAGGTGCTCGCACGTCAGATGCTGCGTCGCGTTCAGATCACCAACCCCGGTGACTCCAAGTACCTGCTTGGTCAGTACGTCGACCGCTACGAGTTCGCCGACGAGGTCGAGCGCGTTGCCCGTCTGGGCGGTCAGGCTCCCGTGGCCGAGCCCGTCATCCTGGGTACGCTCAAGGTCGCGTCTAACATCGACTCCTGGCTGTCGAGCGCTTCGTTCATCCGTACCGCTGGCGTCCTTACCGAGGCTGCCATCGAGGGTAAGGTCGACCACCTGCTCGACCTTAAGTCCAACGTCATTGTCGGTAAGAAGATCCCGGCTGGTACCGGCCTCAAGCCGTACGCCAACGCCAAGCTGACGTATCGCACGGCCGACGGCTACGTGGACATCGACGGCCCGGCTTCGCCCAACGCCAAGTCGCTGCCCGAGTGGGCTCCGGTTGAGCTCAAGGACCTGGACGAGCAGCTCCCGCAGCAGCTCGACTGGGCCGGCTACGACGAGTTCGGTGGTGCTGACGGTTCGTTCACCCGCAACGGCCACACCATCTCCGCCGAGAAGGCCCGCCTGTACCTGTTCGACGACCTGGGCGAGTCGCAGCGCTGGCCCAACAAGTTCAGCGCGGGCGGCATCGAGACGGTCGGCGACCTGGTTGGCAAGTCCGAGGAGGATCTGCTGCG
>CAUDAE010000141.1 GCA_958447445.1 uncultured Collinsella sp.
ATATGTCTCTCCTCGCCGACTTTATGGCCGCCAAGGTTGCCGACGGTATCGACGTGCACATTGTGGGCGTGGTACGACCTAACGAGACGGCCAATGCGAGCGCATTGACCCCGGGCATTGCCTACACGCATGCGCTGACTCGCCAGCTTATGGAGCGCGCCGCCGATTCGCAGATTGTGCAGGAGCAACTCGCCCACCCCGAGACGGATGTCTTTACGGGCAAGTCTTTCGATGAACTGCAGGGCGAGGCCAAGCAAGGCGTGGATTTGGGCAGCATGTTCAGTGTGGACGAGGCGGCGCTCAAGAGCGCGTTCTCGTTCGATGCGTCTGCGCTCTCGGGTGCAGCCGGCGGTATGGACCTTTCTGGTATCGATTTGTCCGGGCTGGACATTGACCTTTCGGGTGTTGGGAAGAACATCGACTTCAGCGACATCATGGCAAAAGCGCCAACCCCAGATTTCTCGGGTATCTTTGACGGTCTGGAACTCACGCCCGAGCAAATGCAGCAGGTGGGAACGCTTGCCAACCAGCTGTTTGAGGGCTTTTTGCAGTCTGATCAGTTTAAGGCGCTGACACCCGATGATCTTAAGGACGCGTCAAAGCTCGCTGCCGCATTCTCGACGTATCTTGAGAATGATGCCACAGCCCAGCAATGCCTGGCTCAGCTCAAGGCCCTCGGCGGCGATGCCCTGGCAGAGCGTCTGCAGCGGGCGATGACCGACTATGTGCAAAAGCAGCTGGCTCCGTATCTGCAGCAGGCTATGGACCAGGTGATGAAGACAATCAGCGACCAGATTGCGACAACGGTATCGTCCCAGCTTAAAGCAGGCGCGGCGGGGCTCATGGGACAGATGGCGACGCAGATGTCTTCGAGTTTTGCCAGCCTGGCGAGCGCCATGCACGTGGATGCGAGCGCCTTTGCCAATGCCGTTCACTTCAACATGGACGCCGAGGACCTGAGCTCGCTCATGATGAGCTATGCCAAGGCGTCAAAGCTCACCTACGACAACAATCTGACCACGTTGGGCTATGCGGACGAGGCCGACCCCATCTCGGTTAAGATTTTCCCGCGCGACTTTGAGGCGAAGGAGCGCGTGCTCGATTACATCGATGCGTACAACAAGCAGGTCAAAGCCGCCGGCCACGATGAGCAGGCAATCTCGTACACAGACTACATGGGTATCATCATGGGTTCGGTGACCGACATCGTGAACACCATCAGCTTGGTGCTCATCGCATTCGTGAGTATCAGCCTGGTGGTGAGCTCCATCATGATCGGCATCATCACCTACATCAGCGTACTGGAGCGCAAGAAGGAGATCGGCATCCTGCGCGCGATCGGCGCGTCGAAGCGCAACGTGGCCAACGTATTCAATGCCGAGACCTTTATCGAGGGCCTCATCGCCGGCGTCTTTGCCATTGTCGTCGTGGTGCTCGTGAGTTTCCCGGTCAATGCCTGGGCACTTGCGGTCAAACAGGTTCCCAACCTGATGAGCCTGCCCGTGCAGGATGCGCTGGTACTCATCGCGATTTCGGTGCTGTTGACGGTCGTTGCCGGCCTGCTGCCCGCCCGCAGCGCGTCCAGGAAGGATCCCGTGGAGGCCCTGCGCTCTGAATAATGTGACAAGGGACGGTCCCTTTGTCACATTGAGCGGCTTATGAATTCGAGGTCTAATACTTTTCCGAGAAGTGAACGAGTCAAAATGGACCCCCGAAGCGTCGACACTTTTGAGATGCAATTTCCTGCGGTTTTGATTGTTGAATCCTGCGGTTTTGGCGTCAGAAAATGTCGATGCTTCGGGGGTCCAAATACAGCCGTTCACTTCTCGGAAAAGTATTAGACCTCGAGATATAGACGATGTTTGCGAGCGGCAATTAGAGCGTAAGCCTTTAGTTCTTCTTTGCAGAGAGCATGAGCCTAATTTCCGGGTGGGTGTATTCGTCGAACTCTTCCTTGGGCTCGGTGTCAAAGGTGTAGTACGACTTGATAGATTCGTCCTCCGTCTTGATGCTGATTTCTTCATATAGGGATCCGGCTAAAAATGCCTGTTTAAATTCATCCGACAGGCTGCATGGCGTGAGGAGGTCCGGTGTGGCAACGGAAATGTCCAACCCGTTGAGCGGGGCGCAGAGCGTCGCGATATCCTGCTCGGCGCGGGCGAGGTTGTCTGCAGGGCTTGCCTCGGGGTCGATCTGACTGGTGTAATCGACGTCCGTGAGCATGCCGTCTGCATCAAAAGAAAGGTAGACATAGACTGCTTGAGCGCCGAGGTCATTATCGCGCAGATAGCCGATAATGCGGTAGCCGTAGTCGTGATACGACTCGTACGGGTCGTCTGCGGCGACGCGTTCGCACACGGGCTCCAAGGCATCCTGCGCGATGGCGAGCTGCTCGGCGGCTGCAGCCTTTCTTACCTGAAGCTCGTTATTTCCCTGGACAAACTGAGGGATGTAGACGCCAAGCAGCACAATGGCGGGCACTGCGATGAGCGCGATAATCTGTTTCTTGGCGCTCGGAATCGCAACGCCGTATGCAGCCGCCATGGCCTCGGCATTGCTCGAGGTCTCGGCCAGCACGTCTGCCGCCGTGGCGACTGCCCCCACGGTGCTGGCGACCTCGGCGGCACCGCCCAGGTTGCGTGCGAGATCGTTATCGCTATTCTTGAGCAGGCGGCCGGCAGCTTGCGTGGCAAGCACACCGGCGACCTCCGCGGAGCGGTCTTTGTTGGTTTGGGCTACCGCAAGCCTGCTCTGCAGCTCCTTCCACTGTTTGCCCTGCATTCCAAAGCGCGGCGCAAGAGCGCAATAGCAAAAGATGGCGAGTTCGATTACGGTGAGTGCGATGGCGGTATATATGCCCGCGGGTTGGAATTCCTTTTGGTGGAACGCGATATCGTTGATCATTTGGAGCGGCAACATCAACAGGCATGCTGCGAACGACATGACGAGTGCGGTCGCTGCGATCTTGGGGTATGTGCAGTACCGCTGGATGCGTTTCTTTTCTTGTTCGGTGAGCTGCTGCATGGGGGCCTCGACTCTCATCGTTTTTGGGCGATGCGCACACGCTCTTGAGTATAGATGAGTGGAGGGTGTCTGTTGTTCAGACATAGCGGTCAACAGCATGCTGTTGGTGCTCGCTTGATCGTGGGCGCCATTCACCTTCGTTGCACAGCGACGACTGGTTGGCTGGTTGGCGTCAAGTAACCGCCTCCGCCTTGTGGGCCGCCTCAAGGACAAGGCATAATGCATGTGACAAAGGGGCGATTCCTTTGTCACGTTCGTTGATCTGAGAGTAGATGTTGATGATTCTATCGTTGGCCCCCATGGAGGGGATTACCGGGCATGTGTTCCGTCGCGTGCATGCGGAGTGCTTTGGCGCGCTCGATTGTTATTACACGCCGTTTTTGCCGCCGCCGCGGGTGGGAAACCGCTTTGGCGGCAAGGCGTTTAAGGAGATCGATCCTGCCAATAACCAGGGGCTCAACGTAGTGCCTCAGCTGATGTCCAAGAATGCGGACGAGTTTGTGTGGGCGGCGCAAGTGCTCGCCGACATGGGATACCGCGAGGTCAATCTCAACTTGGGTTGCCCCTCGGGGACGGTTGTTGCCAAGGGCAAAGGATCGGGCTTTTTGCGCAACTTGGACGAGCTTGAGGTGTTCTTGAGTGACGTGTGTGAGCGCTCTCCGCTGCCGGTATCGGTCAAGACCAGGTTGGGGTTGGAGAGCGACGACGAATACGAGCGCGTGCTCGATTTGTATTGCCGCATGCCGCTGGCAGAGCTGATCGTGCATCCGCGCGTGCAGAAGGACCGTTATGCGGGCTCGCCGCGCAAAGAGTTTTATGGCGAGACGCTGGAGCGTGCGCCGTTCCCGGTCGCCTACAACGGCGATATTTTTGATCTTGAGGATATGGACGCGCTGGTGGAGGCCTATCCCGGCACACGTCATGTAATGCTGGGGCGCGGCCTGCTCGCGAACCCCGCTCTGGCTCGCATGGTTAAGGGCGGCCCTGCTGCCGCGGCAGCCGAACTGCAGCGTTTCCACGACACGCTGTTTGCGGCCTATGCAGAAGAGATTGGCGGTAACGCGGTCTTTCGTATGAAGGAGTGGTGGTTCTACGCCAAGTGCGCTTTCGCCGACCCCACTACCGTTCACAAGCTCGTACGTAAGACCAAAAAGGTCGACGAATACCGCGCCGCCGTCGAGCGCGTCTTTCGCGAGCAGCCACTTGCGCCCATAGCCCGCTTCCACGGCTAGCTAGTCATTGGGGACGTTCTTTAATGACTAGTCGTTTAAGAACGTCCCCAATGACTACCTCTGCAAAAAACTGTACACCAGCATCCAAAGATGTCGAAAAATGTCGACTTTG
>CAUDAE010000142.1 GCA_958447445.1 uncultured Collinsella sp.
GATATCGGACACAGGGGCCGCAAGGGCCCTTACACCAACTTTCTCGACACTACCGACATGCTTACCCCAGCGCCCCATTTGCCAGCATATCGGTAACGTCATTTAGGCTCGAAACTATTGCCGTGGCCAATCTTTCCATCTCATCTGTTGGCTCAGAGAGATCGGGGACCATGACAGTGCAAAATCCTCCTGCAAATCCCGCACGCACTCCGTTATAGGAATCCTCTAAAACGAGGGATTTCTGCGGCGAAGCTCCTAGCTCATCCGCCGCTTTCAAAAAGACGTCTGGATAAGGCTTGGCGTGTTCGACCTCAATACCAGAGACGATCGAATCGAAATAAGGGATTATTCCTCCCCTTATCAAATTTGCCTCAATCATTTTTCTGCTCGATGATGAAGCAACTGCCATCGGAATTCCCTCAGCCTGAAGATAGTCGAGAAGCCGATCTAATCCGGGTTTCTTCTCTGCGCCCTGAGCCAGCGCTTCATGCGCTATTTCGTAAAAACGGTCAACAAACGCTTGAGAATCGACCTCATCACCATACCACTCGCGAATAATGGACACCGCTTCCAATCCATTGGTGCCACGCATGGCGTCCGCAAGACCTTCTTTGCATTCAACCTCAAACTCAATTGCGGTTTTGGGCCAGCAGGAAGCCCAAATCGGCTCAGTATCGAACATGAGCCCGTCCATATCGAAGATAACCGCCTCGAACATATTGCCTCCTAGTTCAAATAGACGTCTATATACGTTTATTCTATCAAAGGAGACCTATCTTTCGCGACGGCATGAAAGGAGACGGGCCCAGTAAAAGCCGGCAGGCACCTCGCCCACCAAAAACCACCACGATGGGGACTATTCCCATCGTGGTGGTTGCCCTACATCGATCTACTTGGCGTGGCACTTCCAGAGCGGCCCCTTGCATCAGAATGTATGTTGCAGGCAAAATCGCACGCTACTTGGCGCGACCCTCCTCATAGCGCTCGACCAGCTTGGCCTGAACGTCATAGGGAACCTGCTCGTAGCCAGCGGGCTTCATGGTAAAGTCACCCGTGCCGCGCGTGATAGAGCGCAGGCGCGTCGAGTAATCCGCCAGCTCTGCCAGCGGCGCCTGGGCAATGACCACGGTGTCGCCGCGCTCATCGGTCTCCATGCCTGTCACGCGACCGCGCGAGGCCGAGATGTCGCCCATCACAGCGCCGGCGTAGCTCTCGGGGATAGTCACCGTGATTTCCTCGATGGGCTCCAGCACCACCGGGTCGGCATCGGCGCATGCCTTGCGCAGGCCGATGCGAGCCGCCGCGCGGAACGCCATCTCGTTGGAGTCGACGCTGTGATACGAGCCGTCGTACACAGCCACGCGAATGCCCGTGAGCGGGTAGCCGGCAATGATGCCGTCCTTCATGGTCTCCTGGACGCCCTTGTCCACGGCGGGGATGAGCGAGCGCGGAATGCGGCCGCCTACGACCTCATCCACAAACTCGTAGCCGTCGCTCGTGCCGTCGGGCCCAATAAGCGGCTCCACGCGCAGCCAGCAGTCGCCGTACTGACCGGCACCACCGGTCTGCTTCTTGTGGCGGCCCTGGGCGCTCGCCGTGCGGCGGATGGTCTCGCGATACGGAATGCGGATCGGCACGCTCTTGGCCACGACCTTGGTACGGTCCTCCAAACGGTTGAGCAGCACCGAAACCTGCGCCTCACCCACGGCGGAGATGATAGTCTGGCCCGTCTCCTCGTCACGATCGATGCTCATGGTCGGATCAGCCTTGCACGCCTTCTCGATAAACGTGTAGAGCTTCTCTTCGTCCCCGCGATTCTCGGCCTCGATGGCAATGCGGTACTGCGAGTTGGGGAACTTAAACGCCGCAGCCTCGACCTTGCCGGTAATCGAGAGCGTATCACCCGTCTCTGCCGCCAACTTGGGCGCCACGATAATGTCGCCGGCATAGGCATGGCCAACCTCGGTCATGTCGCGGCCGCACATCACATACAGGTGAGCCAGACGGTCGCCCTTGCGCGTGCGCGCGTTGACCAGCTCAAGGCCCGGCTCAAGCGTACCCGTCAGCACCTTGATAAAGCTGATGCGACCCTGCTGCGGATCGGCCAGCGTCTTAAACACAAACGCCACCGGACGATCATCGTCGCTCGAAATCTTGAGCGAATCGCCGTCGATAAGCGGCATCTCGCCGTAGTCGGTCGGCGCCGGGAAGTACGTCGCGATGTCGTCCATCAGCGAGTTGACGCCCTGCTCCTTAATGCAATCGCCCGCAAAGACCGGCACAAAGATGCGCTCGGCAATCGCCTTCGACAGCAGGCCCTCAAGCTCCTCCTGCGTCAGCGTCTCCTCGCCTTCCAAGTACTTCATCATCAGTTCGTCGTCGGCCTCGGCCACCAGCTCGCACAGATGGTCATGGGCTTCCTCGGCCTGGGCACGATACTCCTCGGGAATCTCCGACTCAACGGCTTCGGTGCCGTTGCAATGGCGCGCCTTCATGCGCACCAGGTCGATGATGCCGTCAAAGTCCTCGCCCTCGCCCCAGGGAAGGGTCACGGCGCCCAGGCGCGTGCCAAAGCGCTCCTGCAGCAGGTCCATCGTGGTCGCAAAGCTGGCCTCGGAGCGCGACAGGCGGTTTACGAACACCGCACGCGCCAGGCGCAGGTCCTCGGCGGCATACCAGAGCTTAACCGTCGTAGGCTGCGGGCCGGCCTCGGCGTCGACCACAAACAGAGCCGTCTCGCAGACGCTCATCGCGGCAAAGGCGTCGCCGATAAAATCGGGGTAGCACGGGGCATCGAGCACATTGATGCGCGCGCCCTTCCAGTCGATCGGCGCGATGGTCGTCGAGATGGAAAATGCACGCTTGACCTCTTCGGGGTCATAGTCGAGCGTGGGCTTGGTGCCGTCGTGGCCGCCCAGGCGGGCGGTCTTGCCGGAAAGGTGGAGCATGGCCTCGGCGAGTGAAGTCTTGCCCACCCCGCCTTGGCCTACGAGCACCACGTTCCTTACGTTACCGGTCTTGGGAGCACCCATGATGACCTCCTTGCAGGGCCGCGCGCATTGCGCGACGCCAACGGGGAGAGTTCGCGGTCGGTGCCATCCCGGAAGCAGCATGGTCGGCAGCCGAGCCGACTCACCCTCCAAATGTCCTATGCCACCACCCTACCCTCACGGGCGACCGTCCATGCACACCTTTCGGCACACGTATGAATACAGGCGGCGAGAGGAAGAGACAAGCTTGTGAGGCGATTATTGAACCCCGTCGATGCAAACAAAAAGCCGCCACAGACTGTAAGACCTGCGGCGGCTTCGCCTCAATTAATAGTTGAGTAAATACCTGAGCCTACCCCTCGATACGGCTCAAGAACTCGCGCGCGCGCGCTGCTCGCGCGGATGGTCGATAACCTGCTCGGCGGGCCCCTCCTCGACAATACGACCGCCGTCCATAAAGACCACGCGGTCGGCAACATCGCGCGCAAACTGCATCGCGTGGGTCACGATTACCATCGTCATATTCTGCGCGGCAAGGTCTTTAATGACATGCAGCACCTCGGCCGTCAGCTCGGGATCGAGTGCCGAGGTCGGCTCGTCAAAGAACAGAATCTCCGGGTCGAGCGCTAGGGCGCGGGCAATACTCACGCGCTGCTGCTGACCGCCCGAAAGCTCACAAGGAACCTTGTTCTCGTTGCCCGTAAGCCCCATCTGCGCGATCAACTCGCATGCACGTGCCTCTGCCTGCTCGCGCGGACGCTTGAGCACGCGAATCGGAGCATCGGTGATGTTTTTCATCACGGTATAGTGCGGGAACAGATTGTAGTTCTGAAACACCAGACCAAACCGCGAGCGCGCCTGTTTAGGAACATCGCCCTTTGCGTACACCGCGCCCGAACCCGCATCCGTCGCGACGGCAAGGTCGCCAAACGAGAGCGATCCACCGTCGAGCGTCTCGAGCAGCGTGGACTTACCGCCACCCGAAGGCCCGATAATCGCCACGACCTCGCCACGCTTCACCTCAAGCGAGATATCCTTGAGCACCTCATTGCCGCCAAACGCCTTGCGCGCGGTTTCGATTTTCATCACTGAGTTAGTCATGATAATAGTCCAGCTTCTTTTCGGCGGCGCCCAGCAGCATCTCGACCACAAAGTTAAAGACCCAGTAGATCAACGCCGCGATCGCAAACGGCACCATGCTCACCTGCGAGGCGACCAGCGCCTTGGCCGTCGAGAACATCTCACCCACGCCAATGGCAAACGCCAGCGACGTGTCCTTGACCAGCGCGACGATCTCGTTGCCCACCGCCGGCCGAATACGCCTGGCGACCC
>CAUDAE010000143.1 GCA_958447445.1 uncultured Collinsella sp.
CGTGGATGGCACTGATGAGCATGCCGCAGCTGGGGATGCCCATCATCTTGCGCGGAGGCAGGTTGGTGATGGCGAGCAGGGTCTTGCCGACCAGGTCCTCGGGCTCGTAATAATCGTGAATACCGGAGAGGATGGTGCGATCGGTGCAGGTGCCGTCATCGAGCGTAAAGTTCAGCAGCTTCTTGGACTTCTTGACGGCCTCGCATGCCTTGACCTTCACGGCGCGGAAGTCGCTCTTGGAGAAGGTATCAAAGTCGACGAACTCCTCAAACAGCGGCTCGACGGCAATCTTGGAATAATCAACCGTGGGCTTGAGCGGCTTGACGAAGGGGCTCGCGGTGTTGCCGGCCTCGGCAGCCTTGGCAGCAGCGGCGCCGGACTGGAAACCCTTCTCGGGCTTCATGTGCGGGAACAGCAGCACGTCGCGGATGGAAGCCTGGTTGGTGAGCAGCATGACCACGCGGTCGATACCGATGCCAATGCCGCCCGCGGGAGGCATACCGTACTCGAGGGCGCGCACGTAATCCTCGTCGTACTCCATGGCCTCGTCATCGCCACCGGCCTTCTCGGCCATCTGGGCAGCGAAGCGCTCGGCCTGGTCGACGGGATCGTTGAGCTCGGAGAACGCGTTCGCGTACTCGTGGCCGGCGATGACCAGCTCAAAGCGATGGGTCAGGCGCGGGTCGTCCTCAAAGCGCTTGGCAAGCGGGCTGACCTCGATGGGGTAATCGCACACAAAGGTGGGGTTGACGATGGTGTCCTCGCCCAGCTCATCGTAAATCTCGGCGATGATCTTGCCGGCGGTCCACTCGGGCTTGATCTCCAGGCCCTTCTCGCGCGCGGCGGCGGCAAGCTCCTCGACCGGCGTATCGATGGTGACTTTCTTGCCGAGCACGTCAGAGACAATATCAGTCATGGGGCGGCTTGCCCACTCACCGGAAAGATCGATGGTCTGACCCTGGTACTCGATGACCTCGGGGTTGCCGATGGCCTTGTTGGCAGCCTTGATGACGCCCTGGGCGAGCGCCTTCATGCCCTCGAGGTCGGAGAAGGCGCGATAGGCCTCCATCGTGGTGAACTCGGGGTTGTGCGTGCGGTCCATGCCCTCGTTGCGGAAGATACGACCGATTTCGAACACGCGCTCAAAGCCGCCGACGATGCAGCGCTTGAGGTGCAGCTCGGTAGCAATGCGCAGGTAGCACTCCTGGTCGAGCGCGTTGAAGTGCGTGATGAACGGCTTAGCCGTAGCGCCGCCCTGGATAGTCTGCAGAATGGGGGTCTCGACCTCCATGTAGCCGTCGGACTCCATAAAGCGGCGGAAGGTGGAGAGAATCTGCGAGCGCTTGCGGAAGGTCTCGCGAACGTCGTCGTTGGCGATCAGGTCGACATAGCGCTGACGATAGCGGGTCTCCTTGTCGGAGAGACCGTGGAACTTCTCGGGCAGCGGGCGAACGGCCTTGGAGAGCAGCGTCGCGCTCTTGGGGGCAACGGAAAGCTGGCCACGCTTGGTGCGCACGACTACGCCGGCCACGCCCAGGATATCGCCCAGGTCGAGCGCCTTGAGCGTGTTCCAGGCGGCCTCGTCCATATCGTTGATGCGGCAGAACAGCTGGATCTCGCCGGTCGCGTCGCGCACGACGATGAACATAATCTTGCCCTGACCGCGCTTGGCGACCACACGGCCGCCGATCTTCACGACGTCCTCGGTGTCCTCGCCATCGGCGAGCTCGGCATACTTAGTCTCGATGTCGACGACGTAGTCCTCAATCTCGGAGTGCTCGGGATACGGGTTCTGGCCCGCCTCGAACAGGGAGGCACGCTTGGCCAGGCGGGTGGCGCGCTCGTCGTTGAGCGTCGATGCCTGATCGGCGGCGTTCTGGTTTTCTGCCATAGTTAGCTCCTCAAACTAAAACGCTCCCCAGGATTCGGTCCCAGGGAGCGAAAACATACCTTTACGCGGGACCGTGGTCTAGCGTGCGATCTTGGCGATGGTGTAGACGCGAGTCTTGCCGGAAGGCGTAACGACCTCGACGGAGTCGCCCTCGCCATGACCAATGATGGCGTGGCCGACCGGAGACTCGTTGGAGATCTTGTGCTCGAGCGAGTTGGTCTCAGTGGTACCGACAAGCGTGACCTCGATGAGCTCACCGTTGGGGTCGACCAGGGTAACAGTCGAGCCAATGGAGACGGTCAGGTCGCCCGTGCTGGCAGCGATCTGAGCGTTGGCGAGGATGGCCTGGATCTCGGCGATACGAGCGGCGTTCTGGGCCTGCTTGTCCTTGGCGGCATCGTACTCGGAGTTCTCCGAAAGGTCGCCGAACGCGCGGGCTTCCTTGATGTCCTCGACGATCTCCTTGGCGTAATCGCCCTCACGCCAAGCGAGCTCCTCGACGAGCTTCTGGCGGCCCTCAGCGGTCAGTACGATCTGGCTTGCGTCCATACGGATATCTCCCCAACTATGATGTAACGATCAACTGTCAACAAAAACGAAAAAGACCGGCTAGCCTGCGGGCAAGCCGGTCAGGTGCTCACCCCAAAGGGATGGGACTACTCTGCGTCCGCGTCGCTGTCCTCTGCCTTCTTTTGTTTGGCAGCAGCGAGCTTGGCCTCGAGCTCTGCGATCTCCTTGTCCTCCTTGGACTCCTCGACCACAACGTCCTCGGCCTGCTTGGTTTCGCCCTTATCGTCGCCCTCCATACCCTCGCGGATATTCTTGACGGTAGAGCCGAGAGACTTACCGAGCTTCGGCAGGTTCTTGGGCCCAAAGATAATCAGGACAACGACGAGAATAATGATGAGCTCAGGAGCCCTCAGTCCAAACATGTAGACCTCCACAATACAGCGAGACAAGCTCGAATGAGTATACCGCGGGTATCGCGGTATCACAATAATAGCTAAAAAAAGGGACCGCAAGAAGCGGTCCCTCCTCATGCTCTGGTCGGGTTGACTGGATTTGAACCAGCGACCCCTGCGTCCCGAACGCAGTGCTCTACCAAACTGAGCCACAACCCGTTAGCTCGACTATAGTAACAAAGATTTCCGTCGTGTGCCAGAGAAATTTTTACTTCTTTGGCGCTTCAATGCGAACCGTGTCGGAAACGAGCTCCGTTGCATAAGCCCACCAGCCGTTTTGTTGAGCGGCTGCCGCAAGATTGACTGCCGTGGCGGCGCTATCGCAGAGAGCAAACGAGCAGGCACCCGAACCGCACACGTTTGCGGCAATGGTACCGTCCTGTGAACGGAGCCAGTCGAGCACCGTTTGGATCCGCGGCTCCATCTGCGCGGAAATGACACCCAGGTTGTTGTGGACGAGTGCGTAGGCCGCCTCTGCATCTCCCGAGCGAAGGGCAGATGCAATCGCTCCGGGCTTGTCCGCAGGCGCTGGGGTCTCGTCAAAACGTCGATAGGCTTCAATTGTTGAAACGCTTGCCTCGCGCGGCTTGACCAGCACGACGGGTGTCGCGGGTAGTGCGGGGTACTCGGTTGCCAGCACGTCTCCCCCACCCACGTAAAATGCAGGGCTGGCATGCAAAAAGAAGGGAACGTCGGCGCCAATGCCGCGCGCGATGTTGTCCAGCGCGGGATCGGCACGGTCGATGCCCCAACTCTCTGCCAAGGCGACAATGACCGCCGCGGCATCCGTCGAAGGACCGCCCAGGCCGGCACACAACGGGATGCGCTTCTCGATCGTGATGCAGACATTGGCTTCGCGACCATAATGCTCGGCCATAGCAGCGGCCGCACGATACGCCGTATTCTTTTGCATGGGAAAGTCGGATGTCGGAATCGTCTGGACGGTCAGCGCCTGTGCCGGGGCGATCGTCACGATATCGGCAAGACCGACGGCTGCCATCAGGGAATCGACCTTATGGTAGCCGCGGTCGTCGCGCTCGGTATGAACCCCCAGATAGAGGTTGATCTTTGCCGGCGCGGAAAGGGTCAGGGACCAATCGGTCACCGCTAGTGCTCCTCGAGCTGATTGCCGAGCGGGGTAAAAATGTGCTCGCCGCTCTCGGGGTCGAACAGCTCGACCTGGCCGGTGAGAACATCAATATACTGGTAGGACTGACGCGACTTGCGGCCACGGCGCTCGTCGACCTCGACGATAAAGACTGCCGGATGGACGCTCTTGATGGTGCCCATGCGCTCGACGACGCGGGTGCGGCCCATGTTGGCCTTCACCTTAACGCGATCGCCCACCATATCGGTCAGCTTCTCGTGGATGTCGTCGACGTGATTGACTTCCATCTCTTCCATGAACAGGGC
>CAUDAE010000144.1 GCA_958447445.1 uncultured Collinsella sp.
GGCATGACCAGAAGGTCTATGCCGTCCTCTTTTCATGCCAATTTGTTCGCTCTGGCGCCCGCTCGCTGTCGGTCCTCTGCCTGCGGCGTTACTTTGGTTCTGCCCCCTTTATGTTGCGGTGGAATAGGGACTAGATGGGAGCCTCAGAGGCCAAAACAGTCCCTATTCCACCGCAACTTCATGGGGATGTGTGACAATGCCCGTCGGAAAACATCTGCTGTCTTTGGGGGTCTATCTATGCTGTACGAGTTTTGTGCCGAGAACTTTGAGCGGGTGCCGGCAGCTATCGATGCCGGTGCAAGGCGTATTGAACTGTGCGACAACCTTGCCGTCGGTGGCACTACACCCTCGGCCGGTGTTATCAGCGCTACAGTCAGCTATGCTCACGAGCATGACGCGCGAGTGATGTGCATGATTCGCCCGCGTGGCGGTGACTTTCATTACAACCAAGACGAGCTGCGTATGATGGAGATGGACCTGGGCCTTGCCGTGAGTGCGGGCGTTGACGGCTTGGTCTTTGGCTGCTGCAAACCCTGCGCTGGCGGATGGGCGCTCGACGAACTTACGCTTGGCGCCCTCGTGATGGCTGCGGGCTGCGCGACCGAGGAATGTAAGCGTGATCCCATCGACATCACCTTCCACATGTCATTTGACCAGCTCTCGCCCGAGGCTCAGCTCGACGCGATTGATACACTTGCCGACTGCGGCGTTACGCGCATCCTCACGCATGGCGGCGCTGCCGGTACGTCGATCGAGGATAATTTCGATTACCTGGCTCGTTTAATCGAGTATGCGGGCGATCGTTTGACCATCCTTCCCGGCGGCGGCATCACTACGGCAAATCGCGACGCGGTCGCGGCGGCGCTAGACGTCTCCGAGCTCCATGGCACCAAGATCGTGCCGCTGGAGGTATAACCCGTGGCGCTGGTATTTGACGTTCAGCAGGCGAGCGGTAAGCCCGACGATAATCGTCGCCCTGGCACCGCGTGCCCCTTTTGCGACACGGAGGGACTTGCCAACATCATCCAGCGCGATGGTGACTGTATCTGGCTCGAGAATAAGTTCAAGACCTTGCGGGCCACACGTCAGACCGTATTGATCGAGTCTGCCAATCACGACGCCGACCTGGTGACCTATGAACCGGATGAGCTGCATCATGTGATGCGGTTTGCCCTGCGCTGTTGGCAGCAGATAATCGATTGCCAACAGTACCGCCGTGTGCTCATGTACAAGAACAAGGGTCCGCTTTCGGGCGGCAGCCTCGTCCATCCACACATGCAGATTGTGGGCTTGGAACAGGAGGACGGCTATGCGGCGCTGACCTCAGCCAACTTTGAAGGCATCGATGTTTGGCAGAGGGGAAGGGTTGCGGTCAACATCTCAACCGAACCGATTATGGGGTTCTTTGAGGTCAATGTTTCAGCCCCGCAGGGAATCGCCGCCAGCGATGGCGCGCGAGACCAAGCCGAGACGGACCTCTTCGCCGATGCGATTCAGGTAGCTCTGCGCTATATCCTGAACGAGCACCATGGTGGTCGCGCAGAGTCGTACAACTTGTTCTTCTACCACATGGACGGCCGGACCATTGCCAAGGCTCTGCCACGTTGGGTGGTTTCGCCCTACTTTGTGGGCTATCGTCTGGCCCAGGTCAATGCCGAGACCACGCTCGATATCGATGCTGAGCGCCTGCGTGCGCATCTGGAAACGCTCGCGTAGCAAGGCGAGCGCCTGCGAAAAGAGTGCTGCTTAGCGTGCCATCGCGTCGCGCCCGGCCTCGACCCGCTTGCGCTGTTTGGCGCGCTCCTCGCCGGTCAGACGTTCAAAGAGATGTCCGATAAGCGAGGCGAGTACCTGCTGAAACATCGTGCCGCACATGACGGGGAACACGACCTCGCCGGGAAAATACTGTGTGGCGATGACGGCGCCCGAAGAGATATTGCGCATGCCACAGGTAAAGCACATGGTGGTCGTTTCGCTATACGGCAGATGCAGGACACGTGCGACCAGGATGCCGATGATAAAGCCGCTGATGGCGAACACCAGAATAAAGAGGGCGACTTCCAGGCGCACCGCGTTCATGTGTAGCACGTACTCGCTCATGGCGGTGGAGTTGGACGCGATGACGCCCATCATCATAAATTTGCAGGCGGGCGAGAGCGTGGGGGAGAGTTTCTCGTGTCCCCAGCCGTGCGTGAGCTCGTTGATCACGATGCCGAGCACGGCGGGGATGGCAATCATAAAGGCCATGTTCTGCATCATGCTCGGAACATCGATTGCGACGGTGGCGCCCAACAGGAGCTTGAGCGTGAGCGGAATCGTCACGGGCGATATAACCGAGGACGTCAGGATGATGGTGAGCGCGAGCGGGCCGTTGCCGCCGAACATGCTGATCCACATAAAGGCAGTGACTGCCACGGGTACGCTGTACTCGAGCACGATGCCGCAGACAAGGTTGGGGTTGGAACCAAAGAACAACGATCCCATGGCATAGGCCGCGATGGGAATAAGCGCCGCCGAGACAAATAACGCCAAAATCAGATGCAGGGGACGGTGGAACACCTCAGCCACCTGGTGGAAGGTGTTGCTGAGCGCGCCTTGGAACGTCATAAAGGCAAACAGGGTGGGAACGATGGGCTTGAGAACGCCGATCTGCTGAGGAAAGAGCACGCCGAGCGCCACGCAAATCGGAACGATGACCTGCATATGTCCTGCGAGAAATTTGCCCAGTCCAACCCATTGCTTCATATGCTCTTGTGACTCCCTTTGCTCGTGAATCCGTTTTGAATGGATATGCTAGACGCTCGCATGCGTCCGTGTGGCTGAAACGCTCGATTATTTCGAGGCTATTACCGCCCTCGTTTATCGAAACCACGGCGTGCTGGATGTTGTGCGTCCGCGCTGCACGGTATAATAAATCCGTTCAACAGATCTGCCTGCCGAAGCGGGCATGCACAGAGGACTCATCGCTATGAACCGTGAGAGGTATCGCGGCGACCTGCCCCTATCGGGGGTGGGCGCCTATGTCATCGCTTAAGACGACGCATCGCTGGGCGGTCGCTCAGCAAAACCCCGAGCTCGAAAAGGAGCTTTCGGCTGGCCTGGGCATACCCGGGCTGGTGGCGCGCATTATGGTTGCGCACGGCATTACATCCATCGAGGAAGGCCAGCTGTTTTTGACGCCTTCGCTCGATCGCGACTGGGCGGACCCACTCGTTATTCCGGGCATGGTGGTCGTCGCCGACCGCGTTGAGCGTGCTATTCGCAGCCACGAGCGTATCGCCGTCTTTGGCGATTTTGACGTCGACGGCATTACGTCGACTTGTCTGTTGACCGAGGCGCTACGTTCGTTTGGCGCCAACGTCACGCCGTTTATTCCGCACCGCTTTGACGAGGGCTACGGCCTGTCGCGTGCGGCGCTCGACCGCGTCAACGAGCTCGCTCAACCCAACCTGATTGTGACCGTCGATAACGGTATTGCTGCCAAGGAAGAGGTCTCCTATCTGGAGAGTCTGGGGATCGATTTGGTGGTCACGGACCATCACGAGCCGTCCGACCAGGTGCCGCAGGGCGTGCCCCTGACCGATCCCAAGCTCGAGGACGAGGGCCCCTCGCGCGAGCTTGCCGGTACCGGTGTGGCGCTTAAGCTGGTGCAGGTCCTGGGCGAGCGTTTGGGCAAGCCGTCGTATTGGCGTTCGCTGATAGAGGTCGCGGCGCTGGGCACCGTGTCCGACATGATGCCGCTCACGCCCGAGAATCGCGCACTGGTCGCCGAGGGCATCCAGCAGATGCGCGTGACGGCCCGCCCCGGTTATATCGCGCTTGCCGCACTTGCCAAGGCCGACCTTTCTACCATTACGGCCGACGGCCTGTCGTTTTCGCTCATCCCTCGTCTGAATGCTGCCGGCCGCATGGCTGATCCCAAGCTGGCGCTCGACCTGCTGCTTGCCCGCGACCCCATCGAAGCGAGCGCGCTTGCCGCCGAGCTCGAGGAAATCAATCGCCAGCGCCGTGAGATCGAGGCGGAGCTCACGCGCGATGCCATGGCAAAGGTCGAGGAGACCTATGACGGCGGACGCGCGATCGTCGTGGGCGGCGAAGGCTGGCACGAGGGCGTCAAGGGCATCGTGGCAAGCCGTCTGACCAACCGCTACCACGTGCCGGCGCTGCTGTTCTCGATCGAGGACGGTATCGCGCGCGGCTCTGGTCGCTCGGTGGGCAAAGTTAACCTGTTTGACGCCATCGAGCGCTG
>CAUDAE010000145.1 GCA_958447445.1 uncultured Collinsella sp.
AATTCGTGCATGAGATCACGGTTGCGTGCATACAATTCGTCAAAGATATGACGACGCGACGCATATAACTCGTGGGCAGCCATATCGGGCACGATTGTTTGCGCAACGCCAAGGACTCGGGCGAGCTCATCCCATGATGCATAGGCGCCACCTGCGAGAGCTGCCATGATGGCATCACCGAAGCATGCGCCCACCGTAACCTTGGCAACCGAGACCTCGCGCCCGCATACGTCGGCGATAGCCTGCATCCAAACTGGATTCTTGGTTCCACCTCCGACAAGCATAATGCGCCCAATTGGCAGTCCATGCTCTCGCTCGATAATGTCGACATGGGATGCAACGGTATACGCGACGCCTTCCAAGGCGGCGCGAACCATATGGGCTCGCGTATGCCTTCCGGTCAGGCCAAAGAAGACGCCACGCGCCTCGGGATCGTTGAGCGGAGTACGCTCCCCCGCAAAGTACGGCAGACACAGGAGCCCATCGGCACCCGGCGCCACGTCGGCGGCATCATGCGCCATAACCGAATAGGCATCGGGACCACCGTGGCCCTCGGCCTCTACGGCGTCGCGATACAGCTCTTGGCGCAGCCACAATGTGAGTGCGCCCGCCGTATTGGTCCCCGCGCAGATCCCGTAAGTTCCGGGAATGATAAACGTCCCCGGCCACAGGCGGGCATCATCGACCATATGATCAGCTAGGTAGATGAAATACGCCGTACTCCCCAACTGAACCATCATATCGCCGGGACGGAATACACCCGTCGAAATGGCCTCGGCACCAGAGTCGCCCGTTCCCACTAAGACAGGTGTCCCCGCCGCGAGCCCCGTCGCCTCAGCCGCACGCTGCGTAATCACCCCGGCAATATCGGTAGCCGACATTACCTCCGCCATCTGGTCAGGCCGGCAGAAACGAGCACATTCCCGAGCATCAACCTTCCAGGTGTAGCGGTCGTATAGGGGAAGAAAATCCTCCGCCAAATAACGGTCCACCGTAAAACGCCCCGTCAACTTTGCGCACAGAAACGATGACGCCGTCAGGAACTTCGCGGCACGTTCGTGCACCTCGGGCATATTCTCCTTAAACCACAAGATCTTGGGAGCAATATCTGACGAACAGGGATCATGCCCGAAAAGCTCGCGTGCGCGATCTGACCCATATTCGGAAAGGAGCTCGTCAATCTGCGGCTTCGAACGTGCATCGACTCCATACAAAATCGCGGGCGCCAGCGCGTTGCACTCGGTATCGACCGGCACACAGTCGCAACCCAATGCGGAAAGGCCCACGCATCCGATCTGCGCCGCGTTAACCCCCGATCGCGCCACCAGCTCGCGCGACAAGCGGCAAAAATCGCCCCACCAAACTGCCTCCGCATCATGCTGGTACCATCCATCACACGGGTTGTCCGTCTCGTGTCCACAAGAGGCTTGGCAAACGATGTTGCATCGATCATCGATTAAAACGCCTTTAGAGGCGCTTGTCCCAATATCAATACCCAGATAGAGCACCATAGGCGCCTACTCCCCTCGCGCCGTACGAGCGGCAGCCATAAAACGAGCTACCCGCTCAACATCAACCGGGGCATCCAGCTTTCCGTCGCACTTTAAGCACGTGCCGACAAACGCACCATCGTAGTGAGCGAATACGTCAGCCACGGTATTTTCGCGACAACCGGTGCCACATACCACAGGCACTTCGCCAACACGCTCGCGGACTTCATCGGCAAGCTCGCCCGAAGCGCCACGACCGGCAGCCGAACCGCCGATGACCATTGCATCCGGAAGGCAATTAAAGAGAAGTGAATCGGCAATGTCCGCAGTCGTGCGGTCGTTGAGATAAACCTCCCCCTCGCTCGTGATGAAGTGAAAAAGCTTGAGGTCGTCCAGGCGCAGCGCCGCCTTGCGACGCATGGTGTGAGCGAAATCTCGGTTAATCAGCCCGAGATCACCGGCCCAGGCACCGCAAAAATTGCAGCGCGTGAACTGCGCGTCGACGGCAGCGCACAGCTCGATTGTGGCATCACCATCGTAAATAGCCTCAGCTCCCCAAGGGGTCGACAGATCATGGGATAGAGCCCCGATTACATAGCCCATCGATGCAAGGGTTGAGGGAGAAACGTGCTGCTCATAGGGCATCGAGAGCTCATTGGTAATCAAAATGCCATCGACACCGCCCTGCTGCAACGCCTCGAGATCGCGCTTGGCGGCTTCCACGACCTGCGACACGCTTCCGCCCGGGTAATACAGTGGATCGCCCGGCAGAGGACGCAGGTGCAGCATTCCGATAACCGGCTTTTCGGTCTTGAACATCGAGGTTAAAAACGACATAACGTGCTCCTTCGTAGGGTTATTGCAGGGACGTTACTCCCCCAGCACCTCCACGTACACTTTTCGCTTCTGCGGACCGTCAAACTCCGCAAGATAGATGTTCTGGGCGCCTCCGCACACGATGTGGCCATCTTGGACGGGAAAGAAGCAACTGTTTCCACAAATCATGCTCTTGATATGCCCACAGGAGTTGTTGCCGGTAGCTCCATAGCTCGGCAGGAAGTGTGCATGCGCATAGGGGGCATCGAGTGGGGCGATGCGACCAAGCGTCTCCATAAGATCCGTCTCCACGCAGGGCAGCCCCTCATTTACCACGATTCCACAGGTCGTATGCGACAAAATAATCGCTGCCAAGCCATTGGTCACCGAGCTGCGTTCGATGGCAGCGTGCACGTCTTCGGTAATATCGATGAACTGGTCCGGAGCAGTCGAAAGATAGCTCAATGTCTCGAGCGTCACCATGTTTACTCATCCCCTTCAAGAAAACGCAGGGCATTACCCCAGTAGAGCCTTTCTCGCGTATCATCGCGCATGGGCACGGTATCGAGCGCCCGCTTGAGTTTGAATGCACGGAAGCGCGGCGTATTGCTGGCGAACATCACTTGGTGCGATAGCGCGCGCTCATACCACAGCGGCCCCATATCGACCGTGAAAAGACGCTGCATCATCTCCTCGGGCGAATCGATGTAAGTGATAGAGGTGTCCGTGTAGCAGTTGGGATACTTGAGCAGCATCGCCACGGTCTCGCGCACCCAGGGCCAGCCAAAGTGAGCCAAACTAAAGCGCACATTTGGATACGTTGCGATTGTGTGCTCAAATGCAAGCGGGTTACTGCGCGAGAGCTCTGCGCAAGGCTCCCAAGACATACCGGCATGGAAAACCACCGGCTTGTTATAGCGCTCGCACAGCTCGTAAATCGGCTCGGCCACAGCATCATCGGGGGCAAAACCCTGCTTTGCAGGATGCAGGCAAAGCCCCTTTGCCCCCAACTCGGTAAAGGCGCGCTCCAATTCGTCTGCGGCACCGCTCACCTGCGGGTCTACGCTCGCAAATCCCCACAGACGATCGGGATGCGCGGCAACCAGCATGGCAATCTGGTCATTGGTGCCAAAGTGCCCTCCGCATGCCGTGGTTACATCGAGCGGCATGAGCACGCTCTTCTGCACGTCACAGACATCCATCTCGACTTGAAGCTCATCCCAATCCATGGGGCCCATATGCCCCATACCAAATTCTCGTGACCAAAAACCGAATCCATCAGGCTCATCACCCGGCGTACAGATCTCGCCGTAGAGCATAGGATGGACCAACATGTCGATAACCATTTCATACTCCTTTCCAGGCATTTGACCCTAGTACGGCTCAAACGAACCAATCACTCGGGACGACAGCTCAGCGCCCGCCTTCATACACGCCGGAATATCAAGGCCATCGATCACGCCCTTGGTAAACCCGGCAATATACGAGTCGCCGGCACCCACGGTATTAACGACCTTCTCCGCCGGTACGATCCCGCACTCATAGAAGCGCTCACCGTCATAGGCAATGCTCCCCTTCTCGCCAAGCGTGGCAACCGCAACGCGCGGTCCCAATTCCTGCACGTGGCGTACCCAGTCCCGCAGCTCCGGAGTGTCCTCTTCAAACGACATGAATGCATAGTCAACGTAAGGAAAATGAGCCTCGCATGCATATTCGGGATCCTGGCTGAACACCGAGAAGTCCATAACCACCGTCTTGCCCGCATCATGCCATTCGGGCAGGAGGTCCAAACAATTGCCAAACAGGTCGGTATGAATGATGTCATGCTCTAGGATAAACGCCCGGTCGTCTTCATTCGGTCGA
>CAUDAE010000146.1 GCA_958447445.1 uncultured Collinsella sp.
GCGCGCGGTGGTCGGGGTTGAGGCCCTCGCGCTCAACGATAGAGGCCAAGTTGACGATGTCGTAGTCGGACATCTCCACACCGTAGCGCTCCTTGATCTTGGCTTCGCAGCTCGCAAAGTCAAGCGACTTGTACTCGGTCTTAAACTGATCGAGCATAGCGCGAATCACGCCATCGGCCGTCGGCGAATCACCCAGCGAATAGGTCTTGGGGAACAAGAAACCCTCGAGCGAGTCGTTGGCGGCGCCCTTAAGGAAGCTATAGTCGTCCACGTAGTTGGAGGCCTTGGCCTGGTTGAGGAAGTCTTCCTTAGAGATGCTGTCGTAGGCCTGGGCCACACGGTCGGCGACTTGATCGACCGTCAGGCCCTCAGGGATAGTCAGCGCATTGGAGCCCACGTTGGGGCCTTCCATGAGTTGCTGAACAACCTTGGTCGCATCCATGAGTGTGGTGAACGAATAATCACCAGGCTTGAGCGACATATCGGCGTTGAGCTTTTTCACCGCCGCATAGTAATCCTTGGGATTTTCTACGATATGGTTCTCGGAGAGAATCGAGGCGATCGTATCGCCCGAAGCACCATCGGGAATGGTCACCGTAACCTGCTGACCAGCCGTGACCTTCGTATCCTCACCGGCAAAGAAGCCCTTGACGGCCGGCACGACAAAGAAGGCGATCGCAGCAAGCGCGAGCACCGCCACCACAACGCCGATAATCATGGGAACCGGAGAACTCTTCTTTTGAGCAGCGCGACGAGCATGCATGTTGTAGCTCGAGCGGGTCGCCGGAGCAACGCCATGCGAACCGCGAGCGTGATGCGAATGCGATTGAGGGGCCTGAGTTCGCTGGGTAGGTGCCTGCTGCTTAAAGCGGGTACCGCCTGCAGGCTGGGCCGTACGAGCAGTGGGCTGCTGAGCCGCGTGAGAAGCCGAATGCTGAACCGAACGAGCAGAAGGCTGCTGACCCGTCCGTTGAACAGGTTGGGCCGAACGAGAGAAGGACTGCGCCGGGCGCGCGGCAGGCTGAGCTGCGCGCTGCGTCGGTTGTGCCGGACGCTGGCCAGGCTGGGCAGGGCGCGACGCCGGCTGCTGTGTACGATTCGGCTGGCGCGGATCGGAAGCACTAGGCATGCGAAACCTCCTCGTTTTTACGATCGAGCCACGTCTGCAAAAACAGGCTGGCGGCAATCATGTCGATCTTGCCCCTCATCTGCTTTTCGTTGAGTCCCTGCTCGCGCAGGATACGCTTGGCCTCTTGCGAGGACAGACGCTCGTCCTCAAACTCCAACGGAAGATCGAGCTCGTCGGCAATCTTTTGCGCCACAGCGGCAACGCGCTCGGCCTGAGGGCCGGGCTCACCGGCCATGGTCAGGGGACGTCCGCTTACCAGGATGTCGGGCTCATAGTCCTCAACCAGGTAGCGGAACGTCTTGGCCATACCGGTGACCTCGGCAGCCGGAAGCACCTTGACAGGCATCGCCATCTTGCCATCACGGCTCGAGACGGCGATGCCAATCCTGGTCTCCCCTATGTCCAGCGCGAGCGCAACCACAGCGACTTCTTAGATTCTTAGGCGCTGAGCGCGGTCTTAGCGGCCGCGAGGGCATCGGCGATGCCGGCAGCATTCTTGCCACCGGCCTGGGCCATGTTGGGACGACCGTCGACCAGACCCGCGATCTGCTTGATCACGTTACCGGCGTGGAAACCGGCCTTGACGGCGTCATCGGAGCCGGCAGCGAGCAGGGCCGGAGTGCCCTTCTCAGTCACGCTGGCGACGACACAAGCAACAGGGCCGGCGACCTTCTGATGCACGGTATCCCATACGTTGCGCAGGTCGGCAGCCTCAAGGCCCTGGAGCTCAGCGACAACGAGCTTATAGCCGTCGAGCTCGACGGCGCCCTCGATGGCGCTGGAGATGGCGTCGGAGGAGCCACCGGTCAGAGCCTTCTTGAGCTTATTGGACGTCTCGCGCAGCTCGGCCTGCAGGTTCTCCACGCGGGCGGGAACCTCGTCTACGCGGCACTTGAGCGCAGCGGCGGCGGCGTCGACGAGCGCCAGGCGGTCGGCCATATAGTCGAGAGCACCCTTAGAGGTCACGGCCTCGATACGACGGACATTCGAGCCCGTAGAGGATTCGGAAATGATCTTGAACAGGCCAATCTCAGCAGTGTTGGCAGCGTGCGTGCCACCGCAGAGCTCGCGGGAGAACGGCTGGTCCTCGGCGCCCACGGAGACGACGCGGACGACATCGCCGTACTTCTCGCCAAACAGAGCGACAGCGCCGGCGGCCTTAGCCTCGTCGATGCCCATGACACGGGTCACGACCGGCTTGGAAGCGAAGATCTGCTGGTTAACCAGGTCCTCGACAGCCTTGAGCTGCTCGGAGGACAGAGCCTCGAAGTGCGTGAAGTCAAAGCGCAGGTGCTCGGGCGTCACCAGCGAGCCGGCCTGAGAGACGTGCTCGCCCAGGACCTGCTTAAGGGCGGCGTCGAGCAGGTGCGTGGCGGTGTGGTTGCGGCGCAGGAAGCCACGGCGCTCGGCGTCGAGCGCGGCGGTAACAGCGGCACCGACAATCAGCGTGCCATCGGCAACGTGCGCGACGTGGGCATACAGGCCGTTGTGGTTCTTGGTGTCGGCAACGGTCAGAACAACGCCCTCGGCGGAAAGCTTGCCGGCATCGCCCTGCTGACCACCCATCTCGGCATAGAACGGGGTGCGGTCGAGCACAACCTCGACGTCCTCGCCGGCGGCAGCGGACTCGACGGACTCGCCGTTGCGCACGATGGCGACAACCTTGGCGCCCTCGATCACATCGTTGTCATAGCCGTCGAACTCGGTCGCAGCGACCTTGTCGGAAAGCTCAACCCACACGTCGTTGAAGCTGCCCCAGGCGTCGCCCTTGGCATTGGCGCGGGCGCGGGCCTTCTGGTCCTCCATGCAGGCAGTGAAGCCGTCCATGTCGACGTCGTGGCCAGCGGTGCCGGCGATCTCGACGGTTAGGTCGATGGGGAAACCAAAGGTGTCGTGCAGCTTAAAGGCAACATCGCCCGGAAGCACAGCGCCCTCGGCAAGCGCTGCCAGTGCCTCATCCAGGTAGACGCGACCGTTGTCGAGCGTCGTGGAGAAGCGCTCCTCCTCGGAGGCAACGATACCCTTGACGAGCGCGACGTTCTTGAGCAGCTCGGGATAGGCCTCGCCCATCTGAGCGTTAACCTCGTCGATGAACTTGGTCAGGAAAGCGCCCTCGATGCCCAGCAGGCGACCGTGGAACACGGCACGACGGAGCAGGCGGCGAAGGACGTACTCGCGACCCTCGTTACCGGGGAGGATGCCATCCGAAATCATAAAGTCGACGGCACGGGAGTGGTCGGCGATGATGCGCAGCGAGCGGCTGGCACCAGAGTAATCGTCGGCGTCATAGGTCTTGCCGCTGATCTCCTCGCCCAGCTTGATGAGATGCTGCATCAAGTCGCCGTCGTAATTGGCGGTCTTGTGCTGCATGATGGCGGCCATGCGCTCAAGGCCCATGCCCGTATCGAGGTTGCGGTGCGGCAGCTCCGGCATGGAGCCGTCCTCCTGGCGGTCGTACTGGGTAAACACGAGGTTCCAGAACTCAAGGAAGCGGTCGCAGTCGCAGCCAGGCTTGCAGTCGGGGCTGCCGCAGCCGACCTCCTCGCCCATGTCAAAGTAGATCTCGGAGCACGGACCGCAGGGGCCGGTGGGGCCAGCGGCCCAGAAGTTGTCGTCCTCGCCCAGGCGGGAGATGTGGTCCTCGGCAACGCGCAGAGAACGCCACACGTCGTGGGTCTCGTCGTCCTCGGTAAAGACGGTAAAGTACAGGCGGTCGAGCGGCAGCTTGAACTCCTTGGTGATGAGCTCAAAGGCCCATGCGCAAGCCTGCTCCTTGGAAACGCCGCCAAAAGAGAAATCGCCGAGCATCTCGAAGAACGACAGGTGACGGCCGTCCTCGCCGATGCAATCGATGTCGTTGGTGCGGACGCACTTCTGGCAGGAGATCGCGCCGATCTCCTTCATGGTCTTCTTGCCCTGGTAGTACGCCTTAAACTGGTTCATGCCGGCGTTGGCAAGCAGCAGCGAGGGATCATCGGGGACGAGGGACGATGAAGGATAGAGCTTAAGACCGCGCTCCTCAAAGAAGTTGAGG
>CAUDAE010000147.1 GCA_958447445.1 uncultured Collinsella sp.
TATATAATTCTGCACTGTTGTTTATACTACTCAGCAGCTATCAACAGCGAACATTAGCCGGTAAATTAACCCAACAACGCAGCAAGGCGGGGGCCTGGATACACGCAAAGCGCCGAACAACAACGCGTGTGCACAACGAGCTCGCCCGACGCAATTCGCCCGACCTCAGAAAGCCGCTTACGACATGGATACTGTCAGCAATTACACCGAAACGCTCGAAAAGACCGTCCGCGACCTTCTCAAGCGTCAGGATGATCTGATTAGGACCGCCTTTACCGACCAGCTTACCGGACTTGGCAACCGCGGCGGCTTTGCCCGTTCCCTCGAGGAGCTCTGGGAGCAGGACACCCCCGTTACCATGGCGTTCATCGATATCGACAATCTCAAGCACTGCAACGACGTCTTTGGGCATGACGAGGGCAACCGCTATATCTTGCAGGTAAGCCTCTATCTCAAACTGTATATGAAAGTGGACGAGGCGGCGTTTCGCATAGGCGGCGACGAGTTTGCCATCCTATCTACGATTGCGACCGAAGACGACCTCGCCGAACGTCTGGAACACTGCCGAACGATCCTGCTCAAAAACAACGATTCCGAGATGCCCCGCTCGTTTAGCTATGGAGTGTCGTATGCCGACCCCGCCCTGGGCGAAGCCCCCAATCGCATGACGCTCGATGCCGACCATCGCATGTACGACTACAAGCTACGTCATGCCATGCACCTTGATCGACGCAATATCACGCAAGTCCACGCCGACGACTTCGAAATAAGCGATCGTATTTTCGACGCCTTTTCGATGCTCAACGAGGGCCGCTATTTCTTTATCGAGAACTTGGACAAACATCGCACCCTTTGGTCGCAAGGCGCCTTGCGCGATCTTGGCCTTCCCTCGGAGCACATAGACAACTGTCGCGATTACTGGAAAACGCGCGTGCATCCCGATGACCTTGAGGCCTACATCAACGACATCGACCAGGTCTATAACGGCACCAAGCACCGTCGCGTCATGCAGTATCGTGTGCGCAATGCCGTCGGCGACTACGTCCTCTGCCGTGCTCGCGGGTTTCGCATCGACGGCGACGAAAATGTCCCCTCGCTCTATGTCGGCGAGCTCGTCAACCACTCACTTGCCGAAACCGTCGACGCCGCGACAGGCCTCGGCACCCAGCGCATGTTGGTCAATGCCATCGACGCCTGTCGTTGCGACCGTTGCGAGACGGGCCTTATAGCGGTGCGCGTTCGTGGCACGACAAAGCTCAACGAGCTCTACGGAGCCGAGGCTGTCGACAACATGCTCGCCGAATGCGCAGGCCGCATGCTGTCGATCACCCGCGGCAGGAGTAGGGTCTACCGTTCACGTAGCGTCCAGTTCGTCGTGCTCAGCAACGATTTGGACCACGGGGCATTTGAACTCCTGACCCACCGTCTAAAAGAGACCATTTTTGCCCCCGTTCAGATCGCGGGCGACACCATTACTCCCGTCTGTCTTGTCGTCCCGGCCTTTTACGAACACTTAACCCATCAAGCGACCGCCGTTTTAGGCGAACTCGACCGTCGCCTTCGCACGGCCGGCGGGCTTGTTCCCAACGACAGCCTCCCCATACCCGAGGCTGAGCGCAAAAGCGCCATCGCCGAACGCATCGACTCGCTCACGGGCCTCTATCGACCCAGCGAGTTTATGCGGCGCGCCAACGCTTTTCTCGAGGCAAGGCGCGACGGCGCCTGGTGCATCGCCACGGTCGACATGGGCCACATGCGCCTGTTTAACGAATGGTATGGACAGGCCGAAGGCGACCGCCTGCTTGCCGATGTGGGCACGGTCCTCAAGGACATCGAGAATGCCGGCATGGGCGTCGCAGGGTACTGGGGCCAAGATGACTTTTGCGTACTCATCCCCTTTAAGCACATCACCGTCCATCAAATCTACAACCGCGTTCGCGAGGCAGTAGCCAGGCATGATGGCGGCGTAGGTTTTTGGCCGTCCATGGGCGTTTACCCCATCGATTCCAATGAGGAGATCACCATCGATGCGCAGGCGAAGGCCACGTTTACCAATCAACGCGCAAAAAACGACTTTAAGGAGCGCATTGCCATTTTCTGCCCCGCGGAGTACGAGCGCGAAGTCGCGTTCCACCGCACGCTGGCCGAATTCCAGTACGCGCTCTCAGATGGTCGTATTACCTACCACTTGCAGCCACAGGTCGATATGGAAACCGGTGAGATTATTGGCGCCGAAGCACTCACCCGCTGGATTGACAAGGACGGCTCTCTCATTTCGCCCGCAACGTTTATCCCCGCACTCGAGGAAAGCGGCTTTGTAGTGACGCTCGACAAATATGTTTGGCAGGGCGTCGCCATGTGGCTCCGCGAGCGCCTCAATCGAGGACTTCGCGTGGTTCCGATTTCCCTCAATGTGTCGCGCGTAGACATTCTTGCCTGCGATGTCGCCGAGCATATGGGGTCGCTCGCCGCCCAGTACAACCTGCCGCCCGAACTCATGCACATCGAGATCACCGAGACCGCCTATACCGGAGAGTCCGAGGCCGTGGATAAGCTGACCGCGGATCTGCACACCCGTGGCTTCTCGACCTACATGGACGATTTTGGCACCGGCCAGTCCACGCTCGCGATGCTCAAGAACGTCAACGTCGACGTCATCAAGCTCGACCGCACCTTTGTGCCCACCGACCGCGATCAAGGCCGCAGCGCGCAGATCGTGTCATCGATGCTCGAGATGGCGCAGTCGCTCCATCTGCCCGTCGTGGTTGAAGGCGTCGAGACAAATGAGCAGGCAAACATGCTACGACAAATGGGCGCCCGCTACGCTCAGGGCTTCCTCTACTACCGTCCCATGCCGGCGAAGGATTTTGAGGCATTGCTCGATGGTGGCAATAACAACTGATTCGCTCGCGCGCAAAACGCCACCGCCGAAGGGGGAATTTGCCTCCATTAGCTAACTTATATCCCCAATTCAAACCGAATTGGGGATATGATACAAACCGTTGTTCCGCCCAAGGAGGTTATCCATCATGAACGAGTCATATCGCCTGGGCGAGCAATCGATTATTGCCTATCTTCAGCGACTTGCGAATGGCATCTCGACCGCCGAACTCGATGTTGCCGCGCTGCCTGCTGAGTTGCGCGCCGTTGGCGAGCAACTGCAAAAGACGCATGCCATCCTGCAACAAGAGCGCCGGCTGCTTGAGAGCAACGCCTATATCGACCCGCTCACCAACTTGGGCAACCGTAACGGATTCGACCGTCACGTCGAGCAACTCTGGCACAAAGGCGACCCCTTCACCTGCGCCTATATTGACATCGACCATCTCAAACATTGCAATGATAGGTTTGGCCACGCCGAAGGCAATCGCTATATTCTGAGCATCTGCCGCACGCTCTCCGAAACCATGGAGCACGATGAGATGCTGTTCCGTATCGGTGGAGACGAGTTTGTGCTTATCTCGCCCTCCGCAAACGAGACTGAACTCGAGCAGCGCTTGGAGCAGGTACGTGCCGGGCTGATCGAGGCGAGCTCAGGCGGCAAGGCGCCCATGATCGGCAGCTTTAGCTTTGGCTGCTCGCGCGTCGATCCACTTGCCGGCGACACGCGCCGCCAGATGACGATGGATGCCGATCGCAAGATGTATCGCTATAAGCTTATGCATCGTGTGCAGCAGCCGAAAGACAATGACGCGCCGCAACGCCCAATCGTCGATCAGCTTCCCTGCAACGACCGGGTGTTCCAAGCGATCTCCATGAGCTCCGAGACGCGCTATCCGTTCATCCTTAACCTCGATACGGGCGAATCGCAATGGTCGGTTAACGCCGTGCGCTATTTTGACTTGCCCTCCCAGCACCCTTTTAATTCGGTCGATATGTGGCTTGCCCGCGTTCATCCCGAGGACCGCGACAACGTACGCGCCGAGCTCGACATGGTGATAAACGGCACGTGGCACTTCCACTACATGCAGTATCGCGTAATGGATGCCACCGGAAAATACGTGCTTTGCGACTGCACGGGCTACCGCTTGGACGGCACCGATACCGAGCCCAGCATGTATGTGGGCATTATCGTCAACCGAAGCCTAGCGGATACGACCGATTCCGTGACCGGCCTGGGCGATGTCCACGCGCTGGTCAACGCT
>CAUDAE010000148.1 GCA_958447445.1 uncultured Collinsella sp.
AAACCTTACGCCCCGCCCCTCCGGAGCCACACGGGAGGCAGGTTAACTAATTCGGGCCCGACATTCAGAAAAGTCAGTGCAGCAAAATGGCGATGCGGATAGCGACATGGGCATGGTTTTCGTTGCGTGCACGGGTCCCCTGGGGAGCACCGTGCATTTTTGGGAGTATTCAGCAAGCCAGGACGGCTGCATACACGCCGGACACACCATATTGGACCCAAGGACGCCTTCGACCGGCGATTTGCGTCGGCAGGCAAACCCCGCCAGGACAAAAAGGCATGCTTCGCGCCGCGCCGGACCCCAAAATGACGTCAATCTCCGCAACGTTACTCAGCCGCAGCGGCACCGGCAGAGCTCGCGGTGCTGAATGCTCCGTTTTTTGCACGGCACGGGCGGGGGTACATCAGGATCAGGAAGGACATCCCAGCCTTGTTATGGAATCTGTAATGGGAAGTATGCAAAATACCAAGAGATAGCATTGCTGGTATTCAAATTGAGCGCGGGGCAGCAGCACCTCCACCCCGCACCCAAATCCAACAGAGCAGGGACGCTCATGGCGGATCCCCACCAAAACGCAAACGCGGCTCGAGCGCCATCCCAAAATAGGCTGCGCGAGCCGCGTTTAACGGTACGACATGAATATTAGCGCTCGTAGATTAAGTTACCTGCCAGGTAGGTGGCCTGAACCTTGGTAGCCTGGAGCTCTTGGGGGTCGATGGTGAGCGGGTTTTGGTCCAGGACTACCAGGTCGGCGTATTTGCCGGGCTCCAGGCTGCCGAGGTTTTGCTCGTCACCTGCCGCGTAAGCGCTGCCCAGGGTGTAGTTGCGCAGAGCTGTAGCCGCGTCGATGCGCTCGCTGGGGAGCCAGCCGCCCTCGGGCCAGTGGCTTTTGGGGTCCTGACGCGTGATAGCCGTGTAGAGCACGTTCATGCTGGTAACGGCTGTGATGGGGCTATCGGTGCCGAAGGCTTGGCGGATGCCGCGCTGCTTATAGGTCGCAAACGGCCACATGATGCGGCTGCGTTCCAGGCCCAGGTCGCGTTCCGGGCCACCCGGGTCGAGCGTGATGTGGCAAGGCTGGCTCGAGGCAATGACGTTGAGTTTGCGCAGACGATCGATGTCCTGAGGCAGCAAATTCTCCAGATGCTCGAGTGTGTTATGACCGTGCTGGGGCAAGCCGTAGAGCCCTGCCGCCTCCTCAAAGATATCAAGTGCGGCATGGATGGCACCGTCGCCGATAACGTGGATGCGCACGGTGTGGCCACGCTCGGCTGCCGCCAGAACCAACTTGCGCATGCGCTCGACAGGAACCGTCAGGCGACCCTGGTCGCCCGGGAAGCGCGGGTTGGTATAGGGCTCAGTGAGGTATGCGGTATGCTCGCTCGACACGCCGTCGAAGAACTGCTTAAAGCCTGGCGCCGAGAGCAGCGCGTTGTTCGCGTAGCGGGTCTGGAGTTCTTCCAAGCGCGATTGGTCATCCAGCAGCGTGGGGAACAGATGGGCGCGAATGCCCAGCTTGCCGGCGGCCTGTAGCTTGTCGTAAACATCGTCGCGAATAAAGTCGCAGCCCGGCATGGGCATGAGCGACATATCGCAGATCGAGGTGATGCCTTGTTCGGCCATACGCTTCATCTGGTCGGCGTAAGCGCTCGCGATGCGGTCCTCGCCCAGCCACTCGAGACAGCGCGGCAGCAGCTGCATGGCCGCAGCCTCGTGAGCGATACCCGTAAGCTCACCGTTTGAGTCTTTGTCGTAACTGCCACCCGCCGGAGGCTCGCTGTCGCGCGTCACGCCGAGCGCCTCGAGCGCGCGGCTGTTGAGCCACAGCGTATGCCCGTCGCCCGAGTACATAACACAGGGGCGATCGGGAAAAGCGGCATCGAGCGACGCCTTGGTGGGATGCTCGGGCGGATCCCAGCGGTAATCGCGCCAGCCCTGGGTCACGATCCAGGCGTCATCGGGCAAGCCCTGGGAAAACTCGCGTGCATGCTGCACCAATGCCGCCTCGGATGTGCCCATATCCATGAGCATGTACGGCGAGGAGGCAACCGAAGTATGGAAGAAATGCAGGTGCGCATCGTGGAAACCGGGGCAGATGAATTGCTCGCCATAGTCGACAACCGGCACGGCGGCAGGGGCGGCGGCAATCACGTCATCGGGCGCACCGACCGCGACGATGCGATCGCCTGCAATGGCAATCGCCAGCTCGCGGGCGGCATCGATGCCGTCTTGCGCGGTAAAAACGTTCTTGGAGCGGATAATCCGATCAATATGCTGCATGAGCATCCCCATCTCTGGTAGGAAATTCAACAACCCCGAGTGTACTCCCCCGCCCTTGCAACAAAGCCCCAAGCGGCAAATGGCAACTTTACCAGCCCTAGCGGCAGGTGGCATACTTGGATGAGCCTGTATGATTTTGCGATCGACCCAGCAAGGAGCAAATCGACCATGACGAAGACCAAGGCACAGCAGATTATGGCGGCAACCGAGGTTCGCGCGGCAGACGACGTCACCACGGCCATCCGAGATATCGCCGCCGAGTTTGAGCCCTATATCATCAAGCAGCGCCGGCACTTCCATAAGCACCCGGAGCTGAGCCTTGCCGAGGAGCGCACGACCTCCGACATCGCCAACCAGCTCGACGCCATGAATATCCCCTACGAGCGTCCGCTCAAGACCGGCTTGGTGGCAACGCTTCGCGGCACCGCGCCCGACGCCTATCGCGAGGACGGCACGCCGCGCCGCCGTATCCTGCTGCGCGCCGATATCGACGCCCTGCCCGTCACCGAACAGACCGGCGAGGAGTTCGCCAGCGTCAACGAGGGTTGCATGCACGCCTGCGGTCACGACTGCCATATCGCCATGATGCTCGGCACGCTGCAAATCCTGCGCCATATGACCGACGACATCCACGGCGAGATCCGCATCGTCTTCCAGCCCAGTGAGGAAAACGGCCAGGGCGCAAAACTCATGATCGGCACGGGTGTGCTCGACGGCGTCGACGGCGCCTACGCCGCGCACATTTGGAGCGAGGTCGATGCCGGCACCGTGAGCTGCGAGCCCGGCCCGCGCATGGCCAATACCGACTGGTTCCGCATCGACGTTCGCGGTACCTCATGCCACGGCGCCATGCCCCAGCGCGGCCACGACGCCGTTATGGTGGCGGCAGAGATTGTCAACGCCCTGCAGACCATCGTCTCACGCGAAATCAGCCCCTACGAGCCTGCTGTCATCACTGTCGGCGAGCTGCACGGCGGCACCGCACGCAATGTCATCGCCGGCACCGCCTACCTCGCCGGCACGGTGCGTACCTATGGCGATTCGACGCACGAGGAAATGCCCGAGCTCATGCGCCGCATCGTGGAGCATACTGCGGCGGCCCTGGGCGCCGAGGCCGAACTTACCGACTACACCATCGCCAACTATAAGGTCGAAAACGACGCCGCCTCGAGCGAGCGCTGCCGTCAGGCTGTAATCAAGTGCCTGGGCCCCACCGGCCAAGGCCATTATCGCGGCACGCTTTCGGGCGAGGATTTTTCGGAGTACCTGCGTCGCGTACCGGGCGTGCTCGCCTTTGTAGGTACGCGCAACCCCAAGATTGGCGCCACGTACGCCCAACATTCCTGCTTCTACAAGATCGACGAGAGCGTGCTGGCCAAGGGCTCCATGGTGGCCGCCCAGTATGCTATCGACTTTTTGGCCGAGCCCACGCAAGAGGAGCTCGACGGCCCCGCGATTACCGCGGTCGCCGAAACCAACCCCGATCTGGCCGCCAAGTTGCGCTCTGCCAAGGCGACGACCGCCGAGGCTCGCGACGCCATCCATGATGCCCGAACGGCTCGCCATGCCGCGATCAAGGGCATCCACGACGCACGCGCTGCTGCACGCCGTGAGGAGAAGCACGACGAGTAATCGATTCGCCGGCATCTCGCAGTCATAGCCATATCGCGATGTCAAAGCGGGGGCGGACGTTTCGACACGTCCGCCCCCGCTCATTCCTCAAGCGCTATTTCTACTATTTCTACCCCGTCCCCAAATGGCAGACGGCATGGCTACTGATCGCGTCGGAAATGTTGGTGTAAGCGCGCCGACGGCTGACCGCCAAACG
>CAUDAE010000149.1 GCA_958447445.1 uncultured Collinsella sp.
AGCTATACCGTTTCTCTCTCGCCTTAGAATGTTTTCTTAACTGGACACCCCTAACCGGGCGCCCCTTTTCTGTAGATAGTTGGTAAAACGATTTTCTAGGACAACCGTTCGCCGATGGTAAACGGATGTTGTTTATACACCCTGTGTACAACAGATATACTTATATTTCGTGCGTAAAGCCCATGGCCCGCAGGCCGTGATTCTATTGAACTGGACCGTACTATGAGATTGATACACAACAGTCGCCTACCGCAGTTTCGCACTCCGTTTGGCGCTGTGACCACAGGAACTACCGTTGCACTCTCGGTTATTTTGGAGGATGCCGATCCCAACCAGGCAACACTCACCCTACGTACCTGGGTCGATGAAGTCGGCGAGACCCTGATTCCGATGGAGCACGAAGGCGATGGCATTTTTACCGGCGAGCTCAAATGCACTGAACCGTGTCTTGTGTGGTACAGCTTTATCTGCAATATCGAAGGTCAGCCCGAGGTTCGCCTGGGTGCGCCCCAGGGCCGCACCGGCGGCGAGGGCGTAACCTACAACTACGCCGAGGTGCCGTCCTTCCAGATTACCGTCTATAAGCACCGCGAGAACCGCCCCACTTGGTACGAGCGCGGCATGGTGTACCAGATCTTCCCCGACCGCTACGCCCGTGACGAGCATTGGCGCGAGCGCACAATGGCCCAACTCGAAAAACCGCGCAAGGGCATTCAGCGCCGGATGGTCGAGGACTGGAACGAGCCGCCCGTGTACGAGCGCGCCGAGGACGGCTCCATCAAGACCTGGGACTTCTACGGCGGCTCGCTCAAGGGCATCCAGGAAGACCTGCCCCGCATCGCCGAGCTGGGCTTTACGGCCATCTACCTCAACCCCATCTTTGAAGCCGCGAGCAACCACCGCTACGACACGGCCGACTACACCAAGATCGACCCGATTCTGGGCACCGAGCAGGACTTTACCGAGCTGTGCCAGGCAGCCGAGAAGCTGGGCATCTCCATTATCCTGGATGGCGTCTTCAACCACACGGGCGACGACTCGATCTATTTCAACCGCTACGGCAACTACCCCGGCGTGGGTGCCTGGCAGAGCGAGGATTCGCCGTGGCGCGATGCGTTTACCTTCCACGAGGACGGCTCGTATGACTGCTGGTGGGGCGTGGGCAACATGCCGGCCATCAACGAGAAGTCCGAGCTTGTGCGCGAGAAGCTCCTGGGCAAGGACGGCGTGATCCGCAAATGGCTGCGCGCCGGTGCCCATGGTTGGCGCCTGGACGTCGCCGACGAGCTTTCCGACGACTTCCTGGCCGAGATCAAGAAGGCCGTACTTGCCGAAAAGCCTGACGCACTGTTGCTCGGCGAAGTCTGGGAAGACGCCTCCAACAAGATTAGCTACGGGCATCTGCGCCGCTACCTGCAGGGCTCCGAACTGGACTCTGCCATGGATTACCCCTTCCGCGACATGGTCATCGGCTTTTTGATGGGCTACAAGAATGCCTACCAGGCAGCCGAAGATATCGAGACCCTGCGCGAGAACTACCCGAGCGAGGCATTGTCCTGCGCGCTCAACCTACTTTCGAGCCACGACCGTCCGCGCATCATCTCGGTGCTCGGCGGCGGCCCCGACGAGTCGCAGCTGCCCGAGTGCGAGCGCAGCAAATGGCGCCTGGACGAGAATGCGATGGGGCTGGCCAAGAGCCGCTTTTGGCTCGCCACGCTCATGCAGATGACCTTCCCCGGCGTGCCTTCGATCTACTACGGCGACGAGTACGGCCTGGAGGGCCTTACCGATCCGGGCAACCGCCGTACGCTGCCGACCAAGGACCAGCTCCACGATTTCGATACGCTGGCGATTGTCAAGAATGTCTCCGCCGTACGCCGCGCACTGCCATTTATGATCGACGGCGAGATCAAGGCCTTCGCACTCAACGACGAGGTGCTGGCCTACAACCGCACGGGCAAGGATGGCGAGTCCGCGACGGTTATCATCAACCGCAGCCTGCGCAATTCGCACCGCGTGACGATTCCGGCGCTCGGCGAATGTGCAAGTGACGTGATCAGCGGTCACGAGTGCGAGATCCACAACAGTACGGTCACGCTCGATCTGTATCCGTTGGGCTCGTCGATCATCTATCACCATGCCGAGCAGCGCCTGCAGGAGCCGCTCGATCATGGCGCGGGCGTCGTGTGCCATATCACCTCGGTGCCCACCGACGACGGCAAGCCCGGCACGATTGGCGTGCCTACGCGTCGCTTTATCGACCACCTGGCCGCTATGGGTATGCGCTACTGGCAGGTTCTGCCTGTCAACCCGACGGACTTCTTCCGCTCCCCTTACGCTGGGCCTTCGGCCTTTGCGGGCAATATTGACCTGCTGCCCGAAAGTCAAGAGGAGCTGGCGTCCGACTTTGAGACCTGGAAGGCCCGAGGCGGCGAGGATGCGGACCCGCTCTACACGGCGTTTAAGCATCGCAACGCCGATTGGCTCGAGAAGTACTGCGTCTACATGGCGGTTAAGAAGCACTTTGAGGGCGAGTCGCGCCACGATTGGCCGGCGGATGTCGCCCGCTACAACGAGCATCTGATTGACGACAAGCGTTTCCACGACGAGGCAGAGCTGCAGGCGTACATGCAGTACCGCTTTGACCTGGCCTGGTGCGAGCTCATGAACTATGCGCACAAGAAGGGCATCGAGGTTATCGGCGACATTCCTATGTACGTTTCGGACGATTCGGCAGACGCATGGAGCGAGCCCGAGAACTTCTGGCTGTCCGATACCGGCAAGGCAATTGAGATTTCTGGCGCGCCGCCCGACAATTTTGCGCCCGAGGGCCAGGTGTGGGGCAACCCCACCTTCCGCTGGGATCACATGAAGGAGAACGGCTACCGCTGGTGGATGGACCGTCTGCGTCGCGCGTTCTCGCTCTACGACCGCGTGCGCCTGGACCACTTCCTGGGCTTCCACAGCTACTTTAGCATTCCCGCGGGCAAGGCTTGCGCCGACGGTCGCTGGCTGGCGGGCCCGGGCAAGGACCTGTTCCAGACTGCCTATGACGAGCTGGGTCCGCTCAACTTTATCGCCGAGGACCTAGGCTACCTGACGCCCGGAGTTCGCGCCATGGCTTCGACTTGCGGCTTCCCCGGTATGGACGTGCTGGAGTTTAGCGATTACGACGTCCGTTGCGGTGTGCATCCCACGCCGGGAAAGATTCTGTACACCTCGACGCACGACACGTCGACGCTTGCCGGTTGGTGCACGCGCTCCTTTGCGGGCGGCGACGAACCGAGCGGTGTTGAGGTGGCGGCCAGGCTGATGGGCGACGCGCTGGCAAGTGATGCTCCCCTCGTGATGATGCCGCTGCAGGATGTCCTGGGGCTGGGCGACGACGCGCGCATGAACGTACCGGGCGTGGCCACGGGCAACTGGACGTGGCAGGCCGATGAGGCCGACGTTGCGGCCGCCGAGGGCAAAACTGCGCAGCTCCTGCGCAACACCCATAGATTCTGGGGCGAAGCGTGATAAAACCCCCGATATAGGGTACAGTTACAGCTGTTTGAATTTATGCGGGCAGAGCGATCTGCCCGCTTTGTGCTGAAAAGGAAGTATTATGGCGCGCTACGATTACAAGTGCTCGAGCTGCGGCAACGTGTTTGAGGTTGAGCATCCCATGTCCGAGACCCCCGAGGTCGTGTGCCCGAGCTGCGGCGCCCCGGCGGCCAAGACGTTCTCGGCCAGCGGCATCAAGTTTGAAGGCAGCGGCTTCTACAACACCGACCAGCGAAGCGGTGGTTCCAGCACCAACGCCACCAGCGGCTGCTGCGCCAATTGCCCGCACAACCACTAGAGACAAGCGGTCCCGCCACCCAGGTTTCGTTATGAGTTGCGGTGAAATAGTTCCTGAATCAGCCCATCCAACGGCCAAACAGGAACCATTTCACCGCAACTTTTCTTTAGATTGGATTTCGGGGTGATGCTAAGTTTGTAACATTTCAAAACTCTGCCGGATTACGGGGCTGAATTGACAACCTCTATCCATTCCGGTAATTGGCTAATTTCAACAAGCCATCTACCTGCGGTTTT
>CAUDAE010000150.1 GCA_958447445.1 uncultured Collinsella sp.
CGAGGCCGAGCGCAAAATGGATTCTAAAAAACACCTTGCCAAATAGGAGCGTCAGCGCGAGACCCGTCTTTCCGTTGCTCCGCAGGAGCAGGAAAGACGGGCCTCATGCGCGAGGACGTTTTCAAAACCAAGCCCGGTCCCGGCCGGACAGCCCACGAACGCTACAGGTTCTTGACACCCATCGCGCGCATGGCGTTCAGGATGGCGATGATCGCCACGCCTACGTCGCCGAACACGGCAAGCCACATGTTGGCGATGCCCAGTGCCGCAAGCACCAGAATCAGCAACTTAATACCCAGCGCAAAGATGATGTTCTGCCAGACAATCGCCATGGTCTTTCGTGCCACGCGGATCGCGCGGGAAATGTTGGACGGCTTGTCGTCCATGAGCACAACGTCGGCGGTCTCAATCGCGGCGTCGGAACCCATAGCGCCCATGGCAATGCCAACGTCCGCGCGGGTGAGCACGGGCGCATCGTTGATGCCGTCGCCGACAAAGGCGAGCTTGCCCTTGCCCGATTCGGCTGCCAGCAATGCCTCGACGCGCTCGACCTTGTCGCCCGGCAGCAGCTGCGCGTGGAACTCGTCGAGCCCCAGCTGCTTGGCCACCGCAGCAGCCACTTCCTCGCGGTCGCCCGTGAGCATGACGGTGCGCTTGACGCCGGCGGCGTGCAGGTCGCGGATCGTCTGCTCGGCATCGGCCTTAACGGTGTCTGCAATCACGATGTGGCCGGCGTACACGCCGTCAACGAGCACGTGGAGGATTGTGCCGACAACCTCGCAATTGGGAGCGTCGATACCGGCCGCAGCAAGCATCTTGGCATTGCCAACGACGACGTGCTTGCCGTCGATGGTTGCCGTCACGCCATGGCCCGCGTCGTTGGTGGAGTCGCTTACGCGCTTGGGGTCGACCTCGCCATGGTAGGCGGCGCGCACGGACTGCGCGATGGGGTGATCGGAGAACGACTCCGCAAGGGCTGCGACCTCGAGCAACGACTGCTCGGTATAGCCAGACTCGGGGTGCACCGCCACGACCGAAAACGTGCCGTTGGTGAGCGTGCCGGTCTTGTCGAAGACGACGGTGTCCACGTCGGCGAGCGTTTCGAGGTAGTTAGAACCCTTGATGAGAACGCCTAGTTTGGATGCGCCGCCGATGCCGCCAAAGAAGCTGAGCGGCACGCTGATCACGAGCGCGCACGGGCAGCTGACGACCAGGAAGGTCAGGCCGCGCAGGATCCAGTCGGACCAGGCGCCGGTGACCAAGCCGCCGCCAAGCGCGAGCACCGCGGCAGCGCCGGTGACGGCGGGCGTGTAGACGCGGGCGAAGCGCGTGATGAAGTTCTCGGTGCGCGCCTTCTTTTCGCTGGCGTTTTCTACGAGCTCCAGGACGCGCGCGACGGTGGACTCGCCAAATGGCTTGGTGGTGCGCACGTGGATGAGACCCGTCATGTTGATGCAGCCGCTGATGATGTCGTCGCCGGACTTGGCGGGGCGGGGAACTGACTCGCCCGTGAGTGCGGCGGTGTCGAGCTGGGTTTCGCCTTCGACGATGACGCCGTCGATAGGCACGCGCTCACCGGGCTTGACCACGATCACGGTGCCGACGGCGATGTCATCGGGGAAGACCTGCTCGAGTGTGCCGTCGGGCTGCTCGACGTTAGCGTAGTCGGGCGCGATGTCCATCATGGCACTGATCGACTTGCGGCTCTTGCCCACGGCGTACGCCTGAAACAGCTCGCCGACCTGGTAGAACAGCATGACGGCGGCGCCTTCGGCCATGTGCGGGTCGGTATCGGGGAAGAGCACCATGGCAAACGCGCCGATGGTCGCGACGGCCATGAGGAAGCTCTCGTCGAAGGCCTTGCCGCGGCGGATGTTATTGAATGTCTTTTGCAGTACGTCGTAGCCGGCAATCAAAAACGGCACGAGGAACAGCACAAAGCTGGCGTAGATGTCGCCCGGGGTGCCGAATGCGGCAGTGAGGGTGCCGAGCTCATCGAGGGCGTACACCACGGCAAAAATGCCCAGCGCTACCAGGATGCGGTTGCGCTTATACTCGAGTGATTCTTTTTTCTTGCGCTTCTTCTTTTTCTTTTTGGGGTCGGCGGTGGCCATGACTCGTATCCTCCCATTTGAATGAATGAACACTCGCTCATATAATTTCGCGAGCAAAGGCCGCGGCAAGCGCGGCCTTGCAGGTTGGCGTAAACCTGGGCTAGAGAATGATCTCGCAGTCCGGCTCGGCGTCGGCCGTAAACTCAACAACGCGGTTGAGCACCTCGTCGAACTCAGCATCATCGGCCTCGAGCGTCAGCTTCTGGGTCATAAAGTTGACGGACACGGATTTGACGCCCTCGAGCTTGGCCAGCTCGTCCTGAAGCTCGCGCGCACAGTTGGCGCAATCGATCTCATCGAGCTTGTACTGCTTTTTCATGGTGGGTTCCTTTCCCATTTTTGCGGCTTGGGTGCAGGCCGCGCTGGTACCGTGGTTGGTTGCTATTCGCAGATATGGCTCATGCCCTGGTTGAGCATGGTGTAGACGTGGTCGTCGGCGAGCGAGTATAGGATATTGCGCCCGTCGCGCCGGAATTTAACCAGGTGCGACTGCTTGAGTGTGCGCAGCTGGTGCGACACCGCGGACTGCGAGGTTTCGGTCGCTTCGGCGATGTCTGCCACGCAGAGCTCGCGGCCCATGAGGGCGTAAAGGATCTTGATGCGCGTGGTGTCGCTGAAGACCTTGAACAGGTCGGCGAGGTCGTAGAGAAGCTCCTCGTCGGGAAGGTCCTCGGGCGAGCAGGTGGTCGGGATCGCGGGTTCGGTGGCCTCGATGTCGAGTTTCGTTTCATCAACGCGGATGCTCATTGCAATATCCTTTCATATGAACATGCGCTCATATAATTTACTTTCGATTATATGAGTGCATGTTCATATGTCAATGACGTTCAGGTAATTCGTTGTACAAAATGATGGGGAATAGTGGACGAGATCCCGGACTGAGCGTTTTTTGATAGTCGATGCCAAGGTGGGTACCCTCGTGCCGTGCAAAAAATGGAGTATTCTGCAACTATAGGGGTCCGCTAATTTATTGCAGGTCATATAATGCAGTTCAAGAGTTATCTTAGGGTGTTAATCCGATGAGTTCTTCCTCAAATGTTGCCTAACGCTCTCACGCAAGAGTGATTTCGCTTCACATTTGGATCCACTCGAGGGTGATAGACACCCGACCCTGCTGAATACTCGCAATTTTGCACGTCGCTAGGGTACCCACCTTGTTAGCCGGCCTAGTCTCCGGCCCCGAAGACCCTGCCCTCGGGCGCGAGGCTGCTTGTTTGGGCAAATGATGGGCTGTCGGATTCGACAGTCTGCATGTCATCGATTGCCGGAACTTCATTAATTGTCGGGTCATCCAGCGTGATGCCTTCGAGCGTTGCTTTTTCGAGGTCGATTCGTTGACGCTCTTCGGAATCCTGGCGAAGCTGCTTCTGAATTCGCTTTTTCTCTTCTATAAACCTTCTGAGCACAAACTGTCTCAGGTCCTCTTGCATGATTTGAAAGTCTTTTGGCAGACGCGAGGGGCGTACGCCCTCTTTCCGCTGGATTGCTTCCATGACCCTAACAAAAGAGCTGGCATGCATAAAGGAATAACGGCTGACGGTGATGATTCCGTACCCCATGGACGCAAGTGCATTCTTGCGCTCCTCATCGATGGCGCGGTCTTCTTCCGCGTCATGATAAAAACCGTTGTATTCAATGTCTGTGCGAGATTTCTTTAGATACGCATCCATAAAGAACTTTTTGCGTCTCGTGAGATTCTTTGCGGCAGTGGTGACCTGCACCTCGTAATCGGTCTCAATTCCCTTAATACCAAGCCCTCCTTCGCTTTTGGGCAGCGTTAACATCATGACAAAGGCTGTTTCCATAGGAGACCGGCATCCGTCGCGCACACATTGGATCGCCTTTCGGGCAAGGGCCAGACCGTCGCATCTGGTAATGGAATTAAAGAACTGCTTTAACCTCTCGGTCGAGGTGAGCGCGAAACGCTCGGTATAGGAGGTGGAAGA
>CAUDAE010000151.1 GCA_958447445.1 uncultured Collinsella sp.
AGGGGCGCAGCCAAAATGGTCGGCGCAATAAACGTAATGAGGCGCCACAGCAGATAGCCGGCGGTCGAAGCCGACCCAAAGAAATGACCCAAGAACAATGCAAAGCCGCCCTCAGCTCCACCAGTTCCACCAGGTAGGGGAACCGCAGAGCTCAGCAGCTGGACAAAGGCGCTCGCGGCCATGACCGAGAAAAAGTCGACCTCGTGATGGCCAAAGGCAAGCATCAGGAAATACGGAACCAGATAGAAAAACGCGAGCTGGAGCATGGTGATAAACACGGTGAGCAGCATGGAAGAAAAATGTCCGGCCGAAAGCTTGAACTTCTCGGAGAAGGAGTAGATCTCGCCATCGACAAACGTGCGCCATCCCTCGATCTTAGTGGCCGAGACACCAATGCGCTCAAGCCAATTGATGATGCAATGGGCGACGCGCGTGACGGTCTTAGGCATGAGCGCGACGGCGAAGATGCCCAGCAAGATGCAGCAGTGCCCACCAAAGCTAAAGACACACAGCAGCGTCATGTCGCCATAGCGCTCGGCAAAAAACGGCATGCGAGCAAGCAGTAGGATAGCGCCCCAGGCAACGAGGCCAAACTGGTACACGATAAAGCGCGTGAACTGCGTGGCGCCAGCCTCGCCGACATTTTGGCCCGCCTTGGTCAGGCGGTAGATCTGGGCGGGAGTCGAGCCCATCATCATGGGCGTCAGGTTGCCAAAGAAAATGCCGCTCGCCTCGACCGAAATCAGGTCGCGGATGCCGACGGGTGAATATGGGTCGAGCCAGACGGCGATCGCATAGGCCACAATGCCAAAGAACAGATACATGAACATGCAAAGACACGCGACAACGAGCCATGGCGCCTGGACGCTCGACATTGCGGCCCAGAACTGCCCCATCTGCCCGGTTACCACCAGATAGACGATATAACCCACCAGCACGACGCCGATAAAGATGGCGCCGCGGCGTGCGCTCTTATTGTCATCTCCGCCCGAGGCCTCAACCTCGACCTGGGGCTTAGACGTATGCCGAGAGGACTCCGTCATGAGACTCCTTCTAACAGTCAAAATATCTTGGATATTGTACCCGTAAGGGCCATAGGCAGAACGCAAAGCTCTGGTTCAAACGGGAATTGCAGACGGTTGTTTGATAAAAAAAACCCGGACTTCCATGGGAAGTCCGGGTATCAGATGCGTGGTAGCCCGTACCAGATTCGAACTGGTGATCTCCGCCTTGAGAGGGCGGCGTCCTAAACCGCTAGACGAACGGGCCACATGACATCTGCACTGCCGTGCTGCGAGGAAATATATTACGGGACAAAAAACATCAGCGCAAGAAGAAATTCCAAATTGCCGAAAAATTGTCGGCAGGTTATGGAACACGCAGGTAAACTAGGTAGCTAATTCAAGTTAAGATGGACCAAAAGAGCTTCGCGCTCGTTGGGAATGTTGTCTTCGATCACGGCGTCGAGGGCGGAGTTGAGAAGCTGACCCAGTTCCGGCCCGGGCTTGACTCCGGCACGGATCAGGTCGCCGCCGTTGATGGCGAGCATCTTGAGCGTATAGGGCTCCCCTGCCTTCAGCAGCTCGTGCGCCAGCGCGCGCATCTCCTCAATCGTCTCAACATAATAGAAGCACGACGGGGCCTTGCCAAGTGTGTCGGCACGCTTAAGGTCCATGAGCTCGTCAATCAGGCGGGCCGTGTCGACGCCCTCACCCGAAAGCGCGCGCATCATATGGAGCAGGCAGGAGCGCTCGGGGCGCAGCGGCTTGTCATGGTATTTGATGGGCAGGCACACGTCGCGCACCAAGTCGTGCGAGAGGGCCAGGCGATCCATAATGACGCGCGCGCTCTTGGCGCCGAGCTCGGGATGACCGTAGAAGTGTCCGCTGCCGGCGTGATCGACCGTGAAGCACTCGGGCTTGGACACATCGTGCAAAAACGCCGCCCACATAAGGCTCGACGAGGGCGCGACGCCGTCACACAGCGCGAGCTCCCCCGCCACCGTCAGCACACGGGCGATATGCACGTAGACGTTAAACGCATGATAGACACTGCGCTGATCAAACCCGCGACCCGCTGCCAACTCGGGCACGGCGGCGCAGATGAGCTCGGGATAGCGGAGCATCGCGTCTCCCCCATGACCGGTCGAAAGAATGCCCTCGAGCTCAATACCCACACGCTCACGCGCCACGGCATCGAGCAGCGACGCGCACTCGGCAAGCGCACGCTTGGTCTCGGGCTCAATCATAAAGTCCAGACGGCAGGCAAAGCGCACCGCACGCAGCATGCGCAGGGCGTCCTCGTTAAAGCGACGCCTGGGATCGCCGACAGTGCGAATCAGCTTGCGCTCCAAGTCACCCTGGCCGTCGTAGCGGTCGACAAGCCCGCGATCGGGATGCCAGGCCATGGCGTTGACGGTAAAGTCGCGGCGCGCCAAATCGTCCTCGAGCGAGGCAGCACGCTCCACACTCTGGGGATGGCGACCATCGGTGTAAAAGCCATCCAGACGGTACGTAGTGACCTCGATACGCTCGCCATCGGAAATAGCCGTGATTCCGCCAAATTTAATACCCGACTCCACAACCGCAATATCAGCGGCCTCGAGCGCCACCTTGGACTCCTGCCACAGGCCGCTACAGCACATATCAACATCGTGGCTGGGGCATCCCATCAGGGCGTCGCGCACCCAACCGCCAACGTACCAAGCCTCAAGACCGGCTGCCTCGAGCGCGCGCAGGACACGGATGGAGGCATCGGACGGTTGCGTACCGTTGAGCGAAACATTGCACATACCTGTGGCCTCCTGAGACTATCAAATTGGCTATCGATTGCGTCTGCAAGAAGTCTAGCAAGAAACAGCCTCCACTGCACACGCAAGTCCGATAAACAAAAACGCATCCGTCCTAGTCTAAGACGGATGCGAAATAATCAAACTATTCAGACAAGGTGCCGGAACTAGCAGACCTGGCGAACCTCGATGTGCTTCTTATATTCATCCACCTTGGCAAAATCGCCCAGACCGGGGCACTCGACCACGTTGGCGCCGGTAGCCATCGAAAGGCGCAGGGCATCCTCGACGCGCTCGGGAGCGTCGTGCCACACGGACAGGAAGGCAGCGAGCGAGGAATCGCCGGCGCACACCGTCGACAGCAGCTTGACGTCGAAGGTGCGGTTGGCAAACCAGATGTGCTCACCGTTAGAGAAATACGCGCCGTCGCCACCGAGGGTCAGCAGCACGTTCTTGGCGCCCTTGGCGTGCAGCTCGGCCATCGCGCCCTTGACGGACTCGTCGTCGCCACCGCTCACCTTAATGCCAAAGATGTCGAGCAGCTCGTCGTCATTGGGCTTGATCAGCAGCGGCTCCATGGCAATGAGGTCTGCCAGCTGATGGCTCGAGATGTCGAGGACGAACTCGGCTCCCTTGGCCTTGACGCGGCGCAGGACCTCGGCCAAGAAGCCCTCGGAAGTGTTGGGAGGCAGCGAGCCACTAATGACCAGGCAGGTCATGTCATCGAGCGAATCGATAAGCTCAAACATCTCCTGCTCGTTGGCCTCGTTGATGGCGGCACCGGCGTTGACCATGTTGTACTCGGTGTCGGGGCCGGCATTGAGGAACACGTTGACGCGCGTGATGCCGTCGGTCCACACGGGCTTGACGGGCACGCCCAGGGCCTCGGCGCCCTTAACGATAAACTCGCCCGAGAAGCCGGCGAAGAAACCCAGGATCGTGGTGTCGACACCATAGTGGTCAAGCGTAAACGAGACGTTGAGGCCTTTGCCGTTGGGCGTGTAGACGGCATTGCGGGTACGCGTGACGGTATTGGCAGTAAGGCCGTCGCAGGCGATGTTGTAGTCAATGGCGGGATTTGCAGTGAGCGTGTAAATCATGAATGTTCCTTTCACGAACCAACGTGTTAATGAAAGTATATTCCACGCATCGGTAAAAGGCTAGGACAACTCGGCGAACGGTGTGGAAGCGATGAAGTACGGCATAACATCTCTCCCCCATGACGGAACAAAAAAAGGCGCCCCGGCCGAAACCGGG
>CAUDAE010000152.1 GCA_958447445.1 uncultured Collinsella sp.
AACTTCTCGGGCGTCTTGGCCAGGCCCTCGCGAATGGCGTTGCTCTTTTGCAGCGCGACTTCGTAGCTGTTCTCGTTTGGCATGATTGCTCCTAACGTATGTTCATGGGTCAAGATGATAACGCGTTTATTGGAGGGGCGGGGCGTAAGTAGGCGAGGGGCGGGAGAGGGGTGGCTTGTGCGATGGGCGCGGCGCGGCCGCGCTTGGCCAACGGTGCCTTGGCACATCCTCGGCAGCTTGCCCTAGAGCTTGTGGTGGCGCTCTTCTTTGCGCTCCTCGGCTGCCTGCTCCTCCTGCTTAAAGGCGGGGTCGTCGGGGGTGACGAGCTCGTCCTCGTGCGTGCGCTTGTTGTAATGGTGGCGCAGCACGGGCTCAAACAGATGTAGATGCTTGGCAAAGGCCGCCGAGCCAATGGCGAGCACGGTAAAGATGAGCACGCGCATGGGCACCTCGACCTGGTTAATCGCGGCGGCGCCGGCCGAAAGCATGATGCACCAGGCATAGATGAGCAGCACGGCCTGTTTTTGGTTGTAGCCTTCTTGGATCAGGCGGTGGTGGATGTGGCCCTTGTCGGCCTGCCCGATGCTAATGTGGGCGCGCTTGCGGCGCACAATGGCGCTAAACGTGTCGATGATGGGCACGCCTGCCACGATGAGCGGGATGATAAGCGAGGTGAGTGCGGCGGTGCGGCTCACGTTGAGCAGCGAGATGGAGCCCAGCGCAAAGCCCAGCAGCAGCGACCCCGAGTCGCCCAAGAAGATGCTTGCGGGGTTGAAGTTGTAGTGCAAAAAGGCTAGACAGGCGCCAAAGAGCGCAATAGAGAGCGCGGCGGCGTCGATGCGGCCCGAGAGCACGGCCATCGAGAACATGGTGAATGACGCGATGCCGCAGATGCCCGTGGCCAAGCCGTCGAGGCCGTCGATGAGGTTAATGATGTTGGTGAATGCCACCAGATAGATTACGGTGATGGGGTAGGCGAGCCATCCGAGCATGATTTCGCCGGGGGCAAACGGGTTGACGATGACGCCGATCCGCAGGCCGCCGATACAGGCGATGAGCGCGGCGAGGACCTGTCCGGCCAGCTTTTGCTTGGGCTTGAGCTGGAAGACGTCGTCGATAGCGCCGGTCGCAAAGATGACGGTAAAGGAGAGCGCCAGCATGGGATAGCTAATGTGAAGGCGCGGGTGCGGCACCAGGACGGGTGGCCAGCCTAGGTGCCAGGTGCCTAGGATTTGCACAATGCAGGCAACGACCAGGCCCAAAAACACCGCCGTTCCGCCCAAACGCGGGATGGGCTTGGTGTTGATGCGGCGCTTAGAAGGATAGTCGACGGCATCGAGCTTAATTGCCAAGCGCTTGACCAGGGGCACCGCGAGGAAGGTCGTGATAAAGGCCGCCGCTGCCACGCATAGGTACGGTATGTAGCTCGGGGATGAAGCCATGAATCTAAAAACCGCCAAGCGTCGAAGGAAAAGGTCAGAAGAACGCCATGCGCAAAGGGCATAGCCGAACCATAATACTCGACCAAGGGGGGTGCATGTAATTGCACGCAGCGATAATCACGCGCTTACCAGATATTGGGATGTTGTCGATGGCTTGTCGGGATGCCGGCGGGAATCCATATGGACTGTAATGGTGATTTTCGGCAAAAGAAAACCACCCCCCACGTTACGAAAATGAACCCACCTAAAACAGGTGGGTGCCCTCATCGACTGTTCCAGCGTCCTTAACAACGAAGGATACCTGTACTAGGTACGACTGTGTGGGCTCCCTAAATAAACGCGACGGTTCACCCAGTTGCTCCGCGGGGGGCGGAATACCTACATCATAAAGCGGCACTTTGTGGATTCCAGTCTTGACATTACAAAAATCGTGTCGGACGATTACGGCGCCTTAGGGACGGAGTCGTCTACGCGGCCTGGCCCTTTACGTTTGAGCTGCTGAATCGTTGTTTTGGAGCATGTTTTTATGCCGACGTCGTTGACCGAACTTTTTTCGCCCGCCTGCCATTTGTGTCCGCGCCGTTGCGGTGCGGCGCGCGATGAGGGCGCACGCGGCGTATGCGGTGCTAACGACACGCTCAGGGTGGCCCGCGCGGCGCTTCATATGTGGGAGGAGCCGCCTATCTCGGGCGAGGCCGGTTCGGGCACGATCTTCTTTAGCGGCTGCTCGCTTAAATGTATCTACTGCCAGAACCACGAGATCTCGACCGGCAATTTTGGCCTTGAGATTTCGCCTGAGCGCCTGGTCGAGATTATGCTGGAACTGCAGGACCAGGGTGCCAACAACATCAATTTGGTGACGGCGACGCACTATGCGCACCTGTTGCCTGCCGCGATTGCCGCGGCACGGGCGCGCGGGCTGGTCATCCCGATCGTCTACAACACGAGTGGTTACGAGCGTGCGAGTGCCGTGGCGGCGCTGGGCGACCTGGTCGATGTGTGGCTCACCGACTTTAAATATGCCGATGCCGGGCTTGCGCAGTCGCTTTCTCATATTAAGGACTACCCGCGCGTGGCCGTGTCGGGTCTGGCCCAGATGGCGCGTGAAATCGATCGCCGCGGGGGAGAGCTGGTGGATGAGGGCGGGCTCATGAAGCGCGGCATCATCGTGCGTCACCTGGTGCTGCCGGGGCATGCGGATGACTCGTGCCGCGTGCTAGATCTGGTGTGGCAGACGGTGGGTGACGTGCCGATCTCGGTCATGAACCAGTACACGCCCAATGCGCTCATGCGCGAGCAGGGCGGCGACCTGGCACGCGCCGTGACGCGCGAGGAGTACGAGCAGGTGCTCGACCATGCCGACGACCTGGGCTTTACGACGATGTTCTGGCAAGAGGGCGGCGCGGTAGACGAGAGCTTCACCCCGGCCTTCGACACCACCGGTGTTCTTACCAGCGCAAAGTAGTGCGTTCGTCGATGATTTTTCTGGGACGGGGATTAAAAAATCATCGAGAGGATCGCCTGTTCGAAAAGTTGCCATAATAGCTGCGCTCCAAAAAGACTGGATATTGGGCGTTGACAGTTGGCGAGCCGTAGGTAAAATATCGACTTGTCCTGGGGACGTAGCTCAGTTGGGAGAGCGCTGCCGTCGCATGGCAGAGGCCGAGGGTTCGACTCCCTTCGTCTCCACCCTTGGATTTGATAAGCCGCTGACATTGTGTCGGCGGCTTTTTTTAAAAGAAAGGGCTGTACCATGGCCGAGCTTGAGTCCCAACCATTGTCCGACGAGGAGCGCGCCGAGTTGGAAGAGCTCCGCGCCGAGAAGGCCCGCCGCGAGGAGCAGGAAAAGGCCCGTCGCGAGCGTGAGGAGCTGGCTGCCCTGCGTGCCGAGCGCGCGAAGGCCGAGGAGGCCGCCGCGAACGCCGCCCCCGCGCCCAAGCCCGCCCCCGCGCCCAAGTCCGCGCTCGCGCCCAGGCCCGCCGCCGCGAAGCCTGTGCCTGCCGCGCCCAAACCTCAGCCTAAAAAGGCCGCTCGTCCCAAGTCCGTCGAGCCCAAGCCGAGCCGTGACGAGATGACCTTTGCCCAGCGCATGGTTACCTCCAAGGAACCTACGGGCGAGAACGAGATTCCTGGCATGGCGCCGGCTCAAAAAATCATCATTGTCCTTGCCCTCATCGCGTTTGTCATCTTTATGGGCTACACGATCCTGACCAGCATGGGCCTGCTCTAACCGATTTGCATCGGGCTCCATGCCCGCACGTCCGCCTCGCCCAACCCTCAACCTCTGCACAACACATCCGAAAGGTCGCCCCATGGCTTTGACCGATATCTCTCATCCCACCGACATCGCAATGCTCACCGATCTGTACGAACTCACTATGGCCCAGGGCCTGTGGGAGAGCGGCAAGGCCAATGAGCAGGGTTGTTTTACCGCGTTTTACCGCGACCATCCCTTTGGCAGCGCCTATGCCGTCATGTGCGGCACCGCCGAGCTGCCCGAGCTAGTCGAGAATCTGCGCTTTACGCCCGAGGATATCGACTACCTCGCATCGCTTGAGGCC
>CAUDAE010000153.1 GCA_958447445.1 uncultured Collinsella sp.
GCCAACGGTCCGCATTGCCGATCTGCGCCGCGAGTTCGCACACGGCAGCCGCTCCATGTTCTCTAAGCCGCTGATGGAAGGCCTGGAGCGTGTGGTCGAGCGCCGCGAAAAAGCCGTGCTGTTGCACAATCGCCGTGGCTTTGCGCCGTTCCTGATGTGCCGCGAGTGCGGCTGCGTGCCCACCTGCAACCACTGCTCCACCGCGCTCACGTACCACGAGCGCACGCACACGCTGCAGTGCCACACCTGCGGATCGTCCTGGCGCGTGCAGCCCTATCCGGCCCCCACGAGTCGCTGTCCCAAGTGCGGTAGCCGCTACTTGGCAAAAATGGGCCTGGGTACGCAGCAGATCGAGGACGCATTGCACCAGATGCTGCCCGATGACGTCGCCATCATTCGCATGGACGCCGATTCCACGCGTGGCAAGGACGCGCACAAAAAGCTGCTCGAGCAGTTCGATGCCGCCGATTGCGCGGTGCTGCTGGGTACCCAGATGATTGCAAAGGGCCTCGACTTTCCCGAGGTCACGCTCGTGGGCGTGGTCAATGCCGACTTTGCGCTGAAGCTGCCTGATTTTAGAGCAGGGGAGCGCGCCTACGATCTTCTGGAGCAGGTTGCGGGCCGCGCCGGCCGCGGCGATCGCCCCGGCGAGGTTATCATTCAGACCTATCTGCCCGAGGACCCGGTCATCCGCGCCGTCGCCGAGCACAATCGCTCGATCTTCACCGACTACGACCTGGACCAGCGCCGCGACGCACTGTATCCGCCGTTCGTGCGCCTGGCCAACATCTTGGTATGGTCGACGAACGCGGATGACGCGCGGGACTACATCGGTCGCATCGCAAAGCTCCTCAAGCGTCGCTGGCATGCCGCTGCTCCCGACTTTTTGCGGGCGGGGAGCGCCGTGCCCCAGGTGCTTGGTCCGGCTTCGTGTGTAATCGAGAGAGCCAAGGACCGTTACCGCTTCCATCTGCTTGTAAAGTCGCCGGTAGGGTACCATGTCTCTGATGATATCGACGCCTGCCTCAAAGAGGTGGGCTCCGTGCGCGGCGTGAGCGTGAGCGTTGACGTCGATGCCTATGATTTGATGTAACAACCCGAAAGGATGGCCATGGAAGCCAACGGAATCGTACTGTCGCCCGACCCTCGTCTGCGCCAGGAGTGCGCCGTCATCGAGGAGATTACCCCGGCGATCGAGGCGCTTGCCGAGAAGATGAAGAAGATGATGTTCGACAACGGCGGCTGCGGCCTGGCTGCTCCGCAGATCGGCGAGCTTATCCAACTCGTCACCATCGACTGCGATTACAGCGACAAGAACGATTACGACCCGTACGTGCTCATCAACCCCGTCATTGTCGAGCAGAGTGACCATTTGGTGCCGTTTAGCGAGGGCTGCCTTTCCATCCCCGGCATTAGCTGCGAGATCGAGCGTCCCGATCACGTTGTCGTCGAGGCGTATGACCTGGATGCCAACCTGATTCGCTATGAGGCCACAGGCGACCTGTTCTGCGTGTGCCTGCAGCACGAGATCGATCACCTGCACGGCAATACCATGTTCGAGCGACTCAAGCCGATGCAGCGCATCAAGGCCGTCAAGGAGTACCAGGACGCCCTGGCCCGCGGCGCTCGACCGGGCGAGACGGAGTAGGTTTGTCCGTCCCCGGGGCGCCCGCCTATATCATCCCGTGCTCAAACATTCTCGCTGTGCTGCGAAACTGCGCGCGGGACGATATAGGCGGGCGCCCCGGGGACTACGTTGATGCTGCTTGTCTCACCCGGGTGCCGTCGGGCCAGGGATGGGCGTCTTCGCTGATAGGTGCTTTGTTGGGAGGGCTGCTTTTATGCGGCTCTTTCTTTGTTTTTGGGTATATTTGTTTCTGTTGAATTGTTATTGCGGATGGGCTGGGTACTTGGCTTTCCGCTGTTATTTGTAGCCGTCTCGGCTTTGGTTGAGGGGAGACGTTCTTTATGCGTATTGTGTTTATGGGTACGCCTGATTTTGCTGTGCCTTCGCTGACTTCACTTGTTGAGGCTGGGAACGAGATTGCGCTTGTTGTTACTCGTCCAGATGCTGTTCGTGGGCGTGGTAAGAAGCTTGAGCCGTCTCCTGTTAAGGCCAAGGCGCTTGAGCTGGGGTTGCCGGTCGTTGAGGCCAATCGTATGACGCCTGAGGTTGTTGAGGCGCTCCAGGCTGCGCGGGCTGATATTTTCTGTGTGGCCGCGTACGGTTGCATTTTGCCTGATGAGGTGCTGCATATGGCACCACTTGGTATTGTGAATGTTCATGCTTCGCTGCTGCCTCGTTGGCGTGGCGCTGCTCCCATTCAGCGTGCCATTCTTGCTGGTGATGAGGTTGCTGGCGTTTCCATTATGCGCATTGGGCATGGCGGGGATACGGGCGCATATTGCGCCCAGGCGTCTACGTCGGTTGCCGGTAAGCATGCCGAGGCGCTTACGATGGAGCTTGGTGAGCTTGGCGGTAAGTTGCTTGCCGATACGCTTCCCTCGCTTGCCGATGGCTCGGCTGTTTGGACCGAGCAGGATGAGTCCCTCGTCTCGCATGCTGCCAAGATTTCCAAGCAGGAGATGCGTCTGGATCCGAAGATGGCGGCGCTTGATTGCGTGCGTCATGTGCTTGCTTCGTCCGATACCGCGCCTGCCCGTTGCGTGATTGCCGGTAAGTCGATTCGCGTGCTCGATGCTGCGCCGGCTGATGTGTCGCTTTGCGAGGGCGCTGTTGCCGTCAAGAGCAAGCGTGTTTACCTGGGCCTTTCCGATGGCGCGGTTGAACTGCTCGAGGTTAAGCCCGATGGCAAGCGTGCCATGGCTGCTTCTGCCTGGGCTGCCGGCCTGCAGGGTGCCGAACTTAGGTGGGGTGTACTGTCATGAGCAAGTTGTCTCCCGCGCGCAAGCTTGCGCTCGATGTGTTGATGGAGGCTGATCGCCGCGGTATGTACGCACGCGACGTGTTGTCTTCACGTGCTTCCGCCAAGGCCATTGACCAGCGCGATTCCGCTTTTGCCGCTCGTTTGGCGCTCGGTGTTGCCGCCACGCAGGGCATTTTGGATGAGTTGCTCGATCAGTTTTTGGATAAGCCAAAAAAGGTCGCGCCGCGCGTTCGCATGGCGCTTCGCATCTCGGCCTTCGAGATGCTCTACCTGCATACGCCGGGCCGCGTTGCCGTAAGTCAGGGTGTTGAGCTGGTGCGCAGCGGTGCTAAGTCTGCCGCGGGCCTGGCTAACGCGGTGCTGCACAAGGTTGCGGACAACGTTGAGGACTTTGCCACGGCATCCGACGTGGATGAGTCCGAGCGCCGTTTGGTTCGCCTTTCGCGTTTGATGGGTCTCCCTCGCTGGCTGTGCGCTCGTATCATGGCCTCGTTCGATACGCCCGAGGGTGCGCTCAACTTTGCCGGCAATCTGGCTCCTGCGCCGCTTGCTCTGCACGAGAATGCGTTTGCGACCAAGGCCGACCCGTATATCTCGCAGCTCGTTGCGCCTGTCTTTCCGGGCTGCCATGCTCCGGTCGATGCTCAGGTTACGGTTGCGTCCGGCGTGTTTGAACGCGCCGCTGCCGTTGCCTCGGACCTCAACGCTCAGCTTATCGCTACTGCGGCGACACGTCCCGGGCGTTGCTTGGAGATTGGTGCCGGCCGCGGCACCAAGACCTATGTGATGATGTGCCAGGCCAAGCGAGCCGGGTACGAGCATCAGCATACCGCGCTCGATCTGCACGATCGCAAGTGCGATCTGAATCTCGCGCGCCTGCATAAGGCGGGTATTGCGGGTGTACGTACGGTCTCGGGCGATGCCTGCGAGCTCAATGAGGTGCTTACGTCGTTTGATGCCATGCTTGGCGAGCCTGCCCTGTTCGACACGGTGTTTATCGATGCGCCGTGCTCTGGCACCGGCACCATGCGTCGTCACCCCGCGATGCCCTGGCGTCTGACCGAGCGCGACGTC
>CAUDAE010000154.1 GCA_958447445.1 uncultured Collinsella sp.
CAAACGAAAGGGAGTCGCGCAGGTCCTGGACCTCGGACGTCACCTTGGCCTCGTTGATATCGCACAGGTACAGCTCATCGGCAATGCCCTGCATGAGCAGGCTGTTGGCGACATGTGCTCCTACGTGGCCCTGGCCGACCACACCGATCTTACGCGTCTGGTACATATATGTATCCTTTCGGCCGAGTTTTTCGCGTCGAACCATTGTAGCGTCCTGCTACTACTTTGCTAGGCTAAAGCGCCGTAGATTTTTGGGACATGCCTTAATCTCTACTTTTGGAGTGATTTGGGCTGCTGACGGCATCGCTGGGCGATGTGCTCGCGCGGATGGAGCCGGTCGTTGTACCATAGTTGCAACTGACTCGTAAGGAGCATCCATGCCCATTCGCATCCCCGACGCCCTCCCTGCCGCCGCGCAGCTCGAGAGCGAGAACATCTTTGTCATGACCGAGTACCGCGCGCTGCACCAGGACATTCGTCCGCTGCGCGTGCTCATCCTCAACCTCATGCCCACCAAGATTGCCACTGAGACGCAGATCATGCGCAAGCTCTCCAACACGCCGCTGCAGGTGGAGGTGGACCTGCTGCGCACCAAGACGCACGAGGCCACGCACGTGAGCGCCGGCCACCTGGAGACGTTCTACCGCACGTTCGACGACATCCGCGACATCCACTACGACGGCCTGATCATCACGGGCGCCCCGGTGGAGCAGATGCCGTTCGAGGAGGTCGACTACTGGCCCGAGCTCTGCCAGATCATGGATTGGTCCACCACGCACGTGCACTCTACGCTGCACATTTGCTGGGGTGCACAGGCCGGTCTGTACCATCATTACGGTATCCAGAAGTACGACCTGCCGACAAAGGCGAGCGGTGTGTTCGAGCATTATCTGGTGAAGCCGCAAAGCCCGCTGGTCCGCGGCTTCGACGACCGTTTCTATGCCGTGCATTCGCGCAACACCGATGTGCGCCGCGAGGACGTGGAGGCCGAGCCGCAGCTTGAGGTCGTGGCCGTGTCCGACGAGGTGGGCTTGTACATCGTCAAGTCGACCGACAGCCGCCGCTTCTTTGTCTTTGGCCATCCCGAGTACGATACCGACACGTTGCGCTTGGAGTACGAGCGCGACGTGAAGCGCGGACTCAACCCGGAGGTGCCGGCGCATTACTTCCCGAATGACGACCCCACCGCCGAGCCGCGTAACGTCTGGCGCAGCCAGGCTCAGCTGTTCTACACCAACTGGCTCAACTACTACGTCTACCAGACCACGCCCTACGACCTGGCCCGCGCCGGCGAGGAGCACTAGGCTACGGCTGCTGCTGTGCCGGCGGCGTGACGAGCGTGGATATCCGGACGGACGAGCGTGGATTTTCGGACATTTACAAATCGAGCGTGGATAATCTCCCACTTTTGGCTTGAAACTAGGCTCAAAACGGGAGATTATCCACGCTCATTTTTTAGGCATGTAGATGCCGATGGCTCGGCTAAGCGACGGTGCGTGCAGAGGCAAAGTCGCATTTGGCGTAGTCTTGAATCTCGACGGGTTTTTCTTTCTGATAATCCGATGGACCAAGGCCTCAAAATGTGGAGACAGGGACCTCTCGACAACCGCCCTACCTGCAGATATAAGCCATCAGCCTAAAACGTCCAAAACCGTCAAGCATTTGGTCAGCGCCTGGACGGTATTTGGTCAGACTTCGCATGAAACCGTCTGGTACGTTTGCGCCGTTCCAAGATTTGGGAGGCGACATGGGAAACATGACGGCGAATCAAAGGCTTGCAAGCCACATTAAAGCATGCGAACAGCAGATGAGCTGCGTGTACGCGCGCACGGCGGCGGAGGCAAAGCAGATTGAGCGGCGGGCGGAGGCGGGAAGTCTCGAAGCGGTCATGTCGGGGCTGTATGCGCGTCCGGAATACTGGTCCGAGCTCAAGTTTCGGCAGCGTTATCTGCATCGGGTGCGGGCGCTTGCGCAAAAGCACCCCGACTGGACATTTTGCTCCTATACGGCGGCTGTTATCTATGGCCTTTCGGTTTCGCATGCCAATTTGACGCACATCCATATCGCCGCGATGCCAGCCCAATCGACGACGCCGGGCTCTCAGGTCATTCGTCATCGCTATGCTCGTCAAACACGGGCCAACCAGATGGATATCGCCGTAACCGATATCGATCAAACGATTACGGATTGCTTGGTCGATGCATCGTTTGTCGAGGGACTGATCATCGCGGACTCGGCGCTCCATGAGCAACTTTTGTCGAAGGAGCATCTCGTTGAGACTGTCGACAAGCTTGGCCTGAATCGTCGCGGCGTTGTGACGGCGCGCAGAGTTGCACGATGTGCCGATGGGCTGTCGGAAAGCGGCGGCGAGTCCAAGGCGCGTGCCCTGATGATCGAGCGCGGCTGGCAGACGCCGGAGCTGCAAGTTGAGCTGTTCGACCCGGTTGAGCCGGGACGACCGTATCGCGTCGACTACTTGTGGCGCGTGGGCGACCGGCTGATTATCGGGGAGTTCGACGGATTCGTTAAAAGCGAGAAGGCGGCGGAGGAGGGCAAGCTCGCGAAGGCGCAGTTCGATGAGCGCCAGCGCGAGTCGAGGCTTTCGCTGCTTGATAACTGCAAGATCGTGCGCTTGTGCTGGGATGATCTAAGGGATCCGACAAAGCTCGATCGCAAGCTCAAGGTCGCCGGCGTGCCGCGTGCGTGCTGAGGCAGTTGCAGGGCGTTTGGCTGCACAAGCGTGGAAAATCGGACGGACGAGCGTGGATTTTCGGACGCTTGTTGAATGAGCGTGGATAATCTCCCGTTTTTGGCTCGTAAGGGGGCTCAAAGTGGGAGATTTTCCACGCTCATCTTGCGGGTGCGATATAGCGGCGGTTAGGCGCTGACGATGTGGGACAGCGGCAGGTCGTGCGCATCGGTGGGAACGTGGTCGACGCGCTGTTCGTCAAAGGCGATGCCGACGATTAGGCATTTAGGTGCAACTGTGGGCAGGTAGCGGTCGTAGCAGCCTCCGCCGTAGCCCAGACGCGCGCCGGTGCGGTCGAAAGCCACGAGCGGCACGATAATCATATCGAGAGCCTTGGCGGGCACGATGGGGAAGTGGTCGCTGTCGACGTCCGTGGCTGCGAAGGCCCGCGTAGGGTGGGCGATAAACGGGGCCTCGGACGCATCGCCGGCAGAGACTGCCCGCATGCACATGCGCTGGCCACAAGCCATGGCGTCTGTTGCCGAGAGCATGCACGGATAGGCTACACGCCAGCCACGCGCGACGGCCGCGGCGGCAAACGCGGCTGGGTCGACCTCGGAACCCATGGCGGCATAGACGGCAACGGTGCGTTGGCCCGCAGTGCCGCTGGACTCCATCAGCTCAACAAGCCGCGCGCATACAACAGCAGACTTCGCCGTCCGAACATCCAAATCAAGAGCATCGCGCCGAGCAATCACCGCCCGCCGCAACTCAGCCTTATCCATCCCAGCCTCATCTCCCAAACCTGCCAAAAAGGGACAGGTTTATTTTGGCAGGTTTTATCTGGGCAAACGCGATATGGGCAGTAAAGCCACCGCAAATATGCCTGCGAACTGTGCCCCTTGTGGTTGTTTGAGCCTATGCGTTAATGCTATAACGCCGCAGCGATTGCTTCGGTCACAAACTTATTGAGTGACTCACCCTTCTTTGCCGCTGCCAGCGCTGCTCGCTTGTGGAGCTCAGAGCCCGTTCTTACGTTGAACGAGCCCTTAAAAGCCCGCTCGGGTTCCTTGCCCTTCTCGGCGCAAAACTCAAGGTAATCGTCGACGGCGTCGTGGAAGCACTGCTCCACTTCTTTAACCGTGGAGCCTTCAAATACGATTGCGTCCCTAATGCCGGTGACCATGCCTGTTAGCACATGCTGCTCGGCATCGAACTCGACGGGGGCGAAATAACCCTTGTAT
>CAUDAE010000155.1 GCA_958447445.1 uncultured Collinsella sp.
GATAACGACAAGGAAGTAGCTCGTAAGGGACATGAGCTCAAAGGCGACCAGGAACCAGAACACGTTGTCGGCGGTGATGACGAGCATCATCGAGGCGACGAAGGTGTTCATGAAGAAACCGGCGCGCCCGACCTTGCCCGGGTACTCATCGAAGTAGGACAGACCGTAGATGAAGCCCGCAAAGGCGAGGATTGAGATGAGGACCACGATCAGGCCCGCAAGGCCGTTGAGCAAGAGCTCGAGACGGGCGAACGGGAAAAAGAAGACCGTGTTGAGGGACGAAACGTCGCCAAGCACGGCCTCGAGGCCCGCGATGAACGACAGCACGGCCGCGACGGCGCCGATCAGGCAGCCGGCGGTCTTGGCGGCGTTATCGGCCTTGATCAGCAGAACCGAGGCGAGCGCACCGATGCACGAGACGGCAAGCGATGCGATAAACAGCGTAATGCTATCCATTGTTTACGCTCCCTTCTGCTTTCTCGGACAGGCCCTGGGCCACAGCGGTAACGTCGACGACTGGACCGTTTTCGATCGAGCGCAGGCGCTTGGCCTCGTCGAGCTCGCGATCGGCCGCGCCGCCCATGACGGTCAGCGCCTTGGTGGGGCACGCCGCCACACAATGCGGGCCGTCCGGATCGAAGGCACACAGGTCGCACTTGACGGCGCAGGTGTACTGGCCAGGAGCCCACGTAAGCAGGCTGCTCAGGGACTTAGGATACGAAGGCGTCGGGTCGCACATGCCTGCGACACCGGCGATAGACGTGCCATCGGGATGGATGGCTCCGAAGGGGCACGCGATGGCGCACAGCCTGCACCCGATGCACTCCTGCTCCTTGACGTGGATGCGATCGCCATCGTGCTCGATGGCATTCACCGGGCAAACCTCGGCGCAGGGGGCACCCTCGCAATGGTGGCAGGCAAGGGCGGCCGAAATACCGCCGGTCTTCACGAGCGCCAGGCGCGGCGTATCCTGAAGACCCTGCATCCGGTGGGCGTCGGCACAGGCGGACTGGCATGTTCCGCAGCCGATGCACCTCTCCGGGTTGATGTCGATGAAGCGGTTCATCCCCACTTCCTTTCAAAATAACGGGCCGGGCTCCCGAACGTACGGGACGCCCGGCCCAAAAAGCCAACGAGAACGGGACTACACGATTTGGTTCACGTGCGTCTCGTCGTCGAACTTGGCGGCGCCAGGCTCAACGTCCTGGGGAGCAGCGGCATCCACCAGAGCCTGCTTGAGCTCGGTGTACTGACGCTCTACCTCGCCCTCTGCCCAAACCTGGTCGGCAATGGCGTCGACCTGGCAGGCGGAGAACTTGTCCTCGGGCGTATGCGAGACCGGGTCGACCTTGTGAATGGTCAGCTCGTTGCACTTGCCGATCCACCACTGGTAGGTCATGTAGACCGTGCCCTTGTTGATGCGATCGCTCACGTCGGCGCGGCTGTATACCTGGCCGCGGCGGCTGTGAATCGAGACGATGTCGCCGTTCTTGATGCCGCGCGCCTGGGCGTCCGCGGGATTCATGCGGACAAAGCCGGGCTCGTCGGCGAGCAGCGCCAGCGTCTTGCAGTTGCCGGTCATCGAGCGGCAGCTGTAGTGACCGACCTCGCGGACGGTGCACAGAATGAGCGGGTACTCATCGTCGGGAAGCTCGGAGGGCGCCTCCCAGTCGTGCGCCATCAGGTTGGCGCGGCCGTCCTTGGTGGTGAACTTGCCACCAGCGAACATGTCGGGCGTACCGTGGTCGTTCACATCGGTGCTCTTGACCGGCCACTGGGCGTAACCGCCCTCGGGAGCCATCTTCTCGTAGGTCGCGCCCACAAAGTTGGGGCACAGGCTAATGCACTCGTTCCAGATCTGCTCGGTGTTGTCGTAGTGCATGGGGTAGCCCATACGCGTGGACAGGTCCGCGAAGATCTCCCAGTCGTGGCGGCACTCGCCCTTGGGCGGAACAGCCGCGTCAAAGTGCTGGAAGCTACGGTCGGATGCGGTAAAGACACCCTCGTGCTCGCCCCAAGAGGTAGCGGGCAGGATGACGTCGGCGAGCATGGTCGTCTGCGTCATAAAGATGTCCTGGCAAATGAACAGATCCAGCTCGGAGAGCGTCTTGCGCATACCGGCCGAATCGGGCTCGGTCTGCACCGGGTCCTCGCCGTAGTTGTAGAAGCAGTGCACCTTGCCCTCGTCGACCAGGTGGCCCAGGTCGGTGAGCTTGTAGCCCTCCTCGAGCGGGAGCTTTTCCTCGGGCACGCCCCAAGCCTTTGCAAACTTGGCGCGCACGGCGGGGTCGGTGACTTTCTGGTAGCCAGGGTACAGGTTAGGCAGCATGCCCATATCGCAGGAGCCCTGGACGTTGTTCTGACCGCGCACGGGCGCGAGGCCGGAATTGGGTTTGCCGATCTGGCCGGCAACACAGGCGATGGAGGCGATGGTGTGCACCGTCTTCAGATTCTGCTTCTGCTGGCATACGCCCATGCCCCAGCCAATGATGGCAGAGGGCTTCGCCGTGGCGTACATCTCGGCAGCTTGGTGGATCAACGCGGGCTCGACACCCGTGATGTCCTGTACGGATTCGGGAGTGTAGTTCTTGATGGTCTCCCACCACTCGTCAAAGCCGTTCGTGTGCTCGGCGACGAATTCCTTGTCGTAGAGGCCATCGTTGACCAAGCAGTTGGCAAAGGCGTTGAGGAACGCGACGTTGCAACCGTTCTTGATCGGAAGGTAGAGATCGGCGATACGCGCGGTTTCGATATGGCGCGGATCGGCGACGATGATCTTGCAACCCTTTTCTTTGGCTCGCACGATACGCCTTGCGACGATGGGGTGCGAATCGGCAGGGTTATAGCCGAAGAGGAAAATGCAGCCCGCATCCTCCATACCGGGGATGGAGCATGACATGCAACCTGAACCAACCGTGTCCATCAGACCGAGGACAGTAGGGCCGTGTCAAGTACGGGCGCAGTTGTCCACGCTGTGGGTGCCGATGCACGCACGCGTAAACTTCTGCATGACGTAGTTCGCCTCATTGCCGCCGCCTCGCGAAGAGCCGGTGGTCATGACAGCGTTAGGACCATATTCGTCAATTATGGCCTGCATCTTAGATGCGGTGAAATCCAGCGCCTCGTCCCAGCTTACGCGCTCAAGATCCGCGCCCTTAGTGCGGCGGATCATCGGGTGCAGTACGCGAGGAGTCAAGATCTTGGTGTCGTTGATGAAGTCGTAGCCGCTCATGCCCTTAAGGCACAGCTCGCTCTGGTTGGTGATGCCGTTGAGCGGTTCGGTACCCACGACCTGGCCGTTTTGGACCAAGAGGTTAAACTGGCAACCGGCGCCGCAATACGGGCAGATCACTTTATGCTTCTCCATGACACCCTCCTTCCTTTCTCTGCTACCGAATACTCGGTACTTATTTGACAATCATTGGGCCTGTCGCCCGACGCTTACGCCTCGTTTTCGATGGTGGCGCGGGCACGCTCGGCAGTCAGTTCTGCCAGACGCTCCTCGTCCACCAGGGTGAGGCCCTTGGTCGGACACGCCTCGGCACACGCCGGACCGCCGGGACGGTCCACGCACAGGTCGCACTTGAGCACGAAGCTCTTAGTCTGCGAACCCACGCGCACGTCGCCCATCAAGACGGGGACCTGCGTGGTCGCCACGCTCACGGCGCCAAAGGGGCAGGCCATGACGCAGCTCTTGCAGCCGATGCAGTTGTCCTCGTTAACACCGATGCGATGGTTCTTTGGATCAAAGAACAAGGCGCCCGTGGGGCAGGCCTTGGCGCACGGGGCATCCTCGCAGTGATGGCAAGCCACCGGTGCGGAGATCTCGTACGTACGCGTCACGCGCAAGCGCGGCGCGGCGATGTTGCCGGGAATATCGTGTGCCTCGATGCACGCCGCCGTACAGGTTTGGC
>CAUDAE010000156.1 GCA_958447445.1 uncultured Collinsella sp.
GCTCCTATCTTTTTAGTGCCCTCGGATTGGGTCATAGTGTCTGTCCGCGCCAAAATATCGGCGTTGCCATGGCCCGGATGCGGCACTTGGGGACGTTCCTCACTTTGGAAATACGGCCCGCGCGCTGTCCGTCCTCTGCCTGCGGCGTTGCCTTGCTCCGGATGCGGTAGTCATTGGGGACGTTCTTAAATGACTAGTCGGAAGGGACACTCTTACACCAAATCTGACAGCCCACACCGGGGTCGTCCTTTACTTTACTGAGATAAAGTGAACGTGCAGATTCGTAACCCACTCGCAACCGTTCTATGGCACGATATTGAACGAATGTATGCTATGCGCCCAAATCTTTTGGGCAGAGTGGGAGACAGTATGGTCAAGCTGTACGAGGACGGCATCTACCTGCGCGGCGGCAGTGAGATTGTGCCTGCGGCCGAGGCTGCTGAGCACGGTATTACGCAGACACCCGAGGATGCCAAGCGTGGCACCATCGCGTATTCGATCCTCCAGGCACACAATACGTCCGGCAACCCCGAGGCGCTCAAGATTCGCTTCGATGCCATGGCGAGCCACGACATCACCTTTGTGGGCATCATCCAGACGGCGCGCGCCTCGGGCATGGAGCGGTTCCCGCTGCCCTACGTGCTCACCAACTGCCATAACTCGCTGTGCGCCGTGGGCGGCACCATCAACGAGGACGACCACGTCTTCGGTCTCTCGGCTGCCAAGAAGTACGGCGGCATCTTCGTCCCGCCGCACATCGCCGTCATCCACTCCTTTATGCGTGAGAACTTCGCCGGTTGCGGCAAGATGATCTTGGGCTCCGACTCGCACACCCGCTACGGCGCCCTGGGCACCATGGCCGTGGGCGAGGGCGGCGGCGAGCTGGCAAAGCAGCTGCTGCGTGACACCTACGATGTTGCCTATCCCGGCGTCGTCGCCATCTACCTCACGGGCGCCCCACGCCCCGGCGTCGGTCCGCACGATGTGGCGCTCGCCATCATCCGCGCCGTCTTTGCCAAGGGCTACGTCAAGAACAAGGTCATGGAGTTTGTGGGCCCCGGCATCGCGAGTATGACGACCGACTACCGCAACGGCGTCGACGTCATGACCACCGAGACCACCTGCCTTTCCTCCATTTGGGCAACTGACGAGGACACACACGCGTTTTTGACCATGCACGGCCGCGGCGACGACTACCGCGAGCTCAAGCCCGCCGATGTTGCCTACTACGACGGTTGCGTCGAAGTCGATCTGTCGAGTATCAAGCCCATGATCGCGCTGCCGTTCCATCCTTCTAACGGCTTTGAGATCGACGAGCTCAACGAGAACCTCGAGGACATCCTGCATGAGGTGGAGCTCGAGGCCGCCAAGATCGGCGAGGGCAAGACACACTTTAGCCTGCTCGACAAGATCGTCGACGGCAAGCTGCACGTGCAGCAGGGCGTTATCGCCGGCTGCTCGGGCGGCAACTACGACTCCGTGGTCCAGGCTGCCCGCGTGCTCAAGGGCGCCAACACCGGCTGCGGCGAGTTTTCGCTGTCGGTCTATCCCACAAGCCAGCCCGTGGCGCTCGAGCTCACGCGCCGTGGCTACATCTACGACCTTATGGAGGCCGGTGCGATCGTGCGCACGGCGTTCTGCGGCCCGTGCTTTGGCGCCGGCGACACGCCCGCCAACAACGGCCTTTCGATCCGCCACACCACGCGCAACTTCCCCAACCGCGAGGGTTCCAAGCCGGGTAATGGCCAGCTGAGCGCCGTGGCCCTGATGGACGCCCGCTCCATTGCGGCGACGGCTGCCAACGGCGGCATCCTGACGCCGGCGACCGACCTGCCCGAGGAGACTTGGGACGAGGCCTGCGAGTACACCTTTGACGATGCGCCGTACAAGAAGCGCGTGTACTGGGGCTTTGGCAAGGCGGAGCCTGCCGACGAGCTGGTCGAGGGTCCCAACATCAAGCCGTGGCCCGCGATGGAGCCCCTCGGCGACGACATCCTGCTTAAGGTGTGCTCCAAGATCATGGACCCGGTCACCACGACCGACGAGCTTATTCCTTCGGGCGAGACGAGTTCCTTCCGCTCCAACCCGCTGGGTCTGGCCGAGTTTACGCTCAGCCGTCGCGATCCGGCCTACGTGGGTCGCTCCAAGGAGGTCGACGCCGTGGAGAAGCGCCGCGTGGCCGGTGAGGCCGCAGGCGACCTGGCGGCAATCGATGCCGAGCTTGCCAGCGTGTTTGAGGCGCTGGCCGGTGCGGGCGTCGCGGCAGACGCCAAGGCGACCGAGTACGGCTCCATGCTCTATGCCAAAAAGCCCGGTGACGGTTCTGCCCGCGAGCAGGCCGCGAGCTGCCAGCGCGTGATTGGCGGCCTGGCCAACATCGTCCACGAGTACGCCACCAAGCGTTATCGCTCCAACGTGATGAACTGGGGCATGGTGCCCTTCCAGATGGAGGCCGAGCCCAACTTTGAGGTGGGCGACTACGTCTTTGTGCCGGGTATCCGCGCCGCGCTCGACGGCGACCTAAAGGACATCGCTGCCTACGTGGTGCGCGCCGACGGTGCGGTCGAGCAGATTAAGCTCTACATTGCCGATATGACGGCGGAGGAGCGTGCCATCGTCAAGGCCGGTTGCCTGATCAACTACAACAAGTTCAAGGCCGCTGCCGAGTAACTCTGCTGTACGCCCCGGCCACACCTTTCCCTCGTGCTCACGCGCTTCGCGAGGGTCGCCCGAGGGAAAGGTGTGTCCGGGGCTACTGCGACGTTCTCGTTGGGTCTTGAGGGACGCCAAAAATAGACTTGCTTGATGCCGCCTCTTTTTATTGGGGCGGCTTCTTTTTGTCGAAAACCACCACGAAGGGGCAGGCGCCTTTGTGGTGGTCCGCGGTTTGTCTCGTTCTGTAACAGGTAGACCCTTATTTGCCGAGTAGTTGTTACAGATTTAGATAAACGGGAACTGCTGAACATTTCGTCTCGATCTGTAACATCTGAGGTCCAAAACGGCAGCTAGATGTTACAGATCGAGATGGTGAACGCCGGGGCCGAAGATTATCACAAAGGCTCCTGTCCCCTTTGTGGTGGTGGGGGCGAGCTCGATGTTGCCGTGCTCGTTGAACGACATTCTAATGAGCGTCTCTACAGGATTTCATCTGGGCTGGCGGGCTTGGTTGTTTTGGGGATGCCGAGTTTGGATGACGCGAAATCGTCAACATTGTCCTTAATTCCGTCTTTGGTGTAGACAGTGACCATATAGGTGCTGTGTCCGAATTCGCCCTTGTCGCGTGTTGCCCAGGCATCCCAGTAGGCGGCCCCGTTTCGCCCTTTGATTTTTCCGACACGGCGGAGTTCTGTTCGCTTTAATTTCTGGTTGCTATAGATGGTTCGACCGGTCTCCTCGGTGAGCCCGCACTGTCCAAGCATCTTGTCGAGGACTTGGTTCATGTGGCGCTCATCGGTGTTTGGTGCGTAGTCGTAGGCGAGGGTGACGGAGTCGAGTGGCTGGTCGTCGATTAGATAGTTTAGCGCCTGAGGTTCAAGGCAGAAATAGGGGGAGCATCCGTCGACCTTGCCGAGCAACGGTAACTTGGACTGCCAACTTCCGGTGGGAATTGCATATTCGTAGAACACGCCACGGCAGACAAAGGAGAGCGAGGTGGCACGCGAGCCGGCGTCGATCATCCCGCAAAGATCGAAGGGCGAGGCGATACCAAAAGAAAAGGGCGTGATGACGATAAGGAAGAGCATCACGATGGGTATGGCGAGAATGGCGATGACGTTACGACCGGTGGAATG
>CAUDAE010000157.1 GCA_958447445.1 uncultured Collinsella sp.
GGACGGCGTGAACCAGGTTGGGGTGCAGAATCGAGCCGGTACGGGTCCTAAAGGTGACGTGGACGTCATCAAGGAAGATGATCGGCTCGACGCCGTTGACTGCGGTCTCGCTCATCTACATCACCTCCGCGTGAGGGGTCAAACCATTTGCCTTGAGCACCTCGTCGGGGAGCTCGGAATAGAAGTGCTCGGTACCGGGCACGCGCTTGAAGACCGGACGGGTGTCCAGGCCAATACGCGGATGGCTCGAGCGGGGCGCGAAGCGATCGCCCTTGGGGAAATCGCGCGGGCTCGGAACGGCGCCGGGCACCTGGTGCAGGCGACCCGAACCGCTCTCGATGGACAGAACGGAACCCAGAAGACCGCGGGTGTACTCGTGGATCGGGTTGGTGAGCAGCTCCTTGGTGGGTGCCTGCTCGATAACCTGGCCAGCGTACATAACCGTGATGTTATGGGCAACCTCGGCGACCAGAGCCAGGTCATGCGAAACGAAGATCATGGCAAAGCCGAGCTTGGCCTGAAGATCGTTGAGCAGCTTGATGACCTGCTTCTGGACGGTAACGTCCAGAGCGGTCGTGGGCTCGTCGCAGATGACCAGCTTGGGGTCGCGGGTAAGGGCCATAGCGATCAGGACACGCTGACGCTGGCCGCCGGAAAGCTCGTGCGGATAGCTCTCGAGCGTGCGCTTGGGATCGAGGCCGACGAGCTCCAGGAGCTCCTCGGCGCTACGGGTTCCGCCGCGCTTGGTGAGCTGCTTCATCTGGGCAGAGATGAGCATGGAGGGATTAAGCGAGGACAGGGCGTCCTGATAGACCATAGCGATATCGGTACCGCGCAGGCCGAACCACTCCTTCTTGCTCATCTTGAGCAGGTCACGGCCCTCCCAAAGAACCTCGCCGGAAAGATGCTCGTCATCGTCGGTCAGGCCCATGATGGCCAGCGTGGTGATGGACTTACCGCAACCGGACTCGCCCACCAGGCCCATGGTCTGACCAGGACGAACGTCAAAGTTGACATGGTCGACGACGTTGATATCACCGTGATGCTCAAACTGGATGCAGAAGTCGCGGACCGAGAGAATCGGCTCAACGGACTCGTCGGGCACGTGGCGATCGTCACGCTTGAGCTCGACATCGCGCAGGGCGCCAAGGCGAGCGGAGAGGGACTGGGCCTGCTCCTTGTAGGCGCGAACGGGGTCGGAGACCAGCAGGTCGGCCTCGCGACGCTTGGAGGAATCGGTAGGATCCAGGGCAGCGGAGGGCGCAGCGGCCATGGCGTCGGTAATGCCCTCGGAGAGGATGTTGAGCGCCAGGCAGGTGATCATGATGGCCAGGCCCGGGAACAGCGCCTGCCACCAACGGCCGGCGAGCACGCCGCCGCGGGCGTCGGCGAGGATGTTGCCCCAGGTAGCGGTGGGCTCCTGGATACCAGCGCCGATGAAGGTCAGCGAGGCCTCGAAGATGATGGCGTCGGCGACCAGGGTAACGGTGAAGACCATGATCGGGGCGATGCAGTTACGCAGAACATGCTTGATTAAAATCCACGGAGCCTTGGCGCCGGAAACGATGACCGCGCGGACATAGTCCTCGCCGTACTCGGACACGATGTTGGCGCGTACGATACGGGCAATCTGCGGAGTGTACATAAAGCCGATGGCGAAGATGATCGACGGCACGGAGTTGCCCAGGATGGAGACGAAGACGGCCGCGAGGGCGATGCCCGGGATGGACATGATGATGTCCAGGATACGCATGATCGTCTCGGAGACGGCCTTGCGCGAAACCGCTGCAAGGGCGCCCACGACCGAGCCGCAGACCAGAGCCATGGCAGTGGCGCCAAAGCCGATAATCAGCGAGTAACGACCGCCGTAGAGCATACGCGACAGAATGTCGCGACCCTTATCGTCGGTACCGAAGATAAATCCGTTGCCGGGAGCCTGGCGAGCCGTAAAGATCTCGACCGGGCTATAGGGGGCAAGAAGGGGCGCCAGGATCGCAGTCAGGGCGACCAGCACCAGCACGACGGCGGCAATCTTAGAAGACAGCGTCATCTTCTTCCAGCCACCGAGCTTGAGCCCCTTGGAGGCAGCCTTCTCGAGCTGCTCGGTTTGCTTCTCTCGAATCTTTACCATAATCTACACCGTCCTGATGCGCGGGTTGATGAGCAGGTAGAGCATGTCAACCACGATGTTGATGATGATGAAGGCAAGAGCAACGACGATAACGACGCCCTGAACCAGGTTCGCCTCGTTGCCCTGAACGCCCTGCAGAATCGCGGTGCCCATGCCGGGGAGGTTGAAGATAACCTCGATGACGACAGCGCCGCCCATGAGGTAACCGATCTTAAGACCGAGGGTGGTGACCGGGGTGATCAGCGCATTGCGAAGAACATTGATGCCAACGACGACCTTCTCGGGAACGCCGGCGCCGCGAGCCATACGGACATAATCCTTGTCGAGCTCCTCGACCATGGCGGTACGCACGATACGAGTCATCTGGCCCGTCAGCGGAAATGCCAAGGCGATGGCGGGCATGATCATACGTCCCAGATAGCCAACCGGATTCGTGGTGAAGTGAGGCAGAGCACCCGATGCCGGGAGCACCTTAAGGTAGGAAGAGAACAGCAGGATCAACAGAACGGCAAGCCAGAACGACGGGGTTGCCAAGCCGGCGATGGAAAAGACGCGGATCACTTGGTCCGGCCATTTGTCGCGATACAGTGCCGCGATGACGCCGAGCAAAAACGAAACGACCGCACCGATGGCAAGACCGATGAAGGTCAGCTGCATCGTGACGGGCAGGGCCGTGGAGATGCGCTTGGCAACGGAGTTGCGAGCAGCACCATAGGTGCCCATGTCGCCATGGATCAAATCGCCCATATAGCGCACGTAGCGCACGGGCCAGGGGTCGTCCAGACCATACTTCTCATGGTACTCGGCAACCGCCTCGGGCGAGGCACCGTCACCCAACGCCGTGTAGGCGGGGTCGGTCTTGGAGAACGACATAAGGAAGAACACCAGGACGGTGACGCCCAATGCCATGATCGGCAGCGCCACAAGACGCCTTCCAATCAAACGTAGCAAGTTGTTCACGTTCTCTCCCCTTTCTTTTGTCGGTAGGACCAACTGGTATATGAGTACGGATACTCATTACAAGACCCGAGCGACATCGTTGCCGCCCGGGTCTTTGTTTCAACTATGAGGATACGGTCCCAACGACCGACATCCTGCATACAGACTCAAGCGAGTCTTACGCCGTGACGGTCGCAACGCCCCTGAAGGACATGCTCGTTGTGCCGATGGCGTTGAAGCCATCGAGGGCCTCGCCGTTGGGCGCAGTGGACGGATCGTCCCAGGAAGCGGAGACGGTCTTGACGTGGACAACGGGGTACAGAACGGCGTTGTCGGCAATGATGTCGAAGCACTCGTTCCACTTCTTCTGCTGCTCGTCGCCCTCGGCGGCAAGAGCCTCGTCCATGAGACCGTGGAGCTTCTGCCACTCAGCGGACTCCTTCCACGGGCAACGGGTCTGCATCCAGACGTTGTCGCCGTACCACCAGTTGAGCAGCAGGTCGGGATCAGCGCCGAAGCAGGAAGGATCGCCAGGGGCAAGGAGGATATCGTAGGCCTCGCCGCCGTCAATGGCAGCGTAGGTAGCCGGCGAGGTATCGGTCTGGATGGTCACATCGAAGCCGAGAGCGTCGAGGTCGTTCTTGACCTGGGCGGCCATGCCCTTAATCTGCTCGTTG
>CAUDAE010000158.1 GCA_958447445.1 uncultured Collinsella sp.
CGAGCAAGGTGCCTTGAAACGAGGCGGCATTGATCTTTTGATCATGCCGCCGAAGCTGAAAGGCAGATTGCCGCTCTGACGGGCTTGCAGCGTCAAGTGGTTACGCGGTTTGGCAAAACGCCGTAACCCCTACGGCCGCTGGCCCATGCCACCCTCGAGAGTGACAGTCTCGCCATTCATGTACTTAAAGTCGGGGCCGCAGAGCTGAACGACCACACGGCCGATCTCCTTCTCGACGTCGCCGTAGTGGCCTGCCGGCGGCATGTGGACGTTGGCCTTAAACGCCTCGGGATAGGCATCCTGGAAGTTCTCGAGCGCGGCGGTCCAAGCAAGCGGGCACACGATGTTGACGTTGATGCCGTCCTTGCCCCACTCGTTGGCGGCAACGCGGGTCAAGCCGCGGATGCCTTCCTTGGCGGCGGCGTAGCTGCACTGGCCGTAGTTGCCAAACAGGCCGGCGCCCGAGGCAAAGTTGACCACGGAGCCCTTGGTCTCCTTCAGGTGCGGATAGGCCTTCTGCATGTACAGATAGGTGGCATACAGACCGGAGTAAATGGCCAGGTTAAACTGATCCATGGTGTGGTCGGCGATGGTCACGCCCGAGGCGCTGGCCTGAGCGTTGTTGACGACGGCGTCGATGCGGCCGAACTCCTCAATCGCCTTGTCGATAACGTTCTGCACGACGGCCTCGTTGTCCTGGCCGGCAGAAACATCGGCCTGAACGGGCAGAACCTTGACACCGTACTCGGCCTCGAGAGACTCCTTGGCGGCCTCGAGCTTAGCGACGTTGCGGCCGGTGATGACGAGGTTCGCGCCCTCCTTGGCAAAAGCGATATCGATGCCGTAGCCGATGGAGCCAGCGGAACCGTCCTTAAGCGTGGCCTTGCCGCCGCCGGTGACGATCACGGTCTTACCAGTGAAAAGTCCCATACAAAGTCCTTTCAAATCGCGACGGGCCCACCCGCCGACTGCGCGCATCCAACTTCACGCGCCAAAAGCTGAAATGCAACTTTAGCGGGTTCAAGTGAAAAATAAAGACCGCAGCAGGCGAACGGCACAACGTCATTCGGCGAAGGGAATGTCAAGCACGAACTGGATAAAGAGGCCGAATTTTTGTCAGCCAAACGAGCCATCGAACACGTTTTGAAACTTTGCTGCGGCGCGCGGGATGTCGGCGCGAGACTTTATCATAGGGTGACAAACAACGATGAGGAGCACATGCCTATGACAGACGAGCTGGACCCCCAGACTCAACAGCATATTGATGATCCCGCAGACGTCACCGCAGATACTGACGCTGTGACCTGCGATGGTATCGACATCGACGACCCCATCTTGGACGAAAGCGCTACGGCGGAAACCCCCGAAACAGAAAACGCCGATGAGCAAAACGACGATGCGCCCGCTCAGGACGACGCCCCTGTACAGGACGACGCCCCGCAAGCAGCGGGCCCCATCGAGGTGTCTTCGGAAGAAGAGCTCGATGCCGTCATGGACTCCATGATGGATGCTGTCAAAGCGATGAAAGACGCCGTCGCCGATGCCGATATTGATGCCGAGGAAGAGGAGGCCGCCGAGGCGGCCTCGACCTTTGTGCCCGGCGAGACTCCGGTTGCCGACCAGGGCAGCACCATGCCCTCATTTCTGCAGCTCGAGCACCCCACGATTGGCGCCGATGCGGTCGATCCGCACGCAGCAGGCTTTTCTGTGGTCGAGGGCGGTACCGGCAATATCGCCGCGCCGCAGACTGCCGATGCGGACGCTGCCGACACCACTCGCCCGACCGCCCCGCACTCCCCCGCCGCGAGCCGCGATCTGGGGACCGCTGTCTCGAACACCGCGAACGCCGTGGGCACCTTTATCGCCCAGGGCGCCTCGGCCATGCGCGAGATGAACGCCGCGAAAAAGGCACTTGCCGATGCCCGCGCCCACCTGACCGAACTTGAGCAGCGCATTGCCGATCAGGCCGAGGAACTCGAGACGCGCCAGGATATCGCAGGCCGCTACGAGCAGATCGTCGCCGACCAGCGTCAGGCGATCGCCACAGCGCAAAAGACCGCTGCGGCAGCCGAAATCGATCGCGATGTCCATGCTTCCAAAGTAGCAGAGCTCAAGGGTCAGCTCGAACAAATGAAGACAGAGGATGACGCGACCGAGCTCCGCCTGAAGGCCGCGCCCAATGCCGTGGAGGCCCGCGAGGCGAGCTCGCGCGAGACCGGCAACCGCCTCGTTCACCGTCTTGAGGATTCCAAGCGCATCCGCGACAAGGTGCAGGCCGAGCGAGACGCCGGCATTGCCGCCGCACAACAAACCGTCGACGCCACGCGCGCCCAGCTCGAGACGCTGCGTCATGAGTATGCCGAGCTGCAACGCAATCCCTCGGCAAATCCCGCCAACTATACGGTGCGCACCAGCGAGCTCTCGATGCAGATCTCCGACACGGCAGATGCCCTGCGTAAAGCCGAAGAAGATGTCCCGCGCATCACCGCCGACCTTGAACACTCGCTTGCCGCAGCCGAGCAGGCCGTCGAGCAGGCGCAAGCCCCCATCGCCGACGCCAAGCGAGCCCATCAGGCCGTGACGGCGGAGGCCGATGCCGCGCGCGACGAGCTGCAGACCGCAAAAACCGCCGCTGCAACGCGCCAGCGCGAACTGCGAGAGAAGATCGCTGCCGAGGACAAGGCACGCCGCGACCAAGAGCAGAGCATAGCCAACGCCCAAGCAGATGCCGCGCATGCACAGTCGATCATCGAGCAGGCGACCGAGGTACACGACCACCCAGAGATCACTGAGTCGCTTGCAGGATCCTTGGCCCGAGACAAAGCCGAACACGCCGAGACCGAGCGAGAGGTTACCCAGCTCGAAGCCACCGAGGACGCGGTGCGCGAGCGTACCCGCGACTCACGCATCAAATTCACCGGCGCCATCGTCTGCATCGTCGCCACAATCCTGGTGATCATCCTAGTCTGGCTGTTCGCAAGCAAGTAGGCAGGGCACCGAAAACACCCTCACCTCAACTTTTGATAGTCATTGGGGACGTTCTTAAACGACTAGTCAAACAAGAACATCCCCAACGACCACCAATCTCTTGACATAAGGACTGTCCCCAGGTGCCGGCGCAAAAGGAACGTCCCCAAGTGCCAAGTGCCCAATGACTACTCAACAACCACGGCAACACCGATGTTATGGCAGAGTCAGTCAGACACTATGACCCAATCCAGGGGCACGGAAACGACAGGAGCCCCCGCTCGTGACCGCGGGTCGGGGCTGCGACAATGTTGTTGAAGTGCCAGAGGCGCAGCCGCGCCGCAACGAGGTTGGGAGGCTCCCGTGCCTAGATATTCTACCGCCTTCGGAATGGACGTACACCTCAGGTCCACCACCGTCTGCGCGCTCGACGCGGAGACGGGCGAGGCCGTGACGAGGAGGTTCCGCGGCAACCCCTGGGGCGAGGTCGCGGAGTGGATGTCGGGCTTCCCCGGCCCGTCGCTCGCCGCCTACGAGAGCGGCTACCTCGGCTTCGCCCCGCAGAGGGAGCTCTCCGGGCTCGGCGTCGACTGCGTCGTCGCGGCCGTCTCCAAGGTCCCGAGGTCGGCGGCCGACCTCTCGTCCAAGAACGACCGCAACGACGCGGCCAGGATGGCCAAGGCGATACTGTCGCACGACATCACCCCGGTATGGGTTCATGGTGCTACGCCGCGGCACGGCACCAGCCGAAGCTCATGCCGAGGGACACGG
>CAUDAE010000159.1 GCA_958447445.1 uncultured Collinsella sp.
AGCACGTAGCATGCCGTGATGCCCTCGGCGGCCGTCAAGTCGTCAATGCCCTCAAACGAGACCAGATCGCCATCGCCCGTATCGGTGACGGACACGACCGTGCAAAAGCGGTCGCGCTTGAGCGCCGGCGGCGTCAGGGCGACGCGCATACCCGGCTCTAATACAGAAGGAAGCCCCCGCAGCGGCTGCGCGAGGACCTCCCCCTTCCTTCCGTGCGGCTTGACAACACGGGCGATGTTTTTGTACTGGGACCTCAAGGTCCTAGCCCAGAACCTCTACCTCGACAGCAGTGTCGAGGCGAGCGGCCAGTGCACGGGCGAGCGTGCGAATGGCCTTGATGGTACGGCCACGACGGCCGATGACCTTAGCGACGTCATCCTCGGCGACCGAAACCTCAATCGTAGAGGCGTCGTCACCATCGATGACCTCAAGGCTCACGGAATCCGGGTCGTCGACGATCTGAACAACGAGATATTCGACGAGATCGGCGATGCGATCTGAGAGCATTGCCTCACCCTCGAGCTGTGCAGCGTCAACCTCAGGCACGATTTACTCCTCGGCGCCCTCAGCGGCCTCAGCGGCAGCCTTAGCGGCCTCGGCCTCTTTGGCGAGCTGCTTCTTGGACTTCTTGACGACGGTCTCGGTCTTCTCGCCCTCGTTGGCGGCCTTGACCAGAGCGGCGACGGCGTCGGTGAGCTGAGCGCCCTTGGACTGCCAGTCGGCGATCTTCTCGAGGTCGAGGTTGATGGTCTTGGGGGCGGTCATCGGGTTGTAGCGGCCAACCTCCTCGATGATACGACCGTCACGCGGGGCGCGGGAATCGGCGACGACGACACGGTAGTACGGACGCTTCTTAGCGCCGTGACGAGCAAGGCGAATCTTGACTGCCAAAGGAAACTCCTCCAACCAAGCAGCTTTAGGCTGCAACTACAAACAAACAGTTGAACATAATACGCCATCGACGCGGGCAGGTGAAGTCCGTGAGACCAACTTCTTCGGTGTAGTCGAGGGCAAATCCATATCTTAGACAAGAATTCGGGATTTGCAAGCACATACACGCACCCCACATGAGCTGCGCGGTATACTCATGACATGGAAAGACGCGAACATACATACGGTTATGAGGATGCCATGGGCGTCACGCCGCCTCCCTGGACGGGTCCGGCGGTGGGCCTGATGGACCTTGATGCGTTTTTTGCGAGCGTGGAAATGCTCGATCATCCCGAATGGCGCGGAAAACCGCTCATCGTGGGCGGAGACGCCGATTCGCGTGGCGTCGTGTCCACGTGTTCATATGAGGCACGTCGCTTCGGCGTGCACTCTGCCATGGCCTCGGCCGAGGCGCGGCGCTTGTGCCCGCAAGCCATTTGGACGCATGGGCATTTTGATCGCTATCGTGAGGTCAGCGCGCAGGTCATGGCGATTCTTGCCGAGGAGACGCCGCGCGTGGAGCGCGTATCCATCGACGAAGCCTTTATCGATATCACACCGGGTCGCTTTGCGCCCGAAGACCCGCTGCTGGTTGCGCAGCGTATAAGCGACCGCGTGGCAGGGCTGGGAGTGACCTGTTCCATTGGCGTGGGCTGCAACAAGACGGTCGCAAAGATCGCAAGCGAGCGGGATAAGCCGTTTGGGCTGACCATCGTGCGCCCCGGAACCGAGCAGCGCTTTTTGGCCGCGTTGCCGGTATCTGCCATGAGCGGCATCGGGCGCTCGGCCGAGGAGCGACTGCGCCGCATGCGCATCTACACCCTCGGCGAGCTATCACGTGCACCGGAATCCACCTTGGCCTCTATTTTTGGCGTCAACGGCGAACGCATGCGCCAGCGTGCGCTGGGACTCGAAATCTCCGAAGTCACGAGCCTCGATGAAGAGCGCGAGGTCAAGTCGGTCAGCAATGAACGCACCTTTGCTAAAGATTTAACTGAGCGTGGGGATATTGAGGCGGCGATTGCGCTGTTGGGAGAGTCAGTGGGACGCCGCCTGCGCCGTCAGGGGCTGACGGGTGCCACGGTAACGCTCAAGCTTAAGTATTCGTATGGCAGCGGGCGTACGGCACAGCGCCGGCTGCCTCATCCGACCGACGATGAGAACATCTTCGTGGCGGTTGCACTCGAACTGCTCGACAACATCTGGCAGGATGGCATGCATGTTCGCTTAGCGGGCATCGGCATGAGCGACTTCGACCACCAAGGCGGCATCCAGACTGACCTATTCTGCGAGATCGATGACCGCGGAGCCCAATCCAGCGACCGCCGCGACCTCTCCGTCGACATCGACGCCGTCCGAGACAAATTCGGCGACACCGCCCTTTCCTTCGGCCGCCAATCCCGCTTCAACGATTAACCGCCTTTGGGCAAAAAGAAAGCCGGGCAGGTGCGGAAAACCGCAACTGCCCGGCGATATGCGTGAGGGTAGCTAACCCCGTCTCAAATGAGCTACTAGAGGAGGTTGAGGGGGAGCTGGGGGGCGTCTCCCCAGAGTTTCTCGAGGCGGTAGAAGTCGCGGGCTTCGGGAGTGAAGACGTGGACGACAACCGAACCATAGTCCATGAGCATCCAGGTCTTCTGCTCGCGACCCTCGATGGAGAACGGGTGCTCGCCGCAAGCCTCGGCGACCTTCTCCTCGATCTCATCGACGATAGAATCGACCTGGCGGTTGTTGGTACCGGTGGCAAGCACAAAGTAGTCGCATACGTCGGAAAGCTCGGTCAGGTCGAGCACCTGAACGTCCTCGCCCTTCTTGTCGTAGGCGGCCTGCGCGGCGGCGCGGGCGACATCCTCGGCGGCGACACCGCTCGCGGACAGCGAGGCGGCGGTGCGGTCGGACGTGGCGACGAAGCTCTTGTGCTCCACACCTTCAAGAATCTGCTCGTCGGTCATGGTCTCGTCGGCCATGGAATACCTCTTTCTAGACAGCCCGAGCTAGCGCAGCTGGGCGTAATGGTTGTAAATCGAAATAGCCGTGGGATAAAGATAGCGCCCGGACTGGATCACATAGACCAGACCCTGCGCAAAACAGGAGAAGAACAACTCATCGAGCGTCGACTCCCCCACCATCTTACGCAACGCATGGGCATAGTCGCCGTGGCGGTTGGGCTCGATGGCATCGGCCACAAAGACCACCATATCGAGCGGCGTCATGTCGCAGGCACCCACGGTGTGACGGTCGACAGCCTGGAAAACGGCCGGCGACAGCTCGGGAAAAAGCTGCGGAAGCTCATAGGCGGCAACAGGGCCATGCAAAAGCGGCGTCGCGGCGGAAGGAGAGCCGGCAATCTTAATGCCGTAATGCAGAGCGCGCGTGACCAGCTCGTCGTCGGAGAGCACTTTGTCCCAGTCATGGATCAGGCCGGCGGCAGCGGCATCAAAGCGGTCAACGCCGTAGACCTCGGCCAGATGAAGTGCGGTCTCGGCAACACCCAGCGAATGCACATAGCGCTTGCGCTTATCCTTCATGCGAACATCGAGCAGCTCTTGAATGCGCTTGAGCAGCGCGCGCTCATCGCCCTCAAACTGATCCTCTACCGACAACGTAGACCCCCATCACTCAAAATCTTCTTGGCCCAAATCGGCATATAGCCTGCGTTTGCGAATGTAGCCGAGCACGGACTCGCTCGTAAGATAGCGCACGCTCATACCGCGAGCAACTCGCTTACGAATGTTCGTCGAGCTGATCGCCAGCGCCGGAATCTGAATATAGCGCACGTCGAACGGCAGCCCCGC
>CAUDAE010000160.1 GCA_958447445.1 uncultured Collinsella sp.
GGGTCTCGAAGGACTCGTCGACGCCCTGGGCGATATCGGGCGACTGCTCGTGGATGAGGCTCATAACGCCGCAGGTATCACAGTCAAAACCGAATTTGGCGCGGTTGTAGCCAATGCGGCGGATAACGCCGCGGGCGATTTCCTGTACGTCGACATAGGCCTGAGTGCGAATTTCGCCGGCGACGATGACGGTGCCGGTGGTCACGAGGGTCTCGCAAGCGCAGCGGACGTTCTCCACGTTGGTAGGCACGCCGTTGGGGGCGATGTAGCCCTGCTCCTGCAGCTCTATTTCTTTGGCGAGGATTGCGTCGAGGACGGCGTCGCTGATCTGGTCAGCGATCTTATCGGGATGACCTTCGGTCACCGACTCCGACGTAAAAACAAAGGACCCGTGTTGGGGCGGGATGGAACGCAGTTCTTCTGACATGATTGTCCTTGCAAAAACGTGTCCCGGCGACCGTTACCATTCCGCCGGGCTCTCTATGCAAGGGCTCATCATAGCGCGTAAATCCAACATTCACACCCTTTCCGCACCTACTCATTGGGGACAGGCTTAAATGAGTGGCCTTAAACTAAGAACGTCCCCAAAGACTGGTCATTTAAGTCTGTCCCCAATGAGTAGGTCGGTGCCCTTTGTGCGGAGGTCGCATTGTTGCTTTATACTGGTGCAGTTAGACATCCATCCTGCAATCGAGGAGATATCCATGGCATCAGACGTTCGCGTCCGCTTTGCACCCTCACCGACGGGCAAGCTGCACATCGGCGGCGCCCGCACCGCTATCTATAACTGGGCCTTCGCCCGCTCAAACGGCGGCACGTTCATCCTGCGCATCGACGACACCGACCCCACCCGCTCCACCGACGAGAACACGCAGATCATTCTGCGCGCCATGCGTTGGCTGGGCCTGGACTGGGACGAGGGTCCCGAGGTGGGCGGCGACTATGGCCCCTACGCCCAGACCGAGCGCCTGGACCTGTATAAGCAGGCCGCCCAGAAGCTTTGGGACGAGGGCAAGGCCTATCCCTGCTTCTGCACCAAGGAGCAGCTCGACGCCGACCGTAAGGCTGCGCAAGAGCGCAAGGACCCCTTCCAGGGCTATCAGCGTCGTTGCCGCGATCTTGATCCCGAGGAGGCCCGTCGCCGCATCGAGGCCGGCGAGTCCTACGTCTTGCGCATCAAGGTGCCCGAGGACCGCGGTGACGTCGTCATCCACGACGCCGTCCACGGCGAGGTGACCTTCGATGCCAAGGAGCTCGACGACTTTGTCATCTTCCGCTCCGACGGCACGCCCACGTACAACTTCGCGACCGTCGTCGACGACGCCATGATGAAGATCACCCACGTCATCCGCGGCGACGATCACCTGTCCAACACCCCGCGCCAGGTCATGGTCTACGAGGCCCTCGGCGCTCCCGTGCCCACGTTCGCTCACATCTCCATGATCCTGGGCGCCGACGGCAAAAAGCTCTCCAAGCGCCACGGCGCCACCTCGGTGGAGGAGTACCGCGACGCCGGCTACCTGTCCGACGCCTTTGTCAACTACCTGGCGCTGCTCGGCTGGTCGCTCGACGGCGAGACCACGATCATCCCGCGCGATGTCCTGGCCAGCAAGTTCTCGCTCGACCGCATCTCCAAGAACCCGGCGACCTTCGACCCCAAGAAGCTCGACTGGGTCAACGCCGAGTACATCAATGGCATGTCCGATGCTCAGTTTGCCGACGAGATCATGGTTCCCGAGCTGCACGAGGCGGGTCTCATCGAGGGTAATGTCGAGTACGGCGAGGATTGGATCGATGCGCTTGCCGCCATCGTCAAGCCGCGCACCAAGATGCCGGCCGACGCCGTGACCGTCGCTGCTCCCATCTTCGCTACGGCCGAGACGCTCGAGTATGACGAGAAGTCCGTCAACAAGGGCCTGGCCAAGGAGGGCATGGGTGCCATTCTGGATGCCGCCAAGGGCGCGCTCGAGGGCGTGGACGAGTGGACGGCTGCCAACATCGACGCTGCGCTTGAGCCGCTGCCCGAGCAGATGGACCTCAAGAAGCGCGTGGTGTTCCAAGCCGTGCGCGTTGCCGTCTGCGGCAACATGGTGAGCCCCCCGCTGGGCGAGACCATGGCGCTCGTCGGCCGCGACGACTGCCTGGCGCGCATCGACCGCGCCCGCACGATGGCGCTGTAGCAGCTGCGCAAACGTATGTATCCGAGCCCTGTTCACCCGAGCGGGGCTCTTGTTTCTGTAGACGTATGGGATAGGAGGTGCTGGGGCCATGGTCGAGCAACTTTCGCTGTTTGGTTCGCCGGAACCGGAGGAAGCTCCGAAGTCCGCGGCTCCTGCCGCCGCCCCGGCGCAGCCCGAGCCCGCACCTGAGCCCGTCGCCGCCTATGCGAGCGTAGTCCTCGACATTCCCACCCGTGCGCTGTCCGAGCCGTTTGCTTATGGCATTCCCCGGTCCCTTGCCAACGAGGCGCAAATCGGATCCACGGTCCTGGTCCACTTTGGTAACCGTGCCGCCGCGGGCTATATCGTCGACATTGCGCCTGAGCTGGGTGACCTGCAAGGCATCAACGCCCTCGACCCAGCCCGCATTAAAGCCATCGAGGCTATCCTCAGCAAACCGCTCTTTACCGCCGAGGCTGCCCGTATCGCACGCTGGATGAGCCGCGAGTACGTCGCAACGCTTTCCGAGTGCCTGCGTTTGTTCTTGCCCCCGGGTGGAAGCCCGCGCGTGGTCAAAGGTGACGACGGCGTGTGGGCCGTTGAGCGCCCCGCCGTCAAACCCATCCAAAACCGCTGGGTCATGCTCACGCCCGAGGGCTTCGACTATACGCCGCCCAAGACCGCGGTCCGCCAGCGTCAGCTCATCGAGGCGCTCCAGTGCGGCCCGGTCACGACGCGCGACCTCAACCTTCTCTATAACAGCATGTCGGCGACCATCAAGGCGCTCGAAAAACGCGGCGTCGTCGTGGTGGAGGAGCGTCGTGCGTGGCGTGGCTGCAGCGAGCAGACCACGCTGTCCTCGGCGAGCGGCAAGGCCCCGCTGGCTCTCACCAACGGCCAGCGGCAGGCCCTCGCGCAGATTGAGCGCGCACGCCTGGACGCTCACGGTGATGTGGTGCTCGTCGATGGCGTTACCGGTTCCGGCAAAACCGAAGTCTACCTCTCGGCGATTGAGCGCGTGCTGGCAGCCGGCCGTTCGGCCTGCGTGCTCGTGCCCGAGATCTCGCTGACGGCCCAGACTGTCGGCCGCTTTCGCTCGCGCTTTGACGAGACGGTCGCTGTGTTCCATTCGCGTCTTTCGGCCGGCGAGCGTCTGGACCAGTGGGATATGGTCGCCAGCGGTGCGGCCCGCGTGGTCGTGGGCGCCCGCTCGGCGCTCTTTTGCCCGCTCAGCGACTTGGGCCTCATCATTATCGACGAGGAGCACGAGACCAGCTACAAGCAGGGTTCCAGCCCGCGCTACCATGCGCGCGAGGTGGCTACCGAGATGGCGCGCCGCTATCGGTGCCCACTCGTGCTGGGCTCCGCCACGCCTTCTGCCGAGGCTCTCGACCGCTGCCGCCGCGGCACGTACGGCGGCGCCACTTGGACGCGCGTCG
>CAUDAE010000161.1 GCA_958447445.1 uncultured Collinsella sp.
GAAAGCACTTAATGTGCTTTCCGTCTTGCGCAGGACTGTAGAGCAGCAAACTTAACCCGCGCCCCAGCCCCGGAGACCCTCCCGGATGGTCCCAAAAATTTTTTCAAAAAAGTTGTTGCGCGCCGGACAGACTTCTGTGTATACTAATCCCCGCAGCGCACGCGAGCGGAAACAAACGCGAACGACTGCCTGGGGAGTTAGCTCAGTTTGGTTAGAGCGCCGGCCTGTCACGTCGGAGGTCGCGGGTTCGAGCCCCGTACTTCCCGCCAACGCAATTAAAGCCACGTCTTCGGACGTGGCTTTTTGCGTTTGATGCACTTTGTTTTGATAGAACGATCGCCCTGGTGCATCTTCGCCCAGAACCCCCGCGCCTTCGGGAACGCAAGTAAAATCTAATGAGTATATCTGTCTGAACAACAGCTTTGTTGCGCAACACCTGTTCTACGAGACAGGGGATTAGGTTATACTAAATTGCACTGTGCGCCGCATCTGATGTATTTCGCTCCAAGCGCGGCACTCAGTGGATATCCGATTTACCATTTGGATGTCCTGGCAGTCATTTAGCGTCTCGATACAAGCTCGGCCCCGGAGCTCGTTCGAGCTGTTCGTATTCCTTGAAAGGGGAAAAATGGACATATCGAGGAAGACTGATTACGCCCTTCGTATGCTGGCGATGCTTGCCGAGGATCCGGAGTGCTTACTTTCTGTTCGCACCGCTGCCGAAGAGGTCAATGTTCCGTATTCGTTTGCCCGCTCGATTCAGCACGGTTTGGTCCAGGCCGGTATTGTGGAGAGCCTGCGTGGCGTCCACGGTGGCATGCGTCTCAAGGTCAGTCCGGACGACGTCACTATCCGCCAGGTCGTCGAGGCCGTTCAGGGTCCTATGGTTATGAACGATTGCACCGCGCCCGATGGTGACTGTGCGCGCATGGGCGCGTGCTGCTATCATCCCCTGTGGGCCGGAGCCCAGGCGTTGATGCGCGACTACCTCGATTCCGTTTCGCTCGGCGACATCGTCGCTCACCGCCAGTTCCCGGCCGTCGATCCCAAGTTCGCCGACCGCGAAGCGTTTCCCGAGTACGCCACCTGCGCGTGCGCTTACCGGGAGGAATAGCGCCGCATAAGGAGCATAGCCATGATTCAGGACCCCTTTCGTTCGATGATTCGTTCGGAAGGGGTCCTGCGTTATCGCGACCTTCCGTGGCGCCGCACACGCGATCCGTACATCATTTGGCTTTCTGAGGTCATGCTGCAGCAAACGCAGGTGCCGCGTGTGGAGGCGCGCATGCCGGTGTGGCTCGATCGTTTTCCGACTGTGCAGGCGCTTGCCCAGGCCGCGCCTTCCGATGTTTTGGACGCTTGGCAGGGCATGGGCTACAACCGACGCGCTCTGGCGCTTCATGGGGCCGCTCAGCGCGTTGTAGAGGACTGGGACGGGGAGTTTCCGCGTGAGACGCGTGACTTGGTCGCTCTGCCCGGCATTGGCCCGGCAACGGCGCAGGGCATCCGTTCGTTTGCGTTTGATCTTCCAGGCGTGTATCTAGAGACCAATGTGCGCACGGTCTTTTTGCATCATTTCTTTCCCGATGTGCCAGCCGTTCCCGATCGCGAGCTGGTGCCGCTGATTCAAGCCGCCTGTCCGGCGGCCCCTGGTGCGGCGGCGGATGAGATTGCGCCCTTTGCCGTGCCTCAAGACGATGCCGACACGCCGCGCGCATGGTATTACGCGTTGCTGGATTACGGCGCGTATCTTAAAAAGACGCTGCCCAATCCGTCCAGGCGGTCGGCGGGCTATAGTCGTCAGTCCAAGTTTGAGGGCTCGCGTCGCCAAAAGCGCGCGCATATCGTGCGTATGTTGTTGGCAGCGCGCGATGGCCAGCCGGCGGGGATTACGCTTGCTGATGCCGTGGTGGGCGTTAACGAGATGGAAGCGGCAGCCGGTCGCGGGCCGGTCGAGTGCGAGCTTGTCGCGGGCATTCTAGCTGACCTGGAGCGCGAGGGCTTTTGCCGAGCCGAGGACGATCGTTGGTTGAGTGTGTAGCCCGCTCAAATCTGAAGAACGGGATTGTAAGGTTTAAATTCGCGGCTTGAGGGCATCCTAAAGACAAGGCCGCTCAAAGCCTATGGGCGGCATGTGTTGAAGGGAAGTACACCTATGGATTTTGAGAACTCTCAGACCAAGAAGAACCTCGAGACTGCTTTTGCCGGTGAGTCCCAGGCACACACCAAGTATCGCTACTATGCATCCAAGGCCAAAAAGGACGGCTACGTTCAGATCTCGAATATCTTTGCCGAGACGGCGGGCAACGAGTCCGAGCATGCCAAGCTGTGGTTTAAGTATCTGCACGACGGTGCCGTTCCGGGCACTCTGGACAACCTGCGTGATGCCGCGGCAGGCGAGAACTACGAGTGGACCACGATGTACGACGAGTTTGCCAAGACCGCCGAGGAAGAGGGCTTTGCCGAGATTGCCGCAAAGTTCCGTGGCGTCGGTGCCGTCGAGAAGGCCCATGAGGCGCGCTACAACAAACTCGTCGAGCGCATCGAGTCGGGCGAAGTGTTTGAGCGCGAGGGCGTAAAGGTGTGGAAGTGCCTGAACTGCGGACACCTGCATGTGGGTGCCGAGGCGCCCGAGGTGTGCCCGGTGTGCAACCATCCGAAGGCGTACTTTGAGGAGCAGGTGGTGAACTACTAGCGCGTGGCGCTGGCGTGAGCTGGGCCGGGAGGGCCGGATTACCTTCCCTCCTCGCTCACGGCTTCGCAGGGTCGCGTTGAGGGAAGGTAATCCGGCCCTCCCGGCCCGCTTTGGGTTGTCGCGTGCTCGTTACTGAAAAGCTGATTAGAAGTTTGTGTGCCGCCCCTTTTGGGGCGGCACGTTTTTGTAGGGGGACTGGTTGGGACGGCACCGTTCATGGGTGGGGTACACTGGGTAGCGACTTTTAGTTTATCTACTACCTGATGGGGTGTTTTTGTATGGGTAAGAAATCTCGGGCTCGGGTGGCTGCGGCGGGAACTCGCAAGGATCCTGGTCGTCGGGTTCCTGGGGGCAAAAAGGCCGATCGTGCCGAGAAGGACAAGAAGGTCGGTGCGCATGCTCATCCTGAGTGGGCGCCCCATTTGAATTCGGCGAGTGAGGACCTGACCGCCAAGCTGTTTACGATGGTCGAGGTCATCTTGGGCGTGGTGCCCGTGGTGGTCATTGGCCTGTTCCTGGCCTCTAAGGATGCCACGAGCGTGGATAAGCTCACCGATGTCTTTTCTCAGGACCCCTCGATGGTGGTTACGTTTATCTCTGCGTGCCTGCAGCCGTTTGTGGCGTACATGCTGTACATGATTTATCGCAAATATTGCGAGGGCGATGCGGGCTTTGCCGCCGGAAACCTGATTGGCCTCTTGTGCTCCGAGATTTTGCTGCTCAATATTTCCGGCGTCATCGGCATGGGTATCTTGTTGTGGCCGGGTTTGCGCAACGTTGCCCCGCACTTTGGGAGC
>CAUDAE010000162.1 GCA_958447445.1 uncultured Collinsella sp.
CCTCTCCCCGAGACTCCCAAGCTGATCCTTGGCCGTGTATCCGCCGAGGGCACCATCGCATTTGAGAAGCCTCTTCGGAGGCTTTTTTGTTACCGATAGACGGTGGGGTCCACGATGGAAACGCTTGAACGCAACGAGTGGGCAGACGTTGCCCAACTAGTCGAGATCACGAGCGATGCTGTCATCATCTGTGAGCTCGACGGAACCATTCTGCATGTGAATAATCGCTTACTTGGTTTGATGTGCGAGGAACGCGCCGACGTCATCGGTGGAGATGTTAAAGACGTCCTGTACTCATCCGCTTTTGAACGTGCGATGGAACATCGTCTGCCATTTGAAACTGATGGTTCCGAGAACGAACTGATGCTCAAGCTGAGTGACGGCTCCTTTATCCCCGTTTTGGTTCGTGCGGGCTCCGTAACGCCTCCACGCATCTTTGGGCGCCGCGCGCCACGTGTCCTGGTGGCGCTCCATAGCATCGAAGAACAGTATTCGCACGACCGTCAGCTCAAGCGTGCTCTTTCGGAGCTTAGAGTGGCTAACAAGCGCCTCTCTGGCACGCTCTCGGTCATTATGAGTACCGTGGGCTCCGATGAGCTGCCCAGCCTACTTGATACCGTTTTGAACCAGCTTGTAGGAACGCTCGATGCTTCGGGTGCTGCTATCTATTTTTCTGAGAGCGGCGGTTTTAAACTTCGCGGTGTTTCCAAGGAGCTGTACGACAGCTACCTGCCTGAGTTTTTGCCGTATGGCGCTGGCATTCCGACGTATGTTCTTCGTGAGTCGCGTGCCTGTCGCTTGTCGATTCAACAGGACCTTAAGGGTGATAAGGCCGCCTCCGGTATGTTTATGGACCTGGACAATCGTTCTAAGCACCTGTTGCGCATGCAGGATATGCCTCCGTACCGCAGCGAGATCTGTCTTCCCGTTTTTTACGGTACGCAGATCCTTGGCGTGCTGGAAGTTGGTTGGAAACGCCCTCAGGCACCGCTCGCCTATGACGTTAATGTGCTCGAGGTCATTTGCGATTACCTGTCTATCCAGCTGGTCGGTATGGCATCGAGCCTTCGCTCCCGTCGCACGGCCGAGCTTGGCCGCTCGCTCAATGTCTTGCGTGATGAGTTGTTTACCTTTCTAGACGATTCTGCCGCGGCTACCCAGGCGGTATCGTCCGAGATCTGCAATATGCTTAACTGCCATTTTTGCCCTGTTGAGTATGACGCCAGTCTGGATTCCTACGTCATAGATTTTGAAGGCGGCAGTCGCGTTGCCTTGCCGGACGACCCTGAGAAGCTTTTCTTTTCCACGACGGCGCCAGCGGCACGTCTGGGGGCTGGCCCTGATGGCTTTGAGGCATCTGTTTTGGGCGGTACGAGTGCCGAGGACCTTAAACACGTTCGTATAACTCGCGTTGACGAATCGATGTCTATGGGAGGCTGGCTTAGGGCGCATGGTCTGCCTTGTCAAGGTCTCTACGTCGACTCCGGCATCGAGGCGGGGCGCCCGCGCTCTGAGGGTGATGGCAAGCACAGTAACGACGCGATTGTTCCTGCTTCTGTTGCGAAGAGCCCGACGACGCGCGCGCTGCTGCTTCGTGATGGTAGCCAAGAGCCGATTGATGACCTTGAATATGACTACTTGGTGCACTTGGCGCATGACTTTGAACTGATCTACGAAGGCGAATCTCAAAAGCGCGAGGAGCGCCATATCGCTCAGACCCTCCAGATCGGCATGAGAAATTCCCTGGGGGATGTTCCGGGTATCGCAACCGATTCGGTGTACCTGTCGGCCACGAACTCGGCGTTGGTCGGCGGTGATTTCTATACGCTCGTCCGACTTCCCGACGACTGCGCCGTCATGATTCTGGGTGATGTGTCTGGCAAAGGCATTGAGGCCGCATCGATGTCCGCGCTCGTCAAGACGGCCCTGACGGCATATGCCTGGGAGGGCGCTGGCCCGGCCCGCATGGCACGCTCCCTTAACAGCATGCTCATGGGCTTTTCGAGGGTCGAGACGTTCGTGACGGCCTTTATCGCCAAGATTGACCTTAAAGCCGGACGCGCAACGTATTGTTCGGCGGGCCATCCTCCGACCATGGTCATCAGGCCAGAGTCGATGCCGCTGGGCGGCGGCGTGGCCCGTGGGGGAGAGGTCGAACTGCTTGGATGCCAATCGGGCGTAATCGGCGCATTCGAAGGCATGGTTTACGAGACGGGCGTGTTTACGTTCGCTCCTGGCGACATGCTCTTCATGTATACGGATGGAACGATTGAGGCCCGCGACCGCACCGGAGCGTTCTTTGGCGAGCAGCGCCTTCGTGACCTTCTGCTCTCTGTCTCGGGTGAGGGCGTATCGGGAATCTGCGGCAAGGTCTTGGGCGAGCTCGACCGATTTACCGAATCGGCGCTGGACGATGACATTGCATTGGTGTCCCTTGAGTTTTTGCGGGGCCGGTCCTAAACAGCGACGCTGGGCGCGTCGAATCCGCACGGTTGCGGAAACGCATGCATCGAACAAGCTCTTTTGGGGAACCATGGTCGTATGAATGAGTGGAATGACATAGCGGTTTTGACGCCACCAGGCGATATCGACATCGCCACGGTGCCTGCGCTGCGTCGGCGGTTGGATGCTTTGATTGGCCGCGGAGTGCGTCGTATTGTCATCAACTGTCAGGCTGTTAGCTTTATCGATTCGACGGGCTTGGCATTCCTGTTTACGCGCGCTCGTGAGCTCATGAGGCGAGAAGGCCTGCTTTCGCTCGTCAATGCATCAGGTGAAGTTGTTCGCTTTTTGGAGATTGCTCGTCTTGTCGATATCCTTCATGTCGCGGGGCCGGCACGGGAGTCTATTCCCGCCATTCCGGTGGGGGAGCTGCCTCGCTGGAGTAAGAGCGTCGAGGTCCGTCAGGGTATCGAGAATCTTCCATACTACCGACATCGCATCGCCGAACTCCTTGAATCGCTTCCGTTGCGCCGTGACGAGCGCTACGATGTCGCATTGGCGTCGGGGGAGGCGCTGGGTAATGCCTATGACCATGCGGGCGGTATCGGGTGCATCCTGACGGTTCAGGCCTATGGCGATCGCGTTGTGGTTGAGGTGCTTGATCGAGGTGCCGGCTATGCTATCGATGAAACGAGCGAACCGGTCGCATCTGAGGAGCGCGGCCGTGGTATCAAGCTTATGCGCATGCTCGTCGATAAGGTGGAGGTTGCTCGTCGTACAGACGGCGTCGGCACGCGCGTGCAGATGGTGAAGCTGTTTAACGGAGCACTGGAATCGTGTGCCTAGCCAATCGTTTTAGCGCGTTTAGCTACCAAGAAGATGCGGCAGGCAACTTTTTTGAAAAAAGTACTTGCGTCTTTAGGACAACTCGCGTAAATTAATAACCCGCAAGCGGACATGGCTCAGTTGGTAGAGCACAACCTTGCCAAGGTTGGGGTCGCGGGTT
>CAUDAE010000163.1 GCA_958447445.1 uncultured Collinsella sp.
CATAGGCTTTTCGTTTAAGCATGGCTACCTCGTACACGATATCCAGAACTTTCATAACCTGATTATGCACGATATCCAGAACTTCAGACCCTTAGAATTGCACGATATCCAGAACTTTGCACGATGTATAAGCACATTATGGGCTCTTTCATTCGCAAGCCAGGTAAAGACGGTATGCCGATAGAAGAATTTAATGGGGAGGGGCGACCTCTAGAGATGAATGCTCGATGCAAAAATAAGAGCCTCAAAGAATGATTTCTCTAATTCATATGTATCCCTCGGCTAACTTAGGGCATAATGCAAAAAGTGCGACATGGCTAACTTGCAAACCAAAGCGCCACATTGGCGCAATGCCGCGTCGCCAAGCATTCAACCCGTTTCCAAGTGAGAGGGAGACAACATGAGCGATATTTTGGACGTCTACGGTCGTGAGGTTCTCGACAGCCGCGGCAATCCCACTGTCGAGGTCGAGGTCGTGCTCGAGGATGGCAGCTTCGGTCGCGCGATGGTGCCTTCGGGCGCTTCGACCGGCGCCTTTGAGGCATGTGAGCTGCGCGATGGCGACAAGGGCCGTTACCTGGGCAAGGGCGTCTCGCAGGCCGTCGAGCACGTCAACAACGAGTGCGCCGATGCCGTCGTGGGCCTCGATGCCTTCGACCAACGCGCTGTCGATGCCGCGCTGATCGCCGCGGACGGTACCCCCAACAAGACCAAGCTCGGCGCCAACGCCATCCTGGGCGTGTCGCTGGCCGTCGCCCGTGCCGCGGCAGAGTCGGCGGGCCTGTCGCTGTACCAGTACCTGGGCGGCGTCAACGCTCATCTGCTGCCCACGCCCATGATGAACATCCTCAACGGCGGCGTGCATGCCGACAATAACGTTGACTTCCAGGAGTTCATGATCATGCCGGTGGGCGCCCCGAGCTTTGCCGAGGGCCTGCGTTGGTGCGCCGAGGTCTATCACACCCTCAAGGGTGTGCTGCACGAGGCCGGCCTGGGCGGCGGCGTGGGCGACGAGGGCGGCTTTGCGCCTAACCTCAAGACCAATGCCGAGCCGTTCGAGTACATCACCAAGGCCGTGGAGAAGGCCGGCTTTAAGCCCGGCGTCGACTTCATGTACGCCATGGATCCGGCCTCGACCGAGTTCTACAACGCCGAGACCGGCATGTACGAGCTCAAGGGCGAGGGCGTGGAGTACACGAGCGCCCAGATGGTCGATTACTGGGAGAAGCTTGTCGACACCTATCCCATCATCTCCATCGAGGACGGCATGGCCGAGGAGGACTGGGACGGCTGGGTTGAGCTCACCCGTCGCATTGGCAACAAGGTGCAGCTGGTGGGCGACGACCTGTTCGTCACCAACACCGAGCGCCTCAAGAAGGGCATCGAGCTAGGCGCCGCCAACGCGATCCTGGTCAAGGTCAACCAGATCGGTACGCTCACCGAGTCGCTCGAGGCTATCGAGACTGCCAAGGAGGCCGGCTACGCCTGCATCGTGAGCCACCGCTCCGGCGAGACCGAGGACTCCACGATCGCCGACCTGGTCGTGGGTGTTAACGCCGGCCAGATTAAGTCGGGCGCCCCGTGCCGTAGCGACCGTATTGCCAAGTACAACCAGCTCATCCGCATCGAGGACGAGCTCGAGGGCAGCGCGCGCTACGCCGGCAAGGCCGCGTTCTACAACATCCGCTAGGCAGCGGCGTGTGCGGCGGCGGGGCTGACTCGGATTCGCCTCGCTTCCGCCGGGCACTGTTGAGCACCATTGGGCGCTGGGCCATATGGCTCAGCGCCTTTTTTATGTCGAGCAAGGGCCGCCGAAGGCGTTGCGCGCGCTCGTGCTATAACTAAAGGACTTAGCGCAAACAAACCTCAACCGCACAAGGCGCACATGGATCAGATTTACGACAACAGGTACTATTCCGCCGGTTCGCGTGAGCCGTCGCCTCGTCGTGCGCGTACCGCGCAGCTTGGCGGGTCTGGTTATGCTGGTGCTGCCCGTCCCACGCATCGCACGGCAGGCACTTCGAACTCCCATGCTCAAATGAATACGTCGACGGACCGCCCGCCACGTTCGGCGCGCCCGACGCATGCTCAGCGCCCCTTGGCTCAAACGCACGAAAAGTCGACCAGGCCCTCAAGCCGTCTTTCCGGCTCGGACTTCATGCACTACGCCAACGACAACGCAGTGGTCAAGGCGATTTACGACTTTACCCACGGTCCTCAGCGAGGGCTATTCATCGGCATTGTCGTTGCCCTGGTGCTCGTGAGCCTGTATTTCCCCGTGCGCGATCTGTACGTGGCAAAGCGTTCGAGCGATATCTTGGCCAAGCAGGTCGAGATTCGTCAGCAATACAATGATGAGCTGCAAAAAAGCGTCGACAAACTGCTCTCGGAGGAGGGCATTAAGGACGCGGCGTCCGAGGACCTGGGCCTGGTGATGCCCGGCGAGAAGAGGATTGAAGTGCAGGGTCTGGACGACGATTCGGACTCGTCGTCGAGCAAAAAGTCCTCGAACGCCAAGAAGGCCAGCGAAGTGGCCAAAGAGATTGAAGAAGTCGGTAAGGACGCGCCGTGGTACATCCAGGCGCTCGACATGCTGTTTGGGTTTAACGGTGTCGAGGGCCAGACGGTCGTGTCCAACGGCAAATAGCGCCCGGAGGGGAGCCCGCAATGACAAATTGCAAACGCTATAAGGTAGCCGCGATCGACCTGGGAACGGTGTCGTCGCGACTGGTGTTGGCCCAGGTCGAGGGCGGGGCGATCGTGGAATCGTCCAAGCATACCGAGATTACCGATCTGGGCGAGGGCGTCGACGCGACGGGCCGCTTTTGCGAGGCGGCGGTCGAGCGCGTGCTCGCTGCATGCCGCATGTTTGTGGACGAGGCGCGTGCCTTTGGGGCCGCGTGCATTTGCACCACATGCACGAGCGCCGCGCGCGATGCGTCCAATGCCGCCCTGCTGCTGGACGGCCTGCGCGAGCTGGGGCTCGAACCGCAGGTGATTCCGGGCGAGGTTGAGGCGCGTCTGACGTTTTTTGGCGTGGCGCACGACTTTGCCGACAAGCGCATCATTGTTGCCGATTCGGGTGGCGGGTCCACGGAACTCGCGACGGGTGTGTACGCACCGGAGCGTGGGGTCTTTGCGCTGGAGGGCACGCGTTCGCTGGACATTGGCTGCCGCCGTGTGACGGAGCGGTTCTTCTCGGTGCTGCCGCCTGCGGACGGCGAGCTTGCTGCCGCTGCCAACTGGGCGGGCGAGCAGTTCACCGCTTATTTTGAGGGCCTGCCGAGCAATTTTGAGCGTGCAGAGCGCCTGGTCGCGGTGGGTGGCACCGTTACCACGCTCGTGGCGCTGGTTCACGAGCTGGAGCCGTATGATTCGAGCTTCGTGCACCTGCGCGAGCTTTCGATGGAACACAC
>CAUDAE010000164.1 GCA_958447445.1 uncultured Collinsella sp.
CCTTTCCCCTGTTGCCAAACCTTAAGCACCCCCCCCCCCCCCGAACGCTTTTTGTGGTTACATCCACAGTACACGCTCCAAGGGTGTCAAAGGCTGTCACAAGTACGCCGCAACCCGGCAGGCAGGCGCGGCGCACATGACAATAATCATACCTGTTGGTAAAAAAGTTACCACGCCCAGAGTGTCAAATGTTGAGCAACAAAATTAAATCCGGTTAACGGTCATTTTCGCAGCTCAGAAGCTTTGCCGAGGTCGCCCCAAATCACACTTGCCAGACAACCGCGCTTGCGAATGCAGGCACGCACACGCCCAACGCCATCCTCCGCTATATTCAACATAGAGTTATACATATGCTTCTATGTAAGGAGTTTCATATGCCTGTCGTAAAGCCCGTTTCTGATCAGACGCGCGCTAACTACCATTCAGGAACGCGAAGATCACATTCAACGTACCATCGCTCATGGTTACGACGACCTCACCAACGGTCGTGTGCGCCCCTGGAAACAAGCGAAGGCCGAGGCAGATCGGATGCGAGCCATCAGGTAAGGTCGCCTCTCCCCCATGTAACCATCCTGTAAATCATAGCGGCGCAGTCGAGTTTTACCGTGATGCGGTCGCGCCTGGCGCTCCACTGTGCTAAAGTATCCCGAACGTTCAAACGACTACGAGGGGGAACTAGAAGATGGCACGTGTGCACAACTTCTCAGCTGGCCCGGCCGCGCTGCCTACAAGCGTGCTCGCCGAGATCGCCGACGAGATGATGGACTACCGCGGTTGCGGCATGTCCGTGCTCGAGATGAGCCATCGATCTAGCATGTACCAGCAGATTATCGACGACGCCGAGGCAACCCTGCGCCGTCTGCTGAGCATCCCGGACAACTACCACGTCCTGTTTTTGCAGGGCGGCGCCACGCTGCAGTTTGCGGGCATCCCGATGAACCTCATGCGCCGCGGCCGCGCCGGCTACGTCGTGACCGGCAACTTTGCCAATAAGGCGTACAAAGAGGCCGCCAAGTACGGCGAGGCCGTGCTGCTCGCGAGCTCCGAGGACACCAACTTCGACCGCATCCCCGACATGGCCGACATCAACGCGCGCATTGCCGACGAGGCCGCGGGCGACGGGCTCGACTACGTCTACATCTGCCAGAACAACACCATCTTTGGCACCATGTACCACGAGCTGCCCAACTGCGGCGACGTGCCGCTGGTCGCCGATGTCTCGAGCTGCTTTCTGTCGCAGCCGCTCGACGTTGAGCGCTACGGGCTCATTTACGCCGGCGCGCAGAAAAACGCCGGTGCCGCGGGCGTGACCGTGGTCATCGTGCGCGACGACCTCATCGCCGACGGCCCCGCCTTTGCGCAGACGCCGCAGTACATGGACCTTAAGACCCAGGCCGCCAAGGGCTCCATGCTCAACACGCCCAACACCTTTGGCATCTACGTATGCGGCAAGGTGTTCCATTGGGTTGAGCAAACCGGCGGACTTGCAGCCATGGCCGAGCGTAACTGGGCCAAGGCCAACCTGCTCTATGAGCTGCTCGAGCACAGCGAGCTGTTCCATAGCACCACGCAGGCCGACAGCCGCTCCATCGCCAACGTCACCTTCCGCACCGGCGACGCCGAGCTCGACGCGGCCTTTGTCGCAGGCGCGGCCAAGCACCAGATTCAAAACGTCAAGGGCCATCGCCTGGTGGGCGGTATGCGCGCCAGCGTCTACAACGCCGTAACCATGGAAGACGTGCAGGCACTGGCCTCGTACATGAAGGACTTCGAAGCGCAGCATAGTTTGAGCCCGCGATCTAACTAGCCCGCAGCACGCGGGCCGACCAGCCATCTCAAACCACCCTGTATAGATCAAAACCTGCTAAGGAGTTTTTCCATGCGTAAGATTAAGACCATCGACGATATCACCAAGGACGGCAAAGTCGAGTTTGGCGAGGGCTACGAATTTGTGAGCACCGCCGAAGAGGCCGACGCGATCCTGATGCGCTCGACCGACCTGCACGGCTACGAGCTGCCCGAGGGCATCCGCGCCATCGCCCGCTGCGGTGCCGGCGTCAACAACATCCCCGTCGAGGAGTACGCCAAGAAGGGCGTCGTCGTCTTTAACTCCCCCGGCGCTAACAGCAACGCCGTTAAGGAGCTCGTCCTAGGCATGCTGGTGCTCTCGAGCCGCGGCGTGGTGCAATCGATGAACTGGGTGCGCGACAACGCCGACGACCCAGAGATTCAGGTCGATGCCGAGAAGGCCAAGAAGGCCTTTGTGGGCCGCGAGCTCAAGGGCAAGCGCATCGGCGTCATCGGCCTGGGCAACGTGGGCTCCAAGGTCGCCAACGCCTGCGTCGACCTGGGCATGGACGTTTACGGCTACGACCCGTTCATTTCCGTCGAGCACGCGTGGGTGCTGAGCCGCGAGGTGCAGCGCGTGGGCACGCTCGAGGATCTCTGCCGCGGCTGCGACTACCTCACCGTACACGTGCCCAGCAAGGCTGACACCATCGGCATGATCAGCACCGAGCAGATTAACCTGCTGGCACCCGACGCCGTGCTCATCAACTACGCACGCGAGACCATCATTGACGAGGACGCCGTCGACGCTGCCCTGCGCGAGGGCAAGCTGAGCTGGTTTAGCTGCGACTTTGCCACGCCCAAGACCGTCAAGATGCCCAACACGTTTATCACCACACACTCGGGCGCCGGCACCGGCGAGGCCGAGGCCAACTGCGCCGATATGGCCATCAGCGAGCTTAAGGATTACCTGGAGAACGGCAACATCGCGCACAGCGTCAACTACCCCGCCTGCAGCATGGGCAAGGCGCGCGCCGCGAGCCGCATCGCCTGCCTGCACGCCAACGTGCCCAACATGATCGGCCAGATCACAGCAATCCTGGCCAAGGACAACGCCAACGTGCAGCGTATGACCAACGAGTCCGCCGGCGAGAACGCCTACACCATGTTCGACACCGACGAGCACCTGGATAGCAGCACCATCGAGGCACTCAAGCAGATTCCGTCGATGTATCGCGTGCGCGTGATCAAATAGCGCCGGCTGATCTGACGGGCAGTTCCCCATGTGGCCTGCCCGTCACTGACATTGAATGCCCACGGGGGCGCCTTTCGCACGAGAGGCGCCCCCGTTTTTGTGAGCGCTCCATTAAATGCACCGAGCCGCTTCTTGGCATACAATCTGTATGTTGACCTAACTATCTGTGAGGTGCCTATGGTTGATACAGATTTTGCTTGGCGGCTTACGCAAGGGCTCGTGCGGATCGACAGTTCCGACCCAGGTGCGTATGAGGGCGAGATTGAACGCTATATCAAAGTGTTGGTTGAGGCTCAATTGGAGCGGTTGAGCCATCCGGTGCTCCATGCCGTGCAGG
>CAUDAE010000165.1 GCA_958447445.1 uncultured Collinsella sp.
CGACCCGTTCTTTTGTAAGTACATCTGTCCGCAGGGCGTGCTCGAGGGCGCCATTCCGCTGGCCATTGCCAACGCCGGCATTCGATCTGCGTTGGGACATCTCTTTACTTGGAAACTTGCCGTTCTCATTGCCGTGGTAGTGCTGAGCGTTTTGTTCTACCGCCCCTTCTGCAAATGGATTTGTCCACTCGGCGCATTCTATGCGCTCATGAATAGGGTGTCCCTACTGGGGATCCGGGTCGATGCATGCAAATGTGTCTCGTGCGGCAAGTGCTCAAAGGTTTGTCAGATGGACGTTGATGTGGTCCGCGCGCCCAATCATGCCGAATGTATCCGGTGCGGAAAGTGCATCGGGGCCTGTCCTGTCGATGCCATCAGCTATCGCTATGGCCTGGATGTGTCGGCGGAAAAGCTTCCCTTGACCGCCGATAAAAAGTAAACAAGCTTCGACAAAACGGAGGAATGACCATGAAGCTTTCTAAGATTGCGGCCCTGTTTATGGTACCGGTGCTGGCCTTGTGTCTTGTGGCGTGTTCGTCACCCGGTGGCAATGTGAGCGAATCTGCGGGCTCCGATCCTAAGATTGCAGAACTCACTGCGCAGAAGCCGACCAATGCCGATGAGGCCGCCGAGTTGTATGCAAAACTCATGCAAAAGGAGAACGATATCTTTTCGAGTGATAACGCGCTGTGGGAAAAGGTATTCAATGCGGCAAATAAAGACTCGGCAATGATTGAGGACGGCAGCAATTACGGCGATTTCCTGCTCAAGACCATCGACGGCGCCAAGGATGAGTTCACGGCGGATGAGCTTAAGACGCTCAAGGCCGGTGCACAGCAGATCAAGGAGATCGAGGACAAGCTCGAGAGCTTGGAGAAAGAGTTCCCCGGCTGTGGAAGCACGCCGAGCGCAGGCGAGAGCGTCGACGCTTCGACCGCTGGCATGACGGCTGGTGCCAATGCTTCGAGCGAGGCGACGAAGTTCCCCAGCTTTACGGGCAAGGACCTGGACGGCAACGACGTGAGCAGCGACGAGCTGTTCTCTAAGAACAAGGTTACCGTCATGAACTTCTGGTTCACCACTTGCAAGCCATGCGTGGGTGAGTTGGGCGACCTTGAGGACCTGAATAAGGAGCTTGCCAAGAAGGGCGGCCAGGTCGTGGGCGTCAATTCCTTTACGCTCGATGGCAACAAGGGCGAGATTGCAGATGCCAAGGACGTGCTGAGCAAGAAGGGCGTGACGTATAAGAACATCTGGTTCAAGTCGGATAGCGAGGCCGGTAAGTTTACGTCAAATTTGTTCTCGTTCCCGACAACGTATGTCATCGATCAGAATGGCAACATCGTAGGGGATCCAATCGTGGGAGCCATCAGCTCCGCCGAGCAGCGCGCAGCACTCGACAAACTTATCGACCAGGCGATTGCAAATAGCGAGCAGTAAAAAACGCGTAAAGCATAGCGAGGATCGTGCGCCGCTGTGCGAAGTAGTCCGCTACCTTTCAAGATAAGCTCCACCATATAGAGGTCCCGCTCGGGACCTCTTCTTTTGGGTGCCATCCCGTTCGTTTTTTGGCGCCGTTCGTTACATTCCTCACTGGCTCCGGCAAAAAATGGGGATAGAGTAGGACAAACGCGTCGAATACGAACGGCGGGGAAGAGCGGGCAAGTGCGCCCGCGTGGGAGAGGTTGCCGTCCATGCTGGAGCTCAAAGGTATTTGCAAAAGGTACGTCACGCAGTCGTTTACGCAGGTGGCGCTCGACAGCGTGAGCCTGGCTTTTCGCGATAACGAGTTCGTGGCCATTCTGGGACCTTCGGGGTCGGGTAAAACCACGATGCTCAACGTTATCGGCGGGCTTGATCATTTTGATTCCGGCGACCTGCTGATCGACGGCATCTCGACCAAGGACTTTCACGATCGCGATTGGGATGCCTATCGCAACAACCGCATCGGCTTTGTGTTCCAGAGCTATAACCTCATTCCGCATCAGACCATTTTGGAAAACGTGGAGCTGGCGCTTGCGCTTACGGGCGTGGGGCATGCCGAGCGCCGCCAGCGTGCGCGCGAGGCGTTGGAGAAAGTTGGCCTGGGCGAGCATGTTAACAAGCGCCCGAGCCAGCTATCGGGCGGACAGATGCAGCGCGTGGCCATCGCCCGCGCCCTGATCAACGATCCCGAGATCGTGCTGGCAGACGAGCCGACCGGCGCCCTGGACTCAACGACATCCGTACAGGTTATGGATTTGCTCAAGGACGTGGCGCGCGACCGTCTGGTTATTATGGTCACGCACAATCCCGAGCTGGCGTACCAATATGCCACGCGCATCGTCAACCTGGCGGACGGCAAGATCACCGACGATTCCGATCCCTTCGATGCTGCCAAGGCCGCGCGTCGCGAGGCAAAGCCTACGCGCAAAACCTCGATGAGCTTTGTGACGGCGCTGGGGCTTTCTGCCCGAAACCTCATGACCAAGAAGGGCCGCACGGCCATGACTGCCTTTGCGGGCTCGATTGGCATTATCGGTATCGCGGCGATTCTGGCGCTGTCCAACGGCGTAAACGGCTACATCAAAAAGGTCGAGGAGGATACGCTCTCGAGCTACCCGCTCACCATTTCCAAGCAGGATTACGACCTGTCGTCCATGATGGGCGGACAGGGGGCCACGGACGACGATATGTCCAAGAACGAGGGCTCGTCCGACGACAGTGCCGGCGGCAAGGCTAAGGGAACCGATAAGATTCCTGTGGTCACGGCCGTAAAGGATATGTTTGCGAGCGTTAAGTCTAACGACATGACAAGCTTTAAGGCATGGCTCGATGCCGGTGGCGACGGCATCGATAAAGAGGTCAACGCTATCCAGTACGGCTACGGCGTGACGCCGGTTGTCTATCGTGCGGGCAAGGGCGACGAGAAGCCCGTCCGGCTTGTTCCCAACGCTATGACCGAGGCCATGAGCGGAGGCGCGAGCTCGGCGGCAACGGTGAGCATGGAATCCATGGGAACCTCGGTCTTTAACGAGATGATTGACGACCAGAGCTTGCTCGACAGCCAGTACGATGTCGTCGCCGGTCATTGGCCCACGTCTGCCAACGAAGCCGTGATGGTGCTTTCGAGTCGTGGCACGGTGGGCGACTATACGCTCTACAGCATCGGTGCGCTGGATATCGATGAGCTCAACGATTTGGTAAACAGCGCTATGACGGCTGACGGTGGGGTCGAAACGCCCGAGACCGGCACCGACTTTACCTATGACGATGCGCTGTCCACGACGTTTAAGGTGCTGTCGCCGGCCGATGCCTCTCGGAAAAACGCGGAGACTGGCAGG
>CAUDAE010000166.1 GCA_958447445.1 uncultured Collinsella sp.
GCGGCTGTGCGCGGCCGTGATTGACGAGGAAACTGTCTGGTACGGGACTATCCCGCTGCTGGCATTCCCCAAGAAAGAAGACCGCAGCATCCGTTTCAAAAGCAACGAAGTCGCCGCTGAGTTTTTGAGCGAAATCCAGCAATGAGGAGAACCGGGGGCCGCAGCAGCGAACGGGGCGCGCCTATCAGTTGCGGTGAAATAGGGACTGTTTTTGGCCAATCGACCGCAAATCAGTCCCTATTCCACCGCAACTTGGAAATCGGCGATCAGCCCAGCGGACCCTGAAACAGTTCCTCATGCGAGCCCATTCTCACCAGCCTAATCACTGGGTTAGTCTTATGGGGAAGATAAAGAACGACCACATCGACCAAGCCATCGGATAGGTGGAAATCGATGTGGCCGTTGTAGTTTCCGCCCGGGTTTGAGAGCTCGTGGGCGCCATACTCCGCCGGAAGTGACCCATGAGCCACAAGCTCTGCAACCGCCGCTTTAAACTCACTTTTTAGCTGCGGATGCATGCGCATCGTTCGTTTGTAGTCCGCCTTAAATTGAGCCTCGACTTTAATCTCGAACATCGCTATTCCTCATCGAGGAATGACATAAGCTCATCAGCGTTATTGAATGACGGGCTATCGTCCGGCAAAATCCCCAACTCATGAGCCTCGGCGATCACCATGGCACGCCTCGTCGCCTCGTTGGGCATCTCCGCCCTTCCTACAATCTCAAAAGGAATCTTTCGCTGATTTACCAGCTGCCGAACGGCAAGATTGAGATAGGAATTGAGGCTGAGGCCGACCGAATCCAAGAACTCAGTCGCCTGCTCCTTGAGCCCCTCTTCGAGGCGAACCGTCGTAGGCTTAACCGTTGCAGTAGACATACGCGACCTCCTTGCCCTCGTCTTTTGCATCAGTATACCCAATATAAATGGCAACCTGACGTTAGATAGCATCAGATTGCCATGCATATTCATGTCGCGGTAGACACGATTGCTCTACATCAACCCGCTGAGCGCAATGTCAACGGCCTCGTTGAGGTCGTCGATAATGTGTACCAGATCCGGGTCGAGCGGGCTTATCATACTGGCGCTCATTACCGGGCCGTTGAGCCAGTCGAACAGGCCCTGCCAGTACTCGCTGCCCACCAGCACGAGCGGCATGCGCTTGACCTTGTGCGTCTGCACCAGCGTGAGCACCTCGAACATCTCGTCGAGCGTGCCAAACCCGCCGGGAAACACGATGGCGCCCGAGCTGTATTTGACGAACATGGTCTTGCGCACAAAGAAGTAGCGGAAGTCCATACCGAGGTTCACGTATTTGTTGAGCCCCTGCTCGTGCGGCAATTCAATGCCCAAGCCAACTGACTTGCCGTTGGCACTCGCCGCCCCCCTGTTGGCCGCCTCCATGATGCCGGGGCCGCCACCGGTGATAACCGCCACGCCGCGCTGGGCAATCTTACGGCCGACCGTGCGCGCCGCCTTGTAGAGCGGATCGGTCTTGGGCGTACGGGCACTACCGAAGATGGTCACCGCAGGCCCTAACTCGGCAAGTGCGCCAAAACCATCGACAAACTCGGCCTGGATGCGCAGTACACGCCACGGATCGGCATGCAACCAGTCGGTTGAATCCTCGGGCGCCAGCAGGTTGGCGTACGTATTGTCCTTAGGAATCATGGGGCCGCGCATGACCACGGGACCGCGGCGGTACGTCTCGTCGTAGGTAGGCTCGCCCTCGACATTCTCGTTCTTAATCATGGGTGCTCCTATCGAGAAAAAGAAAAACGGGCGGGGTCGACGCCATGCGCCAAACACCCGCCCGAACATCAACTATTCGGTATGGTACCCACGATGCATCAAGTGCTTGCAAGCTATCGGTCAGCGGTCGTAGCTCTTAGTAATCCACCGCGGCAGGACTATTCATCCAATCGCTCACGAACGCGCCGTAACGGCCCTCGATAATGGCCTGGCGAGCACGCTGCATAAGGTTGAGCAAGTAGTAGATGTTGTGCATCGACAGCAGAATACCGCCGAGCATCTCCTTCTGCGTGACCATGTGGCGAATGAGCGCGCGGCTGTAGCCGCCTGTGCACACCGGGCAGGTGCAGGTGGGGTCGATGGGGCCGTCGTCGTGCGCAAAGCGCGCGTTGCGGAAGTTAAGGCGACCTTCACTGGAGAACGCCGTACCCATGCGGCCGGTGCGCGTCGGCAGCACGCAGTCGAACATGTCGATGCCCACGCCCACGCCACGCACGAGGGTGGTGGGGTTGCCGACGCCCATCAGGTAGCGCGGCTTGTGCTTGGGCATGTACTCGCTTACGAGCGGTGCCAGGGTCTCGAACATGGTCTCGTGGTCCTCGCCCACCGAGTAGCCGCCAATGCCGTAACCGGGGAAGTCACCGCACTCCTCCAGATGGCGCAGCGAGCGCAGGCGCAAGTCCAGGTGCATGCCGCCCTGGACAATGCCAAAGAGTGCCTGGTCATCGCGGGTGTGGGCCTTATAGCAGCGCTCGGCCCACATGCTCGACAGCTCGACGGCACGCTCAACGTAGGCGCGCGTGGCGGGATAGCCCGGGCACTGGTCCAGCTGCATGCAGATGTCGGAGCCGAGCTTCATGGCGATCTCCATGTTGTCCTCGGGCGTCCAGAACACGTGGCGACCGTCGTAATCGTTGACAATAAAGCGCACGCCTTCGTCGGTGAGCTTGACGGCGTCGTTGTGGCTGAAGACCTGGAAACCACCCGAGTCGGTGAGGATGGGGCCGTGCCAGTTCATAAACTTGTGCAGTCCGCCCAGCTCGGCGATGGTGTCCTCGCCGGGACGCATGGACAGGTGATAAGTATTGGCAAGCACGATCTGGGCGCCGAGCTGTTTGACGGTCTCGGTAGGAATGCCCTTGACGTTTGCCTTGGTGCCCACGGGCATGAAGATCGGCGTCTCGATGTCGCCGTGCGGGGTGTGCAGCACGCCGGCACGTGCATGCGTCGTCGGGTCCTCGGCGATCAGGTCGAATTTAAAAAGGCTCTGGTCCATAAACTGGAACTCCTTGGTTGCGGTTCATACGCAAACCATTATACGGGCAACCCGCAAGGAGCACCGACTCGACAGAAATTGGCGCAAAGGAAACCTGCCCCCTTGCACCAATGCACCAGGATAAAAATGATCCGTTTTCCTCCGTCCCCAACGGATCATTTCCGACAGCCACAGCAACGCCGATGTTATGGCACTGACAGACACTATGACCCAATCCGAGGGCACTAAAAAGATAGGAGCCCCCGCTCGT
>CAUDAE010000167.1 GCA_958447445.1 uncultured Collinsella sp.
AATACCGACTATGAGCTCACCTCGATTGATATCAATCGTCAGGTGGGCGAGGTGTTGTGTGAGGCCTTCCCCGATAAAAAGGTTCAAATGCACGACCCCGATGCGATGGTGCACGTACTGGTGGTCCAGGGTAGCGTTTATGTGTACGCGCGCTCCGAGCGCGGCGTGGGCGGTCTGCCGGTGGGTTCTGCCGGCAAGGTCGTGACGCTGCTGTCGTCGGGTATCGATTCTCCGGTGGCGACCTGGATGCTCGCGCGTCGCGGCGCGGTGTGCGTGCCGGTACATTTCTCTGGTCGTCCGCAGACGCCCGATACGAGCGAGTATTTGGTGCAGGACATCATCCGTGCGCTTGAGCCGGGTGTCCAGATCGGCCGCCTGTACGTGGTGCCGTTTGGCGACTGCCAGCGTGAGATTTCGGTCACCTGTCCCAGCAATCTGCGCGTGATCATGTATCGCCGCATTATGTATTCGGTTGCCGAGCGCATTGCACACATCGAGGGCGCCAAGGCCATCGTTACAGGCGAATCGCTTGGGCAGGTTGCCTCCCAAACGCTTGAGAACATCATGGCCGTCAACGAGGCCGTGAAGATCCCCGTGTTCCGCCCTCTCATCGGTTCGGACAAGCAGGAGATCATCGCGCGCGCCGAGGAGATCGGTTCGTTCGATATCTCGACTGAGGCCGCTCCCGACTGCTGCACGCTATTTATGCCGCGCCGTCCCGAGGCCTGGGAGTTGTTCGATCACGAGGAGATGATCGAGCGCCTGCTCAAACAGACCGAGTACATCGACTTCGATAGCAACACGTATAAGGCCCCTAAGACCTTAAAACGCAAACATTCGGAGCTTGCTCCGCGTGAGATTTACCAAGATCACGAGTAATTTTGTGCATAGACCGACGATGCGCCTGCATCGTCGGTCTTTTGCTATCTGGGCATTTTGCGGCTAAGTGTTCATTTGCTGACGTGTGCCTGAATAAATGGACAGATTTGTGCAAGGTTTTGGTCGGTTTTTGGTTTGACCGCAAAAACCGGTTTTGGAGCGTGGCTGTTGCGGAACTCCTTTCCTGACACGATGGTGTTGGGAGGTTTTGCTATGGCGCAGCGCGAACAACACGAACGGGTCAAACGGATGGACCGCTTGGCGGACAAGCTGCTCGGTCATAAGGCAGTGGTGATGGCGATACTGGTCGTCATTGCGATGGCGAGCGGACTGGCGATGGCGAACCTTGGCGGCGGTGCCGGCGGCGTGTCGTTTGAGCACACTGACGGTTCGGGCTCGTTGGTGGAGCCGGGATCCGGCGATGCCTCGAGCGGAAAGACATCCGAAGGCTCTTCGACTAAGGCTTCTGCCGCGGCAGAGGTCTATGTCGATGTCGATGGCGCCGTTGTATCGCCCGGTGTATATCGTCTCCAGGACGGCGCGCGGGTGGCTCAGGCGATAGATGCCGCCGGCGGGCTGGCGCCCGAGGCAGACGTTACGGGGCTCAATCGGGCATCTAAGGTCGTCGATGGGCAGAAGATTCACGTTCCAACGGTGGGGGAGCAGCAGGCGTCCATTGCGGAAGCCGGTGTTGATGGCGGGGCTTCCGCATCATTGGGCGTGAGTGGCGCAACGGGCCTAGTCAAAATCAATACGGCAAGCGCGGCAGAGCTGCAGACGCTCTCGGGCATCGGTCCCTCCATGGCGCAGTAGATTATCGATGAGCGGACAAAGAACGGTGCTTTTGCCTCGGTTGACGATCTGATGCGTGTGTCGGGAATCGGCGAGAAGAAGCTTGCCAAAATCAAAGATTGCATCTGCGTATGAGTGCGACCGAGCGCGAGCATGTGATGCCTCCGCGGCCCCTGATGCCGTGGACGATGGCCCTGTGTGCCGGCGTGTGCATGAGCTGCGCCTTGGTGCTCAACGTGGCCGCTGATGTGCTGCTGAGGGAGCAGGCGCCGGCGGTCGGGCTGCTATGGGCCATTCCCGTTGCGGCGGCGGTATTCGTTGTGCTGGCTCAATTTTGTGCACCGCTTGCTCCTTGGAAGGGTGGCTGTATGCCGCGTCCGTCGGTCTCGTGGCGGGAGCGGTCGTCTCGGCGTGGTGGGCTGCGGGCGCGCTCAACGCCTCGAAGGCGCTCGACGGTCGAGCGGCAAGCGGCCTCGAGTTTGTCGTGCAGGGCGATCCATCCATAAACGACGACGTGTATTCCTATACCTGCGAGGCACGTGCGGACGGTAAGAACTTGGCAACGGTTCGCCTATCGTGCGACCTCGAGCTCAAGGTCGGGGCGCACGCGCGTGTTATCGGTCGCGTTTCACGTTTTGAGAACGATGCATATGGACGATCGCGCGTGCTCCGAGGCGAGGTTCGTAAGGTTCAAGCCGTTCGAGTTGTGTCGGTCGATGAGGGCTCTCCGGGGCCGCTGCTTCGGTTGCGAAATGGGCTGCTTGCGTCCATCGCGCCTGCGACCGACCCGGCGCGTGCACTCATAGCCGGTGTCGTCTGCGGTCGTTCGGCCGAACTGCGCGCCCAGCCGGCGGGCGACTGGTTTTCGGTGACGGGAACGGCGCATCTTATAGCCGTCTCCGGCAGCCATTTGGCTATCGTGGGATTTGTAATCGAGGGTGTATTGCAAAAGACTCGCTGCTCACGTGGTGTTCAGCGGGCGATATTGGCGATGGCGCTTGTGGGCTATACTGCCTTTACGGGCGCGTCTCCCTCGGCCGTGCGCGCGTGCTGCATGGTGTTCGCGACGCTTGTCGTAAACGGCGCGGGGCGTCGCCGGCACGGTGCATCGGCACTCTTCGTAACCATGTCCATCTTTGTGCTACTGCGGCCGACGGTGCTGTTCGAGATGGGCTTTCAGCTTTCATGCGCCAGCGTTTTAGCCATTCTGTACTTTTGCCCCTATGCGACCTACGCTTTGGGTGAGCTGGGTGTGCCATCGGGCGTTGCCGGCATGCTTTCCGTCACGTTGTGCTCGCAACTGGCGACACTTCCCATTACCATTCCTGCCTTCGGTACGTTCTCGCTCATTGCTCCGCTGGCAAATGCGGTCATCGGCCCGGTGGTGAGCGTACAGCTTGCTGTGTCGATCGTGCTTGTTCCCTTTTCGCTCGTGGCGCCGTTGCGGACTTGGGCGCTCGTTGTGCCCATGATTGCCGCCCGCTGCGCGCTGTTCTTCGAGCAGCTGTTTGCCGCCGTGCCGGGTGCATCCGTGAGCGTGCCGCCCGATAGCATGTGGATTTACCTAGTGCCGTGTGTGCTGGCGGTTCTGCTGGTCTGGTG
>CAUDAE010000168.1 GCA_958447445.1 uncultured Collinsella sp.
AGAGGAGGGCATTGACCTTCTGGTCATGCCCGACGATTGAACGTCAGATTGCCGCCTAGGGGCGTTTGCAACGTCGGGTCGTTACGGCGTTTGGTAAAACGCCGTAACTATTAAAGCTGGCGCAGGCCCTCTTCGAGGCCGGTCTTGCTGTCGGTCTGGGCATCGCGCATCTTGATGACGCGGGCGGGGACACCGGCCACGACGGCGCCGGCGGGGACGTCCTCGACACACACGGCACCGGCAGCCACGACGGCGCCCTTGCCCACGCGCACGCCCTCCAGGACCACGGCGTTGGCGCCAATCATGACATCATCCTCGATGATGACGGGCGTGGCACTCGCGGGCTCAACGACGCCTGCCAGTACGGTGCCGGCGCCGATGTGGCAGTTCTTGCCCACGGTTGCGCGGCCGCCCAGGACGGCGCCCATATCAATCATAGAGCCCTCGCCGATAACGGAGCCGATGTTGATGATGGCGCCCATCATGATGACGGCGCGGTCGCCGATCTCGACGCGGTCGCGGATGATCGCGCCCGGCTCAATGCGGGCGTTGATGCCCTTAAGGTCGAGCATGGGGACGGCGGAGTTGCGGCAGTCATTCTCTACGTCGTAGTAGTCGATGGAGTCGGCATTGGCATCGAGGATGGCCTTGAGCTCATCCCAGTCGCCAAAGACGGTCTTGCCACGACGACCGCCGTAGACGTGCGCATTGCCCCACTGGACCTTCATGCCGGGCTTTTCGCGCACGTACAGCTTGACGGGCGTCTTTTTGGGCGCGGTGGCGATGTAGTTGATAATCTCCTGTGCATCCATCTCGGCTGCGTTGCTCATTTGCTATCTCTCCTTTGGGTGGATTCGGTTGATACCTGGTTAGGCAAACATGACCTGGTCGAACGTATAGAAGCCGGGTTCGCGGGTGACGAGCTTCTGCGCGGCCGCCAAGGCGCCGTTGACAAAGATCTGACGGCTCGTGGCGCGGTGGGTGAGCGTGACCTCCTCGTCCTGGCCAAAGAAACTCACCTCGTGCACGCCGGCGACGGTGCCGCCGCGCAGCGAGTGCATACCGATCTCCTTGGGGTCACGCGCGCCGCACATGCCCTCGCGGCCATAGACGGGGTGGTAGCCTGCCTCGGGCTCAGCTTCGACGATGGCGTCGAGCAGTAGCTTGGCCGTGCCGCTCGGGGCGTCAACCTTTTGGTTGTGGTGCGTCTCGACGATCTCGCAGTCAAAGCCGGGCAGCTCGCGTGTGGCCTGCGCAACCAGATGACGCAGGGCTGCAATACCGATGGAGTAATTGCCCGAGTGCATGACGCGGGCGTTCTGACCAAGCTCGCGCAGGCGGTCCATCTGCTCGGGGGTGTAGCCCGTGGTGCCCGAGACCAACGCGGCGCCCGTGCGCTCGACATAGGCGACGACGGCATCGAAGGTAACGACGTTCGAGAAGTCGATGATTACATCGGCGGCCGGTGCGTTCTCGAGCTCGCTCAAATCGAAGCCAATCTGGGCGACGATATCAAAAACGTGCTGACCGGCGGCGTCGACAACGCCTTCGGCGGTGGTGCGGATGAGCGAGCCCATGCGGCCCGTTCCCATAATGACGGTCTTAATCAAGCAGACCAGCTCCCTTCAGAGCGTCGGTAAGTGCGGCGCGCGTGTCGTCTGCCATGGGGCACAGCGGCATGCGATAGTTGGCTTCGATCATACCCATCTGGGCGAGCGCTTCCTTAACGGGGATGGGGTTGACCTCACTAAAGAGGGCGTTGATGAGCGGCTGGCCGGCAATCTGGATATCGCGGGCACGTGCCACGTCGCCGTCCAGATAAGCGCGGCACATGTCGTGCACGAGCTGCGGCTGAACATCGGCCCACACGCTGATGGTGCCCGAGGCGCCCAGGCTCATGAGAGGTACGGTCAGCGCGTCCTCGCCCGAATACATGCGGAAGTCGTCGGACAGCAGGTGAGCGATCTTGGCCGCGTAGGCGACGTTGCCCGAGGCTTCCTTAATACCCATGATGTTGGGGTGCGCGGCCAGGCGCTCTACGTTGCGCTCGCTGATGCCGCAGCCGCAGCGGCCGGGGATGTTGTACAGGATGCAGGGGATGTTCACGGCGTCGGCGACGGTCTTAAAGTGCTGATAGATGCCCTCTTCATTGGACTTGTTGTAGTAGGGGGTAATGAGCAGCAGGCCATCGGCGCCCAAACCCTGGTAGGTGAGCGACTTGGTGAGCATGGTTTGCGTGGAGTTGGAGCCCGAGCCGGCGATGACGGGGACGCGTCCTGCAACCTGCTTGACCACGGCGGCGACAACGGAGTTGTCCTCGTCATCGGTCATCGTGGCGCTCTCGCCGGTGGTGCCCAGGGTGAGGATGGCGTCGGTGCCGTTTTGCAGGTGGAAATCGATAAGGCGCTCGAGTGCGTCAAAGTCGACACTGCCGTCCTTTTTAAATGGCGTAACAAGGGCGACGATTGAGCCCTCGAGATTGCGGATGTCCATGTTCTTCTCCTTCGCTTCCGCGACCTGGATGCGTTTGTTCCACTGAGCGGCGACGGCCAGGCGCTCGTCTTGGGCGCGACGGCGGGCACTTTCGGCGCGCGACTTGGCCAGCAGCTCTCGGCCGCTCGGCAGCACGTCGAGCGTGGCAAAGTAATCGCCCGGGCGCTCGGCACGGCGGATGAGGTCGGCCGAGCCATCGGGGCGCAGCAGGACCTCGGCGGAGCGCAGGCGTCCGTTGTAGTTGTAGCCCATGGAGTAGCCATGCGCGCCGGTATCGTGGATTACAAGCAGGTCGCCCATGTCGATATGCGGCAGCTCGCGATCGATGGCGAACTTGTCGTTGTTCTCGCACAAGTTGCCCGTGATGTCATACGTGTTCGTGACCGGTGCTGCGGTCTTGTCAGGGCCGCCCGGCTGACCCATTACCGTAATGTGGTGGTAGGCGCCATACATGGCAGGGCGGATCAGATCGACGGCGCTTGCGTCGACACCGATATAGTCCTTGTAGATCTGCTTTTCGTGGATGGCCTTGGTGGCCAGGCATCCGTAGGGGCCCATCATAAAGCGACCCATCTCGGTGCAGATCGCCACATCGCTCATGCCGGCGGGGACCAGAATCTCGTCGTAGGCTGCGTGTACGCCCTCGCCGATGGCGTGAATGTCGTTAGCCTGCTGCTCGGGCAGGTAGGGGATACCCACACCGCCGGACAGATTGATAAAGGCGACATGTGCGCCGGTCTCGCACTCCAGGCGCACGGCAAGTTTAAAGAGGATG
>CAUDAE010000169.1 GCA_958447445.1 uncultured Collinsella sp.
CGATTAGACCAAGGACGACAAAGAGCGTTGTCTTTTTGCCCGACTTATTGTTGCCGGCGGGCTTGCGCGCGGGGCCGCGATCGCCTCGAGCGTGCGTGGGGGGCTGCTTGGGCGCATTGCCGTTTGCCTGGTGCTGCTGACGTTGTTGACGCTGCTGTCGCTGTTGGTTCGGGCGTTGGGAAGCGTTTGCCGCACCACGCTGCTGACCGTGGCTCGGCGCGATAGGACGCGGCGACTGAACGCCGCCGGTGTGCCTGCTCGGCTGCTGCGGATCGGGAATCAGTTGAGTTCGATCGTTTTGCGACATCGTATGCATATCCTTCGATTTTCGCCTTGCGGTTCATCGTGTTTTTACTGGGCTTGCATTATAGCGATTGCCCTGCTGTTTGTGGTACGGAAACGGTGGCATTCAAAAGAGGTGGGACATTTGTCCCACCTTTGAGTCGTTCTTTGTCGCTATCCGCACACACCGCATTTTGCACAGGCCGAAAGTGCGGCCGGAGCCTGCGCGATGCCGCCCTTTGCCGTCTCTCGCAGTGTGGCCGGCAACGCGTGACCCACCGAGAGCATGACATGTGCCATCTGGTCAAACGGCACCAGGCTCTTAATGCCTGCGAGGGCGAGTTGTGCCGAGCTAAAGGCCGCTGCCACGCCGATGGCGTTGCGGTTTTGGCAGGGCACCTCCACGAGGCCACCGACGGGGTCACAAACGAGGCCCAGCAGGTTACTCAGCGCGATGGAGCTGGCGTCGAGCGCCTGTTCGGGCGTGCCGCCGAGCATCTGCACCAGCGCGGCGGCTGCCATGGCGGCGGCGCTTCCCACCTCGGCCTGGCATCCGCCCTCGGCGCCGGCGACGCAGGCACTCGTGGTGAGGTTGAGGCCGATGGCGGCTGCGCAGTAGAGCGCGTCCATGACTTGCTCGTCGTCGAGCTGCAGGCGATCGGCGAGCGCCAACACGCAGCCGGGCACGACACCCGCGGAGCCTGCCGTGGGGGCGGCGACGATCACTCCCATCGTGGCGGAGCGCTCAAGCACGGCCATCGCGCGGGCCACGGCGTCGGTCTGAACGGGGCCCATCAGGCTTGCACTCAAATCGTTGCGGCCGGTGGCTTCGACAAGCTTGGCCTCGCCGCCGATAAGCCCGCCGAGCGAACGCTGCGGATTGGCGATGGGGGCCGTGGTCTCGTCTTTCATGACCTCGAGCACACGTCGCATGGAAACGACGGCGTGTTGCTCGCCGGTCAGGCGTGCCTCGCGCACGGCCATGACGGCGCCGATGTTGAGGCCCAGTTCGCCGCAGGCGTCAAGCAGCTGCTCGCCGTCGTCGAAGATTTCCTTGGCCGAGACGCCGGGGGAGAGCGATGAGGCCGAACCGGGAAGCTCAATGAAGGTGGCGTAATCGACATTGTCGAGCTTGCGCAGCATGGGGACGACGGTGTCGTCGGGGGTGCCATCGGTTTCAAACACGGAGTAGGCCTGGCCGCCCACCTCGGTTCGGTAGGTGCGGCAAAAGGCGATGTTCACATGCGCGTAGGCGAGCAGGTTCGTGAGCGCGGCGAGCACGCCGGGGACGTCTTGATGCGCCACGAAGAGCGTGGAATACATGCCCGAGATGTCGACGCCGACGCCGTTGATGCGGCTGATGCGCATCTTGCCACCGCCTAGGCTCTCGCCGCGGACCTGTGCCGTGGCACCCATATCGTCTTGCATGTCGATGTCCACGGTGTTGGGGTGGATGGAAGCGTCGTCGCCCTTAATGTCAAAGTGATATTCGAGGCCCTGTTCGCGTGCGAGGTCGAAGGCCTGCTTGATGTTCTCATCGTCGGTGTCGAGGCCCAGGATGCCCGCGACGAGCGCGCGGTCGGTGCCGTGGCCGCGGTAGGTATGCGCGAAGGAGTTCCACAGGCCAAAGGTGACCTTGGTTATGCGGCCTTCCAGCAGGCTGGCCGCAACCTGGGCGCAGCGCAGGGCGCCGGCGGTGTGCGATGAGCTGGGGCCGACCATGACGGGGCCCAAGATCTCGAATGCCGAGGTCGTTGCTAGTGTTTGCGGCTTGCCTGCCATGGGTGCTCCTTATCTATCCCGTCGTCCCGAGGGGCGGGGCATACTCTGTCCCGCCGTTCCGAGGGGTTTAGTATTTGGTCGCCTGCTCGGACAGTCCTGCTCGCACGGAGGGCACATTAAGTGCTCTCCGGCTCGTGCGGAACTCGCGATCGACCAAACACTAAAGCCCTCGGAACTTAGGATACATGGTTGGAGTCGCTCTGCTGCAAAATTTATAGGCCTGTGATTTATTCCATGTCCCAGGTAGGCTCATCTTCACCACCTTTAAATAAAAAAGAAGTACCGGTTGGGGCCGGTACTTCTTTTGGTGCGTTGTTATTTGGCTGTAGCTTTTCGAGTTAGCTTACAGGCCGCAGGCTGATTTGAGTTCTTCGACTCGGTCGGTCTTCTCCCAGGTGAAGTCGGCGTCTTCTCGGCCGAAGTGACCGTAGGCTGCCGTCTTTTCGTAGATGGGGCGACGCAGGTCTAGGTCGCGGATGATTGCGCCCGGGCGCAGGTCGAAGGTCTTCTCTACGGCTTCAACGATCTCGTCCTCGGCAACATGTGCGGTATCGAAGGTGTCGACCATGATTGAGAGGGGCTTGGAAACGCCGATGGCGTAGGCAAGTTCGACTTCGCAGCGGTCGGCAAGGCCGGCGGCGACCACGTTCTTGGCGACCCAGCGCGCGGCATACGCGGCGGAGCGGTCAACCTTGGTGCAGTCCTTGCCGCTAAAGGCACCGCCGCCGTGACGGCCGTAGCCGCCGTAGGTGTCGACGATGATCTTGCGGCCGGTGAGGCCCGTGTCGCCCATGGGGCCGCCCACGACAAAGCGACCGGTGGGGTTCACGTAGATGTCTGCGTTGTCCCACGGCATGTTCTCGGCGTCCATGACCGGGGTGATGACGTGCTCGATGAGGTCGGCCTTGATCTTGCCCATGTCCTCGATCTCGGCGGCGTGCTGCGTGGAGATGACGATGGTCGTGACCTCGACGGGCTTGCCATCTTCGTAGCGCACGGTGACCTGGGTCTTGCCGTCGGGACGCAGATAGGCGAGGGTACCGTCGTGACGCACGGCGGCCAGGCGCTCGGCTAGGCGGCTCGCCAAGTAGTGCGGCATGGGCATGAGGGTCTTGGTCTCGTTGGAGGCATAACCGAACATCATGCCCTGGTCGCCTGCACCGATCAGGTCGATC
>CAUDAE010000170.1 GCA_958447445.1 uncultured Collinsella sp.
CCGGTGCGGATCCGCGCAGCGGATGCGCGGAATCCTATACGCCGCACCAATTGAAATTGAAAGCCTCCGGTGACGGGGGCTTTTCTTTTACGTGGGCACCGCATGGATTCGAACCTCGGTCAACGGGGACTATTTCTCATCGACTCGTGTAAGATTTCGAGTATGCGCCTCGGTGAGTCCGTGGCGCGCTCTTTCTTTAGACGACCGATCAGGGTGATATTTCGTGGCAGAGCGTCCGACATACAAGCTCAGGTTTCTCGATCCCAAAAAGCGCTTTCCGGCCATGCCCGAGCAGCCTGCGGGACGCTCGTATGGCGTGGTTTGGAAGCTCTTTGGCGAGGACCCGCATGAATCATGTTATGTCGTCGAATTCGTCGGCAAAAGCCATGTGTCGCTTTTGGGCTACGTGAGCGTTTCGGGTGAGGTCTATAAGGTGGACCGTCCCGTTAACGAGGTATCGCTGCCCGACGATCCCGACATGCAACTGATTCTCGACGAGTCCGATTCCAACATCGGTGAGATTGCGGTCAGGGGTACCGATGGGACGATGCGCACCCGGGCGCGAGTCATCGGCTCTCCCGAAGGCACCATGCGCGAACAATCCGATCGCGAGACGTGGAATTCGACGCGCAGCCTTCGCTACGGCGAGTTCATGGCCTCGATGTTCTTGCGTTACGTGATATTCGCCGATTCTGAAAACTCCGTCTCAAGCACGGCAGACGGTGACGGACTCGATGAAGGCATGAAAAATGCTGTCGACAAGATCAAACTTGTAAAACTCCCCGAGCCGGTTGAGGTACTGCTGGGTTTTGATTCCACGCCGCTGCCCGATGCAATCGAAACGTTGCTCTACCGCATTGACCATACAGATAATCCAAGTGGCATTGAGCGCTATGCCGCCGCTTTGATGGGCGAAGTTAATCTGCCTCGCCTGCGTACCATCGCGGCCAAAACCGAAATGAGCCTGGCGCGCATCGATCGCTCCAGGCTCTTCTATCTCAATTTTGACCGTAGCCTGCTGGACCAGGACGAGATCGATACCCTGCTTGTCGTCGAGTGCCGCCTGAACCGCCTATCGGGCATCCTTGAGCGTATTGGGGCAGGGTTGGGCCCCGTTGCCTCGTCGCCAAGCTTTGAGGGCTGCTCGCTCTTTGACCTATGGCATATCAGCAAGACGACAAACGACGTTCCTCGCTTGCTCGAAACGCTGTCGAATGACAACCCGTGGGCCAAGCCGGGGACGGTTGCGTGCCAGCCGGGTGGCGAGTGGGACGTTCGCACCCGCTTTGCACGTATCGTAGAAGCGCTCAACGTGGTCACGCGGCTCGACTACACCTATCGAGCGAACGTCGCCGAGGGCATCATGCTGGTGCGATTTGGCCGCACGGTTGTCGATGCTATGCCGCAGCGCGAATACGATGCTCAAGATGACGCCTGGCGCGAGGTGGATGAGCCTAAGCGCGCAACATGGGCCACCGAGCACGATGCGCGTATTGCGCTTACACTCGCGGCGGCTTGCTTTGCTTCGGGCACTCGCATCACGCGCTGCTACGTGCAGATTGCGGCTCCCGACGGCGAGCAGGGCGAGCGCGTTGTTGAAACGTATTCCTTTGGCCGTGCGGCCTATCTGGCCGATTGCGTTTCTGTCGCCAAGGATCTTGAGAGCATGGATATGGACGACATGCCCTGCAAGCATTTGCTCGAGGCATATGAGGCAGATGCGCCGGACATGATTGAGCCTGCAGAGGTTCACGCCCGACCACGCGATGACCATCGTCCATTGCCGCCTGCGCTTCGCGATCTGCTGCTCGCTGATACGGCTGACGAGCTTGAGGTCATGGAGGAGGACAACGATCCGTATGTCGCCCGTGTCGTCGAGCTGCGCGAGCAATCCAAAGTTGACCGAGCTGGTGCTTTCGAGGGCTTTTCTCGCCTTGTCGAGGAGCTGGAAGCCAAGTGTACGGTTGCCGAGCTTTTGGCGACGGGCCCGGTGCAGACCCAGTTCTGCGACAACCAGCTGGTGCGCATGGTGCTGCCGGTGATGGAAGAGGACCGTTCCGTGCGTATCCTTCGCGCTCCGGATGCGCTGTATTTTGCCCAGCACGAGATCTGCAGCTTTTACGCCGAACAAGAGGACTTTGAGCGTGCGCTGCCCGAGGTGCGCCGTCTCTACGATTTGGCGCGCTCGTCCATGCAGTCCCACTTTGCCCTGATCAACGTGCTAGCACGCCTGGAGCGCTATGACGAGATTATCGAGGTAGCGCGCCACGGCCTGCGCATTGCCAGCGACCGGCCTTCGATCGGTTACCTGTTCTATCGCCTGGCATTCGCCTACTGGAACTGCGACCAGCTCGAGCTGGCGCTGGCATGTTATCGCCTGGTGCCGCGCGGCGAGGAGTCGGGCAGCAGCGCGCTGGAAGAAATGCAGGGCCTTATGAACGAGATGGGCGTCAGCGAGCCTCCGACGTTCGAGGAAGCGGTCGAGACCATCCGCAAGGCTGGACTCGAGCTGCCGCCAGTGTCCGCCGTGACGAATCAGCTGGCAGATGCCGCTGTGCAACTGGTCGACAACGGCTTCTTTTTCCTGGCACGCGGTTGCATCTTCCAAATGTGGCGCACCATGGGCAACGACGAGCTCGGCTCCCTCAACCGCTCGCTGGGGTAGGCGAAGCCTCCAAGGGGGAAAGGATGCTAGGCAATTAGAAAATTTCCTCTTGCCCATCCTCGGCTGTTTGGTTACTATAGAACGGCTGTTACGGAGAGCTGACCGAGAGGCCGAAGGTGCTCGCCTGCTAAGCGAGTATGCCCCAAAAGGGCATCTGGGGTTCGAATCCCCAGCTCTCCGCCAGTTTAACTTTAAAGAAGGGTCCCATTGGGGGCCCTTTTTTTGTGCGGAGAAAGGAGGCTGGGGATTCGAACCCGAGAGGGCACGGGCGTTAAGCAAACGCGAAAGCGTTTGTAGCCCGTGGGCGAAAAGCCGCCAGGCTTTGAAGCCGGAGGGCATGCGTAGCATGCCCGGACATCCCCAGCTCTCCGCCAGTTTAAGGTAGTGTCGAGAAAGTTGGTGTAAGGGCCCTTGCGGCCCCTGTGTCCGATAT
>CAUDAE010000171.1 GCA_958447445.1 uncultured Collinsella sp.
CCGCGCATGCGGGCCTGACGGGCCATGGCATCGCCGATGGTATAGTTGCGCGCGTGGCCCATGTGCAGGTCGCCCGACGGATACGGGAACATCTCGAGCACGTACTTCTTGGGCTTGTTGTCGTCGGTGTCGACGGCAAAGAGGTTGGAGTCCTCCCAGGCCTTCATCCACCGGGACTCAATGGCCTGCGCGTCGTAGACAGGAATCTCGTCCTTATGATCTGTGCAATCGCACATATCAGCTCCTTTAATCTTAGCTGGGGTCGGTCGGCTTAGCTTTATTCGCTACTGCGGACAGTCCTGCGCAAGACGAAGAGCACATTAAGTGCTCTTCTTTGCGTGCGGAACTTGTAGCAAACAAAGCTAAGCCGACCGACCCTAAGGTTAACTTGACTGATGATAGCAAATACGACAAGCGAGATGCCTGCGACTTGCAGGCATCTCGCTTTATCTAAATAACGTGGTTGTGAATCAACCGCTAATTGTTACCCGCCCAAGCATGATCGGGTTTACCAGGTGCCGCAGATTGCCGTGAAAGAGGAGCGCCGCGTACTTTGGTACGCGAGCGATGGTTTGAACGGCAAGGTGCGGTGCTTGGGAAAGCCGCTTAGCGGTAGCTGACGCTTTGCTGGGAGTCCTTCACGACTACGTCGTGAGCGCCGCCTTCGACGATGGAGGTGGAGCTGACCAGGGTCAGGCGTGCCTTTTCCTGGAGCTCGGGGATCGAGAGAGCGCCGCAGTTGCACATCGTGGACTTGACCTTGTAGAGCGTGCCGCCCACGCCGTCCTTGAGGGAGCCGGCGTAGGGAACGTAGGAGTCGACGCCCTCGACGAAGCTGAGCTTCGCAGCGCCGCCCAGGTCGTAGCGCTGCCAGTTGCGGGCACGCGCAGAACCCTCGCCCCAGTACTCCTTCATGTACTGGCCGTTGACGTTGACGCGCTCGGTCGGGCTCTCGTCAAAGCGAGCGAAGTAGCGGCCCAGCATCATAAAGTCGGCACCCATGGCCAGGGCGAGCGTCATGTGGTAGTCGTAGACGATACCGCCGTCGGAGCACACGGGCACGTAGACACCGGTCTCCTCGTAGTACTCGTCGCGAGCGCGGCAGACGTCGATCAGCGCGGTAGCCTGGCCACGGCCGATGCCCTTGGTCTCACGGGTGATGCAGATGGAGCCGCCGCCGATACCGACCTTGATGAAGTCGGCACCGCAGTCGGCCAGGAAGCGGAAGCCCTCGGCGTCGACGACGTTGCCGGCACCGACCTTGACGTCCTCGCCGTAGTTGGCGCGAATCCACTCGATGGTGCGCTTCTGCCACTCGCTGAAGCCCTCGGAGGAGTCGATGCACAGGACATCGGCGCCGGCCTCGATGAGCAGCGGCACGCGCTCGGCATAGTCGCGGGTGTTGATACCGGCGCCGACCATGTAGCGCTTGTCGTTATCGAGCAGCTCGTTGGGGTTGGTCTTGTGGCTGTCGTAGTCCTTGCGGAAGACGATGCCCATGAGGTGATCGTTGTCGTCGACGATGGGCAGGGCGTTGAGCTTGTTGTCCCAGATGACGTCGTTGGCAACCTTGAGGCTGATGTTCTTGTCGCCCACGATGAGCTGCTCACGCGGGGTCATGAACTCGGAGACCTTCGTCTGGTGGTCATCGCGACTGGGGCGATAGTCACGGCTGGTGACGATGCCCAGGAGCTTACCCTTGGGAGTGCCGTCGTCGGTAACCGGCATGGTGGAGTGACCGGTCTTCTCCTTGAGCTCAATGACCTGCTCCATGGTCATGTCGGGGGTCAGCGTGGAATCGGACTGAACGAAACCGGCCTTGTGATCCTTGACGGCCTTGACCATAGCGGCCTCGGACTCGGCGCTCTGGGAACCGTAAATGAAGGACAGGCCACCCTCGGTAGCGAGCGCGACACCCATATCGACGCCCGAGACGGACTGCATGATGGCGGAAACCATGGGGATGTTCAGGGTGATTGCCGGCTTCTCACCGCGCTTAAAGCGGGTTAGCGGCGTCTTAAGAGAGACGTTGTTGGGGATGCACTGCGAGGACGAGTAACCAGGGACCAGCAGATACTCCGAAAACGTGTGGGACTCACCGGGAAAGAACGTAGCCATGTTTCTCCTTTTTCCATGCGACCGGTCGGCTGCAGGCCTCGTAGGACCCAGCCCAACCTTGGGCGCCCAATACTGGGGAAGTATCTTAACGCACTTTGACTGCTACAATGCATGATTTAAGAAGAGCACACGAGGGTTTGACGCATGCTTTGCGTTTGCCCAGCAAACACTTTAGCGGGGAGACGTGGAGCGTATGAAGTACAAGACGACGGCAAAGTTGGTCATTCAAGCGTGCGACAAGGATTTGCCGGGCGTGTTCGGCCACGGCTGCGTCTTGCTGCTGCAGGGTATTGCCCGCGAGCACTCGCTCAACCGCGCCGCCAAGAGCATGGGCATGGCGTATTCCAAGGCCTGGCGCATCGTGAACGAGGCCGAAGGTCAGCTGGGCTGCAAGCTCATCGAGCGCGACGGCGCCCGCGGATCCACCCTCACCCCCGCCGGAGAGCGAGCCATAGCGGTCTACGAAGAGCTGCAGGCCGACATCAACAACGTCATTGCCACCAAAGCCGACGCCCTCATCGCCAGCATCAAAGAGTAGCTAATTTACGGAGGGCATTGTCTAGGGTGGCGGCCACGATCAAGGGGTCATCGCTTCCGGCGAAGAGACGGATGGTGCTCCCCTGCTTGCCGCGTGGAGCCGAAAGGCGCGTCGTTGCGCCGCCGGCGGGCGATGTGCGAAACTCCCCGGGCAAAGCATCGAACAGCTTGCCCGCGCTACGCTCGATAAGGTCAAATTCAACTGCCGGGCCAAAGCCGTGCTCAAGGATTCCCGTTGCAGCCGCATGGTCGGGATGCGAGCTCAGCCCGGGATAGCGCACGTTGCGCACCATCTCATTGGCGGCCAGATACTCGGCCAGCGCACGTGCGCGGTCGAAATGTGCCTGCATGCGGACATCGAGCGAGCCCAGCCCGCGCTCCAGCACACCGGCCTCGTCAGCAGG
>CAUDAE010000172.1 GCA_958447445.1 uncultured Collinsella sp.
CGTAAGGGTGCCGCTGAATGTTCCGGCGGAGCTGCGACCCGCGCCGCACGAGGGACTACGGTCCTGCAGGATGCACGCGGCGATCTCTTCCGGCCCGCCCGCCTGCTCGCACATATCGAGCGCTCGTTGGGCACCCAGGCGAAATTCGCGATCGACCGAGATGCCCTCGCAGGTACGAACCTCTCCGTTCACAATCTCGGACGACTTGCGCGGCGTGGGCAGGCCCCCAAAGACCTCAGGGCACACCAAGAGGACCTCGGTCCCTGTACGCTCGCAGGCCTCGACCAACTCGCGATGGTAGTTGTCGAGCCCGTTATACTTGCAGCTCTCGCCCATCAAGCAGGCGCTCACCACGATCTTCATTTCCATCCCTCTCAAGCAAAACGCCCCATTTGAGAAAGCTGCTCAAATGGGGCGTCGGCGTTTACTGGATCGGCCGCGGCTTTACTGCTGCTTGGGCATCAGCGGATTCTCACGCGTGAGGAGGTTCATGAACTCCTCGCCCGTGATGGTCTCCTTCTTGTACAGATAACGAGCCAGCTCATGGAGCTTGAACTTGTTCTCCTTGAGGATCTGCAGAGCGCGATCGTGTGCGTCCTCGATCAGCTTAGCGACAATCGCGTCCACACGCTCGGCCGTACCGGGGGCGCAGGTGAGCGACGTGTCCTGGTTGAGATACGAGTTCTGCACGGTACCGAGCGCCATCATGCCAAACTCGTCGGACATACCAAAGCGAGTCACCATATTGCGGGCGAGCTTGGTGGCCTGCTCGATATCGTTGGCGGCACCGGTCGTCATCTCGCCAAAGATGAGCTCCTCGGCCGCACGGCCGCCGCAGTAGACGGCGAGCTTGTCCAAGACCTCCTGGCGCGTCGTCAGGAAGCGCTCGTCCTCCTCGACCTGCATGGTATAGCCAAGAGCGCCGCTCGTGCGCGGCACGATGGTGATCTTGGTAACCGGCGCGGAACCCTTTTGGCGAGCAGCGACGATGGCATGGCCGATCTCGTGGTAGGAAACGACCTGCTTCTCGTGGTCGGAAAGCACCGTGGACTTACGCTGTTGGCCGGCAATGACAACTTCCACCGACTCCTCGAAGTCGTCCTGGGTTGCACGCTTGCGACCTTCGCGAACGGCGCGCAGGGCGCCATCGTGGATGATATTGGCCAACTCGTCACCCGAGGCACCGGGCGTGGCGCGGGCAATCGCGGTCAGATCGATCGGCGGCTGGGTCTTCACGCTCTTGGCGTGGAGCTCGAGGATGTTCTTACGGCCGGTCAGATCGGGCAACTCGACGGGGATGCGGCGGTCAAATCGACCGGGGCGCAGCAGCGCCGGATCGAGACTGTCGGGGCGGTTGGTGGCAGCGAGGACGACTATACCCTTGTGGTTGTCGAAGCCGTCCATCTCGGTCAACAGCTGATTGAGCGTTTGCTCGCGCTCGTCGTTGCCACTAAAGCCGCCGCCATCGCGCTTCTTACCGATGGTATCGATCTCATCGATAAAGACGATACAAGGGGCCTTTTCCTTGGCCTGCTTAAAAAGGTCACGAACCTTAGCAGCGCCGCGGCCGACGAACATCTCGACGAACTCAGAGCCCGAAATGCTAAAGAACGGAACACCAGCCTCGCCGGCAACAGCCTTGGCAAGCAGGGTCTTACCGGTACCCGGAGGACCAACAAGGAGAGCACCGCGCGGCAGCTTGGCGCCGATCTCCTCGTAGCGCTGCGGTTTCTCCAGAAAGTCGACGACCTCCTTGAGAGACTCCTTGGCCTCTTCCTGGCCGGCGACATCCTTAAAGGTAACGCCCACGTCCTTGGAGGCGATCACGCGCGCGCCGGACTTACCCAGTCCGCCGCCGCCAAAACCGCCACCGCCAAAGTTCATCGACGGGCCGTCATCGCCCATAGCCTTCTTCATGCGGCGGTTGAGCCACCAACCGATGAGGAAGAAAATCGCCATAGGAAGAATGAGCGTGAGCAGGTAGTAGGTCATCAAACCCGAGTTTTTATCGGGAACAACCGACTCCAGCGAAGCGCCAGACTCAAGCACGCGATCGGTAAAGCCCGCATCATTCGGCACACCGGTCGTCTTGTAGGCGATGTTCTCGTCCTCGCCCTTCTTAGTGTAATAAATCGTGTAATCGTCCGTGTTGTACTCGACCTTGTCGACGCTCTTCTTATCGAGCGCTTTGACAAACGTCGAGTAATCGGTCTTCGTAATCTGCTGCGTGTGACCGATGTTGGGGAACAGAACGGTCGAGAGCACGAGGTAGACGACGAAGGCGATGAGCACGTAGAGAATCATATTCCGTCTACGCTTGTTGTCATCCATCTCCATCTGCTTGAACTCCATCTACTGGGGTTGATAATGGTTTCTAGAATACCCAACCCGAGCGGTGATAAACCGACGCCGGGCACGAAAGGACAGAGATGGCATCACTGGAAGTCGGCAAGGCTCAGATCTATACGGGCGATGGCAAGGGTAAGAAGACGGCTGCTTTGGGGCGCGAGAAGATGTCGAGGAACTGATTGCGATAAAGCCCGCCACCACGGAGATCGTGCTCACCGGCCGCGGGCTGCTGCCGTTGGCCGACCTCGCGGACTTAGTCACCGAAATGCGCCCCGTCAAGCACTACTTCGACGAAGGCCTCCTGGCCCGCCAAGGCATCGAATACAAATTGATTCGAAGGGGACGGAGTGAAGCGAATCATCGACATCACGACGGAGAGCAATGATCCGTTTTCCTCCGCCCAAAGGGATCATTAGGCGGTGGCGCGGCCGAGCCAGTTGCCGCTGTGATGGTAGACGGTGAACATCATGGCGGTGATTACCCAGGTTACGGGGTAGACAAGCAGCAGGTGCTCAAGCGACGGATCGAACGGCATAATCGCAAACACCCAGATCACCCTGAGCACGACAGTGCCAAAAATCGTGAGCAGCATGGGCTGCAAGCTCACGCCGGC
>CAUDAE010000173.1 GCA_958447445.1 uncultured Collinsella sp.
TGCGGAACAGCACCAGGTAGCCCACACCGGCAGAGATGAGCGTGCCGGCGAGCATCGGGGCCAGCTGCAGCGCGCCTTCCAGGTACAGTTGTGTGATGACGACGCTGGCCGAGCAGTTGGGGATCAGCCCAACAAGCGCCGAGCCCAGGACCGCAAGCGTCTCGTTGCCGCGCAGGAACTGCTCGATTGCGGACTCGCCGAAGGTCTCGAGTACGGCGACTAGGACCAGCGTCACCAGGAAAATAAAAATCGATACCTGCACGGTGTGCGAGATCGCGCTGCGGATAATCGACAGGACGGGCGCACCTTCGTGTGAGTGGGGGTGACCGTGGCCATGATGGTGTTCATGATCGCCCTCATGACCGTGATCGTGGCCATGTCCGTGTCCGTGTTCGTGCTCGTCCTCGTCTTCATCACAACCGCAATGGTCGCGCTCGCACAGCTCGTGGATGTGGTCGGCGCTCACGCCCGCCTCGGCCACCTCGTCGATGATGTCACCGCCAGTGTGGTCGTCGTGCGCGCAGTTCACGTGGGCCGGGTTGGCCGCGGTTCCCAGCACGGTACGGCGAATCGCCGCATGCGCGCGAGCGTTACGACGCAGGCCGCGAATGGCGGCGTCCACGATAAAGCCCGTGACCAGCGCGATCAGTGCCTTCGGAGCCAAAAGCATCGCCATAGTCTGCACGGGCACCTGCTCTGCGAGCAACAGCGGCAGCATCTCATCGGAGGTCGAAAGGAACACCGCCACCAACGTGCCCAAGGTCACGACGCGACCGGCATACAGCGTGGCCGCCATGGCCGAAAAGCCGCACTGCGGCACCATGCCCAGCAACGAGCCAACCGCGGGGCCCGCGGCACCGGCACGCTTGATGGCGCCGTTAACGCTGTCGCCCGCAACGTGCTCCAAGGTCTCGAGGGCCAGATACGTCACCAACAAAAACGGCACCAGCGACAGCGTGTCCTTGCCAGCGTCGAGCAAAATATCAATCAGCAAATCCATGAAGGATGGAACCTTTCGTGTCTTTCGGCAGCATTGTAAAAGTCCTAGCGGTCAACTAGGGTATTGTAGTTGTCCTAGGCGCGATGCCAATAGTTGCCCATGGCAAACTATCATCTCGCCATAACTCAATGCCACCGAGCCGCGCGACGCGGCCCGTCCAAGGAGCAGTCTATGAACGTTTCACAAGCACTCGAATACGAGCGCCAGCCGTTTATTCCCATGTTTATCTATGGCGATCACGGCGCCATGGAATCCGAACGTCAGAAAGGCGAAGAGGCCCTCAAGGTGCTCGAGACCGAGTACTTTACCGCCGAGGGCGACCCCGGCTTCGACTTTGCCACCGTGCGCGACCTGGCCGACCGAAACCGCGACCTGTGCGACCAGATTGGCGAGGCGCGGCTGCGCAACGTGACGCCCGCAACGCTTTCGCGCGGTCTGTCCGACGCCGACACCTGCGCCGCCATCGGCAAGATGCAAAAGCGCACCGCCGCGTCCGTCATGCGCGAGATCCGCGGCGACCGCGATGCGCTCGGTGTCGCCTACGCCCGCAAGCCCATCCAGGGCACGGTGCTCGGCATCGACATCGAGACCACCGGCCGCGCACCCGAGCGCGGCTACATCATCAACGTGGGCTGGGAGATCATGGAGCTCACCAGCGACGCCGTCCCGCACGACGCCGAGGCACACTACTGCGGCCTGCCCGACATCTATCGCGGCGAGGACGTGCCGCTGTCGAATATCCACCACATCACCTGGGACGACATCGACGGCAAAACGCCCTTCCGCGAGAACAAGGAACTGCAGAAGCAGCTGCTCAAGCTTATGAAGAAGTACCCGTACATGGCGCATAACGCCGCGTTCGAGGACAGCTGGTTCAAAATTCATCTGGACGGTTACGCCGAGGCACGCCGCGCCGGCAAGATCATCGTCATCGACTCGCGCCAGATCTGCCGCAGCCTGGATGCCGACGTCCGCTCGCTCCCCCGCGAATCCGCCCCCGCCGCGCTCGAGAACTGGGCGCGCCGCCGTGGAACCCTCGCCGCCGACGCCAACGAGCAGCATCTGGGCCTGGACGACACCGACCTCATGCTCCGCACCGTCCAAGCCGAGTTCAACCTCAAGAACCTATTCGCCAAGTAGAAACGCCTGCGACAAACCCCGGCGTAGATCACGAGCGGTCTCGCAGCGGGAAACCCCGCAGTGGGGCCGCCCTACGTTCCACAGATAGATTTGCCATCACAAATTCTGAACACTCATTGCGAACGATTTCGGCCAATTCCCGACACGTAATTCGTTGCCGGATGGTGATGCATCGATATCAAATGTGCGGCAATTGAGTATTTATATGCTATAGCTAAGCTGCGAAAACTTTTATTTAGGGCATACCAACTCATAATTGCGTCAAGCTTTTGGACAGCATTTGGTTAGACCTCTAAAACGGCTTTTCCACTCAGCGCCGTCAACACGGCATTAGCTGACACGATATATATCATGAGTATCGTATTGTCACATACCACTGCAAAAGCGGTCTACCAGGCCGCGCATTCGGTGTCTGCGAAAGGCATCGAGTCCTGTAGCCCTGCCGCGATTTACGGATCATGTCCCACCGGAACGTTCCTTGACGCAGCCGCAGAATGGCTCACCAAACATGATGTTTCCCTCGACGCAAATGATTCCCTCGAGGTGATGGTGTTTGATCGCAGGAATGCGCGCTATGCAATGAACTGTCAATGCCACGTTTCTTCAAAACGATTCTCGAACTCACGCTTTATAGAGCTCAAAGATGGCATCTTCATTGTTGGCGTTGAGCTTTGCGCACTTCAGGCCGCCACCTATCTTTCTTTTCGCGAACTAGTGGAGTACTACTTTG
>CAUDAE010000174.1 GCA_958447445.1 uncultured Collinsella sp.
AGAGATGCGCCGTGTGCCGCACGAGGCAGGCTTTATTGCCATTAAGGTCGACGATATCGCCGAGGTCAATGCCCGCTTTGGATTCGATGCAGGCGACCGCGTGCTCGCCGAAAGCGCCACCTGCCTCATGGATTGTTCGCGCGGCAAGGGCCGCCTGTTCCGCTCGACGGGGCCGATGTTCGTGGCACTCTTCGATGAGCTCGGCCCCGAGGCAATCGACGATATTGCAAGCGACATCGAACGGTTCCTGGGCTCTCCCGTGCTCATCGGCTCGCTTGAATATCAGCCGCCCATTCGTGTGGCCACGCTCCATCTGGACGGCGTCGACCGTCAGCCCGTTTCCATTTTGAACGAGCTCAAAGCGCTGCTCGGGAAAGCCGTGCAGGTGCCAGGTACCAAACTGGATTAGCACCGCGCCCGCGCCGCCTCCCCCATCGTGCGATAATCCTCTGCAGAAGTCACCAAAAGCAGAGGGAGTTTGTGATGAAGGTTCTTTTGGTCAATGGCAGCCCCAAGGCAAACGGCAACACCGCCCGCGCACTCGCCGAGGTCGCCGAGCAACTCAATGCCGAAGGCATTGATACCGAGGTGTTTCAGCTGGGCGCCAAGCCCATTCGCGATTGCATCGGTTGCGGCCAGTGTGGCAAACTTGGCGGTCGCTGCACCTTTGACGATGACGTGGTGAACAAGCTCATCGCTGCCGCCGAGCAGGCAGACGGCTTTGTCTTTGGCTCACCCGTCTACTATGCGCACCCCAGCGGACGCATCCTTTCGGCCCTCGATCGCGCCTTCTATGCCGGAGGCAAAGCCTTTGCACACAAGCCGGGCGCTGCCGTCGCCGTCGCCCGTCGCGGCGGTACATCGACCACCTTCGATGTGCTCAACAAGTACTTCACCATCAACCAGATGCCCGTGGTCGCCTCCACGTACTGGAACAACGTGTTTGGTCGCGTGCCCGGCGACGCCAATGGGGACGCCGAGGGCCTTGCCACCATGCGCAACATCGGCAAAAACATGGCCTGGCTCCTTCGCTGTATCGAGGCAGGACAGGCCGCCGGCATCAACGCACCCGAGGCAGATCGAGCAACGACCAACTTCATCAGGTAGAACGGCGGAACAAATACATGAACGTGCAGATTTTTGGCACCAAAAAGTCCTTCGATACCAAGAAGGCGCAGCGCTTTTTTAAGGAGCGCCGCATTAAGGTGCAGTTTATTGACCTTAAGGAAAAGGAGATGAGCAAGGGCGAGCTCACGAGCGTGATGCAGGCGGTCGGCGGTATCGACAAGCTGCTCAACCCCAAGGCCAAGGACGAGGAGACGCTCGCACTCATCCAGCACCTCACCCCTAGTCAGCGCTTCGACAAGCTGCTCGGGAACCAGCAGGTTCTAGCCGAGCCCATCGTGCGCAACGGCAAACAGGCCACCGTCGGTTATTGCCCCGATGTATGGGGAGCCTGGGAGTAGCTTGTGTTATTTGCCGGCGCGTGGGTATAAGAGCAGGCGTTTGGCATAAGATTCAACTGTAAGCCATGTCTAACAAAGGAGGGCACATGCCCAACAAACCCGTGAAGATCATCATGCTTACCGGATACCTCGGTGCCGGCAAGACCACGCTGCTCAACCACATCCTCGCCAACGACGGCGGCATCCGCGCCGCCGTGATCGTCAACGACATCGGCGAGATCAACGTCGACGCCAGCCTTATCGCCGACGGCGGCCTTTCCGAGACCGACGACCTCATCCCGCTCACCAACGGCTGCATCTGCTGCACGCTTTCGGATGACCTGGCCAACCAGCTGCAGGGCATCGCCGATTCGGGCAACTTCGATTACATCATCATCGAGGCATCGGGCATTTGCGAGCCTATCCCCATCGCCTACACCATCTCGAGCTTCTGCGACGAGGCCAAGGTGGGCGGCGAGCCCAAGCTCGCGCTCGACAACATCGTGGCCGTGGTTGACTGCGCTCGCATGTACGACGAGTTCAACGGCGGTCGCGACCTGCTGGCCGAGGATATCGACGAGGACGACATCGAGAGCCTGCTCATCCAGCAGATCGAGTTCTGCTCCACGCTGGTCCTCAACAAGACTGATACCGTGAGCCCCGAGCAGATCGCCGAGCTCAAGGCTATCGTGCGCAGCCTGCAGAAGGACGCCGTGATTGTCGAGGCTCAAAACGGAGAGGTCCCCATGGAGGAACTGCTCGACACCGACCGCTTCGACTTTATGCGCGCCTACAACTCCGCCGCCTGGATCGAGGCCATGGAGCATCCCGAGGAGCACGACGACCCCGAGGTGCTCGAGTACGACATCGAGACCTTTGTTTACTCGCGCCGCAAGCCGTTTGACCTGCAGAAGTTCACCAATTTTGTTGAGCAGGAGTGGCCCGACGAGGTCATTCGCGTCAAGGGTCCGCTGTGGCAGACCGGCGATCCGGACATGTGTTACATGTTTGAGCAGGCCGGCCACCAGATGCGCCTGATGGAGAACGGCCTGTTTGTCGACTCGGCGCCCGAGGGCGAGAAGCAGAAGATCATCGACGAGAACCCCGAAATCATGCAGATTTGGGACGACGAGACGGGCGACCGCATGACGAGCCTGTGCATCATCGGCCGTCACATGGACAAGGATGCGCTCATCGCCTCCCTCGATGCCTGCCTGACCGACTGGCACCGCGCCTAGGTTTATCCAAGCGGGCATTTTTCCGCCTACACAACCGCCAAACCACCACGAAGGTGCCCTTCGTGGTGGTTTTTCGTTCTGACCCAAGGAGATCCATGTTCACTATCGTGCTGTATGCACCCGAGATTCCGGCCAATGCAGGCAATCTCGGCCGTCCTAGCGGTGC
>CAUDAE010000175.1 GCA_958447445.1 uncultured Collinsella sp.
CAGCTCCGCCATATCACCCGGCAAACGCAAATAGGACAACCACGCAAAGACAAGGCTATCCACCGCGCAGAACGGCCGCTCCTCAAACGGATCAAACGCCGTCTGGGCATAGGTCAAAAAATTAGGCGAATCCGACATGGCCCTCCCATCAACTATGGTGCATTGGGGTCAGGTTACTTTGCACCAAAAAGGCGCCCGGGCCGTGTGGACCCGGACGCCTTCATTGTAGCTTTTCGCTCCAGCGAGCTTGATTTAGCAGGAGAAATCGACGCTGTCGATGATGTCCTTGAGGGCCTTGGCGGAGACGGTGAGCTCATGCTGCTCGTCATCGTTCAGCGGCACGGGGACGCGGCAGACAACGCCGTCGCGGCCAACGACGGACGGCATGGAGATGGCAAGATCGGACAGGCCATACTCGCCCACCATGAGCGAGGAGACAGGCAGAACGGTCTGCTCATCGCGCATGACGGCGGTGCAGATGCGCTTGACGGCCATGGCGACGCCATAGTAGGTGGCGTGCTTTTTCTCGATGATGGTGTAGGCGGAGTTCTTGACGTCCTCGGCAATGCGCTTCTCGGCAGCCTCATGCTCCAGGTGGCCGTGAAGCTCACAGAAGGTGTTCAGCGGAACGCCGGCAACCTGAGCGCTGGACCAAGCGACAAACTCGGAGTCGCCGTGCTCGCCCATGACATAGGCCTGGACATCGCGCGGGTCAACCTCGACGTGGGCACCAAGCATCTGCTGCAGGCGGCCGGTGTCGAGCACAGTGCCGGAACCGATGACGTGGCCCTCGGGCAGGCCGGACATCTTGATGGCGGCGTAGGTCAGAACATCGACCGGGTTGGAGACGATGAGCAGAATACCGTCGAAGCCGGACTTCTTAATCTCGGGGATAATGGACTTAAAGATGCTGACGTTCTTATTGACCAGGTCCAGGCGGGTCTCACCGGGCTTCTGGGCAGCGCCGGCGGTGACGACGATCATGGCGGCGTCGGCGACATCGGAATAATCGCCGGCGTAGATCTTCATCGGCTCGGCAAACGTCATGCCGTGCGCGATATCCAGGGCCTCACCCTCGGCGCGGTTCTTGTCCACGTCGATGAGGACCATCTCGGAGAACAGACCGCTCTGCATCAGCGCGAACGCCGAAGACGAACCGACGAAACCGCAGCCGACAATAGCGACCTTCTTCTCGTTAACCATTAGAAACTCCCATCTCTCTCCACAAACAAGCCGCCCGGGAACGACCCGAGCGGCTTGTCGTAATCCCAATACATCCAATCGGGACTTTGATTATGCTCCTATTCGCAGCCAAAAGTCGACCGTTTACCGAAATTGTCTGCAGGATTCGTAAAATAACTGCACGAAATCGGTTTCGAGCTATTGACGAGCCGAAAGAGCTTTCTAATACAGGCCCGCCTCGCGAATGGCCTCGACAGCCAAAGCGATCTGGTCGGGCGGTAAGACCAGCGCCATGCGCACGTGCCCCTCGCCCGAAGGACCAAAGCTCGCACCCGGCGTCACCACAACGCCGGCCTTCTCCATGAGCTCCTCGCAAAACGCCATGGAATCGGTGCGACCACCGGGAAGCTTGGCCCACACAAACATAGAGCCATGCGCGTTGGGTCGCTCCCAGCCCAGACCCTCAAGACCGTCGCACAGGGCATCGCGGCGCTCCTGGTACTTCAGACGCTGCGCCTCGACCTCATCGCGCGGGCCATTAAGGCACGCGATGGAGGCCTTCTGGATCGGGAAGAACATGCCAAAGTCGATCTGGCTGCGCAGCTTGGCAAAGGCAGAGACCACGTCCTCGCGGCCGACCAAAAAGCCGATACGCGCACCGGTGACGTTAAACGACTTGGAGAGCGAGAAGAACTCAACGCCTACCTCGAGCGCGCCGGGATACTGCAAGAAGCTGCCGCCCGGCTCGCCGTCGAACACGATGTCCGAGTATGCGTTGTCGTGAACGATCAGCAGGTCGTGCTCGCGGGCAAAAGCGATAATCTCCTCGTAGATCTCGGGCGTGCCCACCGAGCCCACCGGGTTGGCGGGCAGCGACACGATCATGTACTTGGCACGGTCGGCCACCTCGGGATCGATGCCCGCCACATAGGGCAGGTAATTGTGCTCGGCAACCAGCGGATAGTACTCGAGCTTGGCATCGGCGATCTTGGCACCCGCCTCAAAGACCGGGTAGCACGGATCGGGAACCAAAATGGTGTCACCCGGATCGAGCAGGGCCAGGCCCAAATGGCCCACGCCCTCCTGCGTGCCGTTGCACGACTGCACCATGGACGGCGTAATGCCGGAGACACCAAAGCGACGCTCATAGTAATCGCACACGGCCTGCTTGAGTTCGGGCAGGTCGCGCAGGGCGTACTTCCACATCTCGGGATCTTGGGCTGCCTGCGTGAGCGCCTCGACCACGTGGTCGTACGGCTTAAAGTCGGGCGTGCCCACGCTCATGTTGTAAATGGTCTTGCCCTGAGCCTTCAGCGCGAGCAGTTTGTTGTTGAGCGAGGCGAAGACCTCCGCGCCAAAGCGGTCGAGACGCTGCGATGCTTGCATGGTGCCACCTTTCGATATGAAAAACGCGGCGCTCCGACAAGAGCGCCGCGCGATACGGGCCATCAGATTGCAAAAGTGTAACGCTTGCAACCCCCGTATTGGTTCAATTTAGCCAACCTTAGTCAATCGGATTGAGCGCGTCGATCTGCGCAAGCCACAAACGTGAGCTGGCGTCACTCGGCATACGCCAATCGCCGCGCGGGCTGAGCGTCACCGAGCCCACCTTGGGACCATCGGGCAGGCAGCTGCGCTTAAACTGTTGGGCGAAG
>CAUDAE010000176.1 GCA_958447445.1 uncultured Collinsella sp.
CCATCGCAGGATCCGATTCCAGCGGTGGCGCCGGCATTCAGGCCGACATCAAGACCATCACGGCGCACCGCCTGTATGCCGAGACGGCCATCACCGCCATCACCGCACAGAACACCCTGGGCGTCACCGCCGTGCAGAACATCTCCCCGGATATTGTCGCGGCGCAGATCGATGCCGTTTTTGACGATATCCGCCCCAACGCCGTCAAGATTGGCATGGTTTCCTCTGCCGAGATTATCGATGTTATCGCTGACCGCCTGAGCGCTTGGAACGCGACAAACGTGGTAGTCGACCCCGTCATGGTAGCCACCTCGGGCGCACGGCTGATTGCCGAGGATGCCGCCGAGGCGCTCACCCGCCGCCTGTTCCCGCTGGCGACGGTTATCACGCCCAATATTCCCGAGGCCATGGCCCTGCTCGACTACGAGGTTGACTCCGAACGTACGCAGCAAAACGCCGCCATGCTCCTCACCCGCCGCTTTGGCTGCGCGTCCCTCGTTAAGGGCGGGCATTTTGTCAACGAGGCCAACGATGTACTAGCAGAGCCCGCACCACTCGATGACGAGGGCAACCATCTGGGAGATCCACTCACCACGTGGTTCCGCCACAAGCGCATCGAGACCGACAACACGCACGGCACCGGCTGCACGCTCTCGTCCGCCATCGCCTGCGCGCTGGCTCAGGGCATGGATCTTGCCGACGCCGTCAACGCCGGCAAGGCCTACCTAACGGGCGCTCTGGCCGCCGGCTTTGACATGGGCAAAGGCTCCGGCCCCGTCAACCACATGTGGCAGTATTAAGATTCGCAGTCCAAAACCACCGCAAAGGCGCCCGTCCCCTTTGCGGTGGCTTGGGGTCGCGCTACTCTCCGAGCATCTCTTGGAGCTTGGCTGCCACGGCGTGACCCAGGCTCTCATGGCTTTCGGGCATCATATGCAGATAGTCGATATCGCCCGGCTCGGCAAAGTCGGCGGCATTCAAAAAGTCGCAGCCAAACTGCTCAGCCACATGCGCGTAGTACTCACCAAAATGTTCCGAGGCTTCTACGGAATGTTCGTCAAAATCGGTCATATATACGTCGGCGATCTGCGGCTTAATCTTGATAGGCGCCATCAGCAGAATGCGCGGACAAGGCGCAGCGTCGGTCCACGGAAACGCGCGGACGGCGCGAATCAGCGCCATGGCGCCACGGGCGATATCGGAAGCTGTCACGTTAAAGACCGTCTTACAGTCGTTGGTGCCCAGCATGATCACAATGGCGTCCAGCGGCTTATGGGCCTCGAGCAGCATCGGAAGTGCGCGGATGCCGTTAAGATTGGTGTCCAGATGGCACATGTCGTCGCGTACCGTCGTGCGGCCGTTGAGGCCTTCTTCAATTACATGCCAGCCCTCGCCTAAGTCACGTTGGGCCACGCCGCACCAGCGCACATCCTGCGCATAGCGCACCGCGGTGCCGTCGCGCATGCCCGCCGGATCGTAACCATAGGTGTTGCTGTCGCCAAAGCATAGAACGTTTTTCATCGTAAGCCCCTCGCTCAGTAAAAAGCCGACGGAAGCAGCCTCTCCCGCCGGCTCGACCTATCTGTCAGCACGTACCGATTACAGGTACTTGCGCCAATCGTCCTCGTCCTCATCATCCTCGGTAGCAGCCTGGGTCTGCTCGGCGGCGCGAGCTGCCGCAGCGCGAGCGGCAACCTGGGCATAGGACTCCTCGTTGCGCTCGGGGAAGTTTGCCAGCACGTGCTCGAACTTGGCAAAATCCTCATCCCAGCGCGTAGAAGGCACGGCAAAGAAGACTTGCTTGACCTTAAAGTCGCCCGACGCGAGCTCCTTGCGGAAGAGCTCGGCCACGGCCTCTGCGTCAAAGCCGTTGTTGTCGCAGCCCCAAGCGCCCAGCACGAGCTTCTCGCGACCCAGCTCGTCGCAGATGGCAAGCACAAAGCGGATGCGATCGCGCAGGGCGTCCAGCAGGGCATCGTCACCCACGCGATACTCCTGGCGAGCGCGCTTGGCGTTGGGCGCGGCGGCCACGATCACGTCGGCATACGCATGCACGTGGTTGCGGTCGAAGCGCACCGCAGGCACCACCAGCGCACGGTTGCGGTAAAGCTCGCAGTTGATGTTGCGGCGACGGTTCTCGCCGTACCATTTGCGCTGCTTATCGAGAACGTTGTACAGATACGAATCGGCGCACAGTGTGGCCTCCTGGCCCAGATAACCCTGAATATAGCCACCGCCCGGGTTGGTGAACGAGGCAAAGGCGAGCACGGCCATGTCGCAGAACTGCGCATAGCCACGACCGTTGTCCAAGATGGCCTGCGTGGCGGAGGCATCGAGCACGGTGACCTCAGGCAGGACCGGAGCGGGCTCCTCGGCGGCAGGCGCGGACTCGGTCTCCGTGGCCTCCTCTGCGGGCGCAGGCTCGGCCGTAACCTCGGTCTCGGCGGACGCAACCTCAGCGGTCTCGGCCTCGGCGGCCTCAGACTCCTCGGCAACCTGTTCCTCGACAGCGTCGACCGCTTGGGCCTTGGCCTTCATCGCCGCGACAAAGCCGGCAGGCATACCGTCAAACTCGCGAACACCAGCAAGCGAACGCTCGATATCCTTGGCGCACGCTTCGGACACAGTTGCCGCGTGACGCTCGGCGGCCTTGGCACGGGCCTCGCGCTTGGGATTGGGCTGACCCGCTCGGTTGGACCTGCGGTTACGGTTCCTGTTGTCGACGTCTGCCATACGTGGCCACCTTTCCTGTCGCTGCCGCTATCGGCTTTTCCCATCCATGATACCCCGCCGCGTACAAAAAAGACGGCCCC
>CAUDAE010000177.1 GCA_958447445.1 uncultured Collinsella sp.
ATGGTAAGGCGGAGCAGCCTCGAAGATGAGCCTCGAGACTGCTCCGCTTCATTTCTGAGCGTTTGCCGTGTAGAACAGCATTAATCGCCGTTTTTGAGCGTGCGGCCCTGCTTTTCGAACTTGTGCATGTCGCTATCGGCCATACCCTGTGACTTATCCTCGTGACGCTTGGCGTATAGCGGATCGTCGGAGTCGTTCCAGATGCGGTCGGCGACAGGTGACCATGCCTCGGCGGCAGCCTGGGTCTTTTCGCGCAGCTGCTCGGGTGACTCCTTCTCGATAAGATCGGTGCTCATTGCGCCACTCTCGGCAACCATTTTGGGCAGCACGTCGGGATTCTCGAGCATAGGGCATGGTTTGAGGTAGTTGTCGTTGAACGGCATGTTTTCGTAGTACTTCATAAAGAGGGGAGAGCGCAGCGCGTCGAGTAAGCTCACATCGTGGATGTTGGCGTTTGAGTAGTGGATGAACACGCACGGCTCCACGTCTCCGGCGGCGTTGATGTGCAGGTAGCGGCGGCCGCCGGCGATGCATCCGCCTACAAACTCGCCGTCGTTTTGGAAGTCGAGCGTAAACAGCGGCTTCTTCTCACGCATTTCGCGGATAAAGTGATACATGTGCTCGCGCTGCTCGGGCGTGGGCATGAGCTCGGAGGTTGCATTGCGGCCAACCGGCATAAAGTGGAAGTACCAGCAGAAGAGTGCTCCCTCGTCGATCATCCGGTCCATGTTCTCCTCGGTAGCAACCGTATCGGCATTGGCGCTGGTCCAACAGGTGGAGATACCAAATGGCAAGTCGCGCTCGCGCAGGAGTTTCATTGCGTGCTCGATCTTTGCGTAGGTACCCTCGCCGCGACGGGCGTCGGTGGTGTGCTCATTGCCCTCGGCGCTGATGGCGGGGACAAAATTACCTACGCGAATCATATCGTCGCAGAAGGCCTCGTCGATCAGCGTGGAGTTGGTAAAGCAGAGAAACACGCAGTCCTGATGTTTTTCGCAAATTCTGATCAGGTCGTGCTTGCGGACGAGCGGCTCGCCGCCGGTATAGATGTAGATATGCGTACCGAGCTCTTTGCCCTGCGTAACGATAGAGTCGATGTCTTCGAACGAGAGATTCTGCTTGTAGCCGTACTCGGCGGCCCAGCAGCCCGTGCAATGCAGGTTGCAAGCGCTCGTGGGATCGAGCAGGATGGCCCACGGAACGTTGCACTGGTACTTTTCGCGGTTCTTTTCCTGCTCTGGCCAAGCAAGCAGGTTGGCGTCGACAATGAGGGTCTTAAGCAGTTTGGTTCGCATCTGGGGATTAAGGCTGAACACACGCATAATCAGGTCATACCAATTGCCGCGGCTCTTGATGACATTGGTGAATGCCTCTCGCTGTACAGGAAATACGCGATTGGGGACCAGCTTGTTCACGAGGTCCATGATTTTGTCGATGTTTTCTTGCGGGTTGTCGTCGAGATAATCGATGAGCTTGTTGAGCGCTGCACGCTCTGCTGACTGTGTAAGCGACATGGGTATATCCTTTCACGTGTGCTTACTGTGTGATAATACCCACTTGTGGATTAAACGAAGTCTAAAGATTTGGAATGTGTCTATTCAACGAATCAATTTAATTTGGGGTGAAGCGTTATACGCCGACACCTTCTAAGTTGCGGTGAAATAGTGTCAGATGGGGATGCGGACGATTTCTTGGGCCGCGCCTAGGCGTTCGCACGCTTGCATGACCTCGATACCATGCGAGCGTGCGAAGGCGACGAGCTCTGCGTTGCGGGCGTTTATGGTGCCGAAGGCGGCGGGGCACACAATAAGGCGCGCGCAATGGACGAGGAGCTCTTTGGCGCGGGCTATGGTTTTATCCCCGATCGGCTCGAAGGCGCGCTCGGCCACGCATTCCGTCGCCAGGTCGCGCGCGAGCTCACAGTCGATGTCCCCTTCGTGCAGAACGCCCGCGTAGAACGCCTTGCCCTGCCGAATGAGCTGGCGAAACACAGCTGACCCCGTACCTGCGCCGGCGATGACGAACGTGTGCGCATCGCCGTGTGGACGCCCAATTTCCACGCTGCCGAAGCGCTCGTTGAAGGTGCCATGTTGAAGACCGTAGAGCTCGCCAATCGTCTCGCGCGTGAATATGCCCTCGGGTGCGCCGGCGCGGAAGACCCGGCCGTCCTTCACGCAAATCACCTTGTCGGCGCTTTTCTGCGCGAGTTCGCGGTCGTGGATGGACATGATGACAGCCACATCCCGCGATTTCGCAAGGAGGCGAAGTATTCGCAGCAGGTCGATCTGGTAGCGGATATCAAGATACGACGTGGGCTCGTCGAGCACGAGCACACGCGGATCCTGCGCGATGGCTCGTGCGAGCATGACGCGCTGGCGTTGCCCGTCGCTTATCTGCATGAAGTCGCGCTCGGCGAACTCTTCCACATGTGCGGTTTTCATGGCCTCGTCGACCCGACTATGGTCGTCGGGCGAGAGTGTGCCCATTCGCCCGGTGTAGGGATGCCTTCCCGCCTCTACGATATCGCGGCAGGTGAGGAGCTCGGTCCGGGGTCGATCTGTCAGCATAACGGCAAGGTTCCTTGCGAACTCCGCCGTCTTCCATCGGGAAATCTCCCGCCCGTCGAGCTCGACCGCGCCGGCAAGCGGTGCCAGATGGCGTGTGATGGTTTTCAAGATGG